>QCJZ01000005.1 GCA_003215695.1 Prochlorococcus sp. AG-409-J03 | reverse complement strand
GTTGGTCCTAGGTTGAATTGGAGGCTTATCTATTCTTATAGGGGCACCAACCAGTTCAAGAGTATTTCCTTTTTTTGGAGGTTGAGGTGTTTTTGAGGGTGAATTCTGTACGTTTTGGCTTTTGATTTTTTGAGGATTCCCTGGACTAGATTTCTGTGAAGAATTCAATTCTTGATTGATCCTTCGTTTTATATTCTGGTTATTAGTTTGTAATTGTTTTTTCTCTTCAATATTTATTTTTGGTCTGCTTGGTGGTGCAATAGGTCTTTTAGGCTGCTGACGATAAGTTTTTTGTGGTTGATTTATTGCCTTTTTAGTTGATTGAGAACTTTTAGGTTGATTAACTAATTTTTGATCTGTTTTTTGTTCGGTAAGAAGAGATTCCTTAAAAGTTTGAGTCTCAGGCTTATTAATGGTTTGGTTCGCCTCATCTCTAGGTTTTGGAGGCAGTGGTTTATTGGGCTTAGAGGGCGCGATTATTTGTTTTTGTTGTTCAGGAAGTTTGTTTTTTAAAATTTTTTGATTGTTTGCTTTAGATGATCCCTTGCTGTTAACTAAAGTTTTTCCTGGTTGTACAGGAACATTTAACTTTGGCTGTGAAAGCTCTGCTTGTTGAGGAGAATTTTGCTTAAGTAGGGGCTTCTGATTCTTTTCAGTTTTGATAGGAGCTTTTTTAACGGACAGAATTTCTTTATCTAATTTTTTGCTTGGGTTGATTGACGTTTTTGAACTAACACTTTTTTTTAAAAGATCTTTGATTTGATTTGCCTCAAGACTGCTGATGGAGCTGCTATGGCTCTTCGCTGCTATGGCAAGTTTTCGAGCTGCATCCAGCACATCTTTATTGTCAAGGTTTAAGTCCTTTGACAATTCATAAATTCTGATTTTGCCGCTGCTGGTCATTAATGTTGTGCTTGAACTTTAGATTTGGTTTTTGAGTTGACTTAGCTCTCTTAATAAACATCATGCCTCACTATCTGAATCAATGCAGGTATTAAGTTGTTTTTGGAGCATATTGAAAACGCTTGAGTGAATATCACATCTCAAAGCTTTTTGTAATCGTTTACGCTTCAAAGCTTCTACAAAGCATGATTCTGTTGGACAGAGATAGGCTGATCTACCCATTCCGCTTGAGAGAACTACTCCATTCTGAAAATCTTTAGTAACTTTTAAAAGAGACTTGCGATCAAGAACTTTTTTGCAAGCTACACATCTGCGCAGAATGGGGTTTTGACTCACCGGGTTCCTTCCTCTTTTGTAATTATTTCATCTTCGCCATTATCAAGCTCTTGAATTGTTTCATCAATATCACTTGAACTTGCATCAGTTTTATTTTCTGAGTCTTCAGTATCACAATCTGCCTTAGTTTCAGGAGAATCAGATTCTGTCTCCTGAGTATCTACATTTGATAATTGCCCATCTTGAAAATCTTCTTCGTCTTCTGGTAGAGGGTAAAGCTCTCTTAAGCGTGCATCTTCCTCTGCTCTCGCTGCTTGCTCTGCTTCTAATCTCTGCTCTGCTTCTCTCTGTAAAGATTCTTCTTCTTCTCTTTGAGCAATTAATTCTGCAACCTCAGAGTCTTCAGTGGCTTGATCATATTCTTGTGAATTTTTTATGTCTATTTTCCAACCTGTCAGCCTTGCGGCAAGTCTTACATTTTGCCCTTCTCTTCCGATAGCTAGGCTAAGTTGATCTGGAGGAACTAGCACATGCGCATGCTGACCTTCTGGATCCACAAGCCTAACAACTTCGACTCTTGCAGGACTTAATGAATTACAAATGTATTGAATAGGATCAGAAGACCAACGAATTACATCTATTTTTTCTCCACGCAGTTCATTAACTACTTGTTGAATTCGAGCTCCTCTTGCACCAATACATGCTCCAACAGGGTCCACCTCTCTTTCATTGCTGTCAACAGCTACTTTTGTTCTTGGACCTACTGCTCTAGAAGGTGGATTTGCTTCTCGTGAAACAGCAACAATACGAACTGAACCCTCTTGGATTTCAGGAACTTCATTTTCAAATAAATACACAACAAGCCCAGCATTTGCCCTGCTCACAAAAAGTTGGGGACCTCTCCTCGGGATTTCACTAACTTCTTTAAGGAATACTTTAAATGTTGCGTTTGCTCGATAATTATCATTTGGCAATTGATCTCTTCTTGGGAGCTCTGCTTCTACTTCTGGTCTTCCTAAGCCAGAACTTACTGCCATAATTACTGATTGCCTTTCAAATCTGATGACTCTGGCAGTTAGGACAGGATCTTCTAAGTCAGCAAATTCCTCTTGAATCATTCTTCTTTGCTGATCTCTCAACTTTTGGGCTAAAACTTGTTTGGTTGTAGCTGCAGCCATTCTTCCGAAATCTTCTTTCTCTGGAGTCACATCAAGGACAACGGTATCTCCAACTTGCGCATCATCAGCAACTTGCATAACTTCAGCTATTGCTATTTGATGATCATCACTCTCTACTTCTTCAACTATTATTTTGCTTGCTAAAACTCTATAACCTTCCTCTTCAAGATCCAAACCTACATCAAAGTTACTAAAATAATCTTCTTCAAAAGGATCTTCGCTTATCCCCAAATAAAGAGTTCTTCTATATCGTTCATAACCTTTTAGTAGCGCTTCTCTCAAAGCAGCTTCGACTACTTGTGATGGAAGTTTTTTTTCCTCACTAATGTCTTCAATTAAGGTATTTAAGCCTGGGAGTAGAACAAGAGCCATCGATGATGGGATATAAAGATGAAAATGATTGGGTTAGATAATTAATATCTAGATCTTAACCAGAGGGGGTTGTGAGTCGGACTTGAATGACGTCTTCGACTGGGATGCGTTGAATTTTTCCCTTTTGATTTATTTGTAGATCATTATCAGTCCTTTTTAGAAGCAAACCATTTGTTTGTTGTTCAATTTTTTTTAAATCCAGATAAGTAGCTTCAATTGGAAAACCTTTAAAAATTTTAAAATCTTTTTCATCAATTAAGAAATCACTAATTCCCTCGCTGCTAATTTCTAGCGTAAAGGGTTGATCAAGGATTAAAGAATTTTGAATGGCTTCATCAAGATGATGGCTCAGTATTGAGCAGTCATCAATACTAACTTTCTTTTCAGGATTCTTGTGTCGAATATTTATTTGAATTGATACTGGATTTAGATGAGTCAACATCTTAAGATCAATTACATCAAAGCCATAGTTAGTTGCTGACCTTTCTGTAAGAGCTGTCAATTCTGTAACGATTTGATTAGACAAAGGCAGTGTCGAAGTCGGGCTGAAAGCCCGACAGGTTTAAGCTAGGACCCGCCTCTTCTAAAAGAGGTACCGTCAGGCAATCAAATATTACTAGATAAAGGTTTCGCTGACCTCTAAAATCATTTTATTATTATTTTGAATTGATTTACTTTATTGTTTTTGGACGTTGAAATAACCATGCAAAGCTTTAGAAAGTTAGAAATTATGAAGAGATTGAGGATTGTTTTTTCACTATCCTCTCTTCTTTTTTTCTTTTTGCTAAGCCCTATATCTGCATTTGCTTTAGAAGATTTTCAACTAAGTGACTCTCATAGTTTTGTTGCTAATGTCGCTAGTAAGGTTTCACCATCGGTAGTAAGGATTGATATCGAAAGAGAACTGCAAACGGATGAATTTGAATCTGATTTGTTAGACCCATTACTCAGAGATCTTTTAGGTGATTTGGGGACTTTCCCAAAAAAAGAGAAGGGTCAGGGTTCTGGGGTGATAATTGATAGCTCTGGATTGGTTCTCACCAACGCTCATGTGGTGGAAAAAGTTGATCTTGTAACGATCACTCTTCAAAATGGAAACCAAGTGGATGGAACAGTTGTTGGAACCGATGAGGTCACTGACTTGGCTTTGGTAAGAATTAAAGAATTTTCTGATTTCAAAAGTGCAAAATTGGGAGATTCAGAAGATATTCAAGTCGGTGATTGGGCCATTGCCCTTGGGACACCTTATGGCCTTGAAAGCACTGTTACACTTGGTATAATTAGTAGTCTACATAGAGACATTAATAGTCTTGGCTTTGCTGATAAGAGATTAGATTTAATTCAAACTGATGCAGCAATAAACCCAGGTAATTCAGGAGGACCATTGATAAACTCAAAAGGAGAAGTTATTGGAATAAATACTTTGGTTAGATCAGGCCCAGGGGCTGGACTTGGGTTTGCGATACCAATCAATCTTGCTTCAAGAGTGACTAATCAACTGCTAGCAAATGGTGAGGTTATTCATCCCTACATTGGTGCTCAGTTGGTTTTATTGAATGAACGTATAGCTAAAGAGCATAATCAAGATCCAAATGCATTGATTTTTTTACCTGAACGATCAGGAGCACTTGTTCAATCTGTTATCCCTCAAAGCCCAGCAGAAAAGGGTGGTTTAAGACGCGGTGATCTTGTTATAAATGCAGGAGGGAATGAAATTAATGATCCTAAGTCTTTGCTTATGCAAGTAGAGAATGCCCAAATAGGAAAACCTTTTGAATTAGAAGTCGTTCGAAACAATAAAGAGATTAATCTTTCTATTAAGCCTGCTGCTTTACCTGGAATTAGTTAAAAATCTTGCTACTGTCTTTCGAAAAGGTACGACTAAATGGATCTTCAAAATCAAATGAAACAAGCAGTTGCCCAGGCTGCAGTGGATCAAATTCAAAATGGGATGATTCTTGGTCTTGGTTCTGGATCTACAGCCGCTTTAATGATTGAAGCTCTTGCTCTGAAGATAAAATCTGGAGAAATTAAAGACGTTGTTGGAGTTACTACGTCTTTTCAAGGCGAAGTGCTTGCGTCTGATTTAGGCATACCACTCAAAGCTCTCTCATCTGTATCAGAAATAGATCTTGCAATTGATGGTGCAGATGAGGTGGACCCCAAATTTCAACTTATTAAAGGAGGCGGAGCTTGTCATGTGCAAGAAAAACTTGTTGCTGCTTTGGCTAAAAAATTTATAGTTGTAGTTGATTCAACAAAACTTGTTAAAAAATTAAACCTTGATTTCAAATTACCAGTAGAGGTCCTCCCCACTGCTTGGAAACAAGTACAAAAAACATTAAAAAATCTTGGAGGTGAAGGAAATCTAAGAATGGCGGAGAGAAAGGCTGGACCTGTGGTCACTGATCAGGGCAACTTGGTACTTGATTTAACTTTTAGAAATGGTATTGACCAGCCAGAATCTTTGGAAAGTCAAATTAACAACATTCCAGGAGTTTTAGAAAATGGATTATTTGTAAACCTTACAGATGAAGTATTGGTTGGAAAAGTAGAAAATGGAGTAGTAGGTGTTGAATCACTTAATAAGATTTAGAATCTCTAATTCGAATTGATTCAGCGTGACTATGTAACCCTTCGCTATGGGCTAATTGCACAACTGCATTTTTATTCTCATTAAAGGCTTCTTCTGAAAAATCTATAATTGAAGTGTTTTTCATAAATGTTTCAACCCCAAGAGCACTAGCAAATCTTGCGGTCCCTGAAGTAGGAAGAGTGTGATTAGGTCCCCCTAGGTAATCTCCAATAGCCTCAGGGCTCCATGGGCCCATAAATATTGCCCCTGCATTCTTGATGCTTTTTGATAATTCTTGAGGGTTTTTTACAAGTAATTCCAGATGCTCTGGGGCAAAAGTATCACTTAATTTTGCACAAGTATCTAGAAGATCACAGAGGATTATTAGACCCCAGTTATTTATTGATTCTTGGCATATTTCCAATCTTGGATGATTGATTAATTGACGTTCAATTTCTGCTGGTAATTTTTCCGCTAAATTTTTATCAGTGGTAATTAGTATTGCTGAAGCTAAAGGATCATGTTCCGATTGAGCTAACATATCTGATGCTACATGTTCCAATTTTGCTGATTGATCAGCAATTATTAGGATCTCACTTGGACCGGCTAGCGAATCAATCCCTACTTTCCCATACACTTTTTTCTTTGCTAAAGTTACATAAATATTTCCAGGCCCAGTAATTACATCTACTTTTGGAATTGATTCAGTTCCACTAGCAAGTGCACCAATGGCTTGAGCACCTCCCATACGAAAAACTTTATCGATACCTGTAATATGTGCTGCAGCTAATACGGTTTGGTTCAGTTCCCCTTCTTCATTGGCTGGAGAAACCATTATGGTTTGATTTACCCCTGCTACATAGGCAGGAATAGCATTCATTAAGACAGTGCTTGGATAAGCTGCTCTTCCGCCAGGGACATATATACCCGCTTTCTCAACAGGACTCCATCTGCGTCCAAGAAATTCACCATAGGGACCGGTATGATTGATATTTTTGGGTAGCTGAAGACTATGAAATTTTTCAATTCGTTTTTTTGCCAATAACAGCGAATCTTGTAGCTCCCTAGGCGTCTCTGCCCATGCTTTCAATATTAAATCTGATGGAACTTCAAATGTTTCCGCTAGAAATCCATCAAAACGAGAGGTGTATTCCTTAAGAGCCTCATCACCCCTTTCATTTACGTTTTTAAGAATATCGTCAACTACCTTTATAGCTTTATCTTGGAAGGTCCCAGATGTTCTATCTGTAATTCTTTTGAGCTCAAAGTGCGCTTGATCAATATTTTTGACTGTTTTTATTGCCACCTTTTTTGAAGGGGCTCCTTGAACCTCTTTTTTATTAATTATTTCAGTCATGAACTTTTGGCTATTGGTTCAATTTGATTATCTTATGCCTTAATTTTGATTTATGTAGATCTTCTTCATGGTCTTGAGGTAGTGTGGATTAATATAAGATTAAATTACTAAGCCTCCGTGGCAAATACTAACTCAGCTAAAAAGCGAATTCAAATTGCGGAACGCAACCGCCTCGAAAACAAAACTTACAAATCTACAGTTCGCACTCTAATGAAGCGATGTTTTGTAGCATGTGGAATATTTGAAAAAGAGCCTGGAGATGAATCCAAAGCAAACCTGCAAAAAACATTTAATTTAGCTTTTAGCAAAATTGATAAAGCAGTTAAAAAAGGTGTTTTTCACAAAAACACAGGAGCCAATCAAAAATCTAGACTTAGCGTTGCGCTTAAGAAAGCTTTGAAAGAAGTTGTTTGAGAATAAATTATCTAAGATTTAATATTGAAAGAAGATTTTATTTTGCATCTTGAGCGATTCCAAAAGTTCAATAATCGATAGCCATTGCCATATCGTATTTTCTAATTTCGACGAAGATAGAGAAGAAGTAGCTCAAAGATGGAGATCTCAAGGTGTTAAAGCTTTATTACACGCTTGCGTAGAACCTTCTGAAATTCCAGCTATTAAATCAATGGCTGATCAATTTCAGGAAATGCGATATTCCGTTGGAGTACATCCATTGGATGCTCATCATTGGGAGCCTGATACTCTAAGTATTTTAAAAAATGCAGCGCTTAATGACAGTAGAGTTGTTGCAATAGGAGAATTAGGACTGGATCTATTTAAAGCAGAGAATTTGAGTGAGCAATTATCAATCTTAATGCCGCAATTAAACTTGGCTTTTGAATTAAATTTGCCAGTCATTGTGCATTGTAGAGATGCTGCAAAAGAAATGTTAGAAGTTTTTTCTAAGCTCTCTCAAGATGGTTGCTGTCCGAAAGGTGTAATGCACTGCTGGAGTGGCAAAGTCCATGAGATGCAACAGTTCCTGAATTTGGGCTTTTACATAAGCTTTAGTGGAAATGTAACTTTCAAAAACGCTATTGATATTCATGAATGTGCTAAAAAAGTTCCTCCTAAACGATTTCTGGTTGAAACTGATAGTCCTTTCTTGTCACCTGTTCCGCATAGAGGTAAAAGGAACGAACCTTCTTTCGTAAAGCATGTGGTGGAGAAAATATCAGAGCTTAGGGAGGAAAGCTTTGCTGAAATTGCTGAAAGAACAACTCAAAATGCTCGAGAATTGTTTGCGTTGCCTTAAAAACAGTTGTTTGTAGTAGTTATTTTTCATTTTTAAGTGTAGAGTTATTTATTGTCTTGTATAGCGTGGTATCTACGCTTTAAGGTTCTTCCTTTTTAGTCAGTTTGTTCGTTGATTAATTAAATTCATTCTCAGATCTCAGCCTTTGCCGAGATCTTTTTGTGTTTTTTCTCGGTTAAGATCATTTTGACCAAAAGGACAAGACATTAACCCCGTCCTCTAAATATAAACGCAGGTTCTCGAATGAGCAGAAGCGCGATTCAGGTAGCCAAAGCAGCTACATATCTGCCTGATTTGGTTGAGGTCCAAAGATCAAGTTTTAAATGGTTTTTAGATAAAGGCTTGATAGAAGAATTAGACAACTTTTCTCCAATTACTGACTACACCGGTAAGCTTGAGTTACATTTTATAGGGTCGGAATATAAACTCAAGCGTCCTAGACATGATGTTGAAGAAGCAAAAAGAAGAGATGCAACTTTTGCTTCGCAAATGTATGTTACTTGTCGGTTAGTTAATAAAGAAACAGGAGAGATCAAAGAACAAGAAGTCTTTATAGGGGAACTCCCTTTAATGACTGAACGTGGGACATTTATAATAAATGGTGCTGAAAGGGTAATAGTTAACCAAATTGTTCGTAGTCCAGGAGTTTATTTCAAAGATGAGCAAGATAAAAATGGTAGAAGAACTTATAATGCAAGTGTTATTCCTAATCGCGGAGCATGGTTAAAATTTGAAACTGATAAAAATGATTTGTTGCATGTTCGTGTAGATAAAACAAGAAAAATCAATGCTCATGTCCTTATGAGGGCAATGGGTTTGTCAGATAATGATGTGATAGATAAATTACGACATCCTGAATTTTATAAAAAGTCAATTGATGCGGCAAATGAGGAAGGAATAAGTTCAGAAGATCAAGCTTTGTTAGAGCTTTATAAAAAGTTACGGCCAGGTGAGCCTCCATCAGTTAGTGGTGGACAACAGCTTCTACAAACGCGGTTTTTTGATCCAAAAAGATACGACCTTGGGAGAGTTGGTAGATATAAAATTAATAAGAAATTACGTCTAACTATTCCTGACAATATAAGAACACTTACTAACGAAGATGTCCTTTCAACTCTAGATTATTTGATAAATTTAGAATTAGATGTTGGCGGGGCTACTCTTGATGATATCGATCATTTAGGTAATAGAAGAGTAAGGTCAGTCGGTGAACTTTTACAAAATCAAGTTCGAGTCGGCTTGAATAGACTTGAAAGAATAATTAAGGAGAGAATGACAGTTGGGGAAACAGATTCACTCACTCCAGCGCAATTAGTAAACCCAAAACCTTTAGTTGCAGCAATAAAGGAATTTTTTGGTTCAAGTCAATTAAGTCAATTTATGGATCAAACAAATCCATTAGCTGAATTAACTCATAAAAGACGTATTTCTGCCCTTGGACCAGGAGGTTTAACTCGTGAAAGAGCTGGTTTTGCTGTTAGGGATATTCATCCATCCCACTATGGAAGACTTTGCCCAATTGAAACTCCTGAAGGACCAAATGCAGGTCTAATTAATTCACTAGCGACACATGCTCGAGTTAATGAATATGGTTTTATCGAGACACCATTTTGGAAGGTAGAAAATGGAAGATTACTCAAGCAAGGAGATCCTATTTATCTATCTGCAGATTTAGAGGATGAGTGTAGGGTAGCCCCTGGAGATGTGGCTACAGACGAAGAAGGCAACATACTGGCAGAACTGGTTCCAGTGAGGTATAGACAGGATTTTGAAACAGTCTCTCCTGCGCAAGTTGATTATGTCCAACTATCACCTGTTCAAGTTATTTCGGTAGCTGCATCTTTAATTCCATTTTTGGAACATGATGATGCTAATAGAGCTTTGATGGGTTCAAATATGCAAAGACAAGCAGTTCCTCTTTTGCGTCCAGAAAGACCTTTAGTTGGAACTGGTTTAGAGACTCAAGTTGCTAGAGACTCTGGGATGGTTCCAATTTCTAAAGTAAATGGAACAGTGAGTTATGTTGATGCCAATGCAATTGTCGTTACTGATGAGGAAGGCAACGATCACACTCACTTTTTGCAAAAATATCAGAGATCTAATCAAGATACATGTTTAAACCATAGGCCTATAGTTTTTAATGGCGACCCAGTAATTGTTGGGCAAGTTTTAGCAGATGGGTCGGCATGTGAAGGAGGGGAAATAGCTCTTGGTCAAAATGTATTAATTGCATATATGCCATGGGAGGGTTACAACTATGAAGATGCAATTCTCGTAAGCGAAAGGTTAGTTAAAGATGATTTATATACTTCGGTCCATATAGAAAAATATGAAATAGAAGCTCGTCAAACCAAGTTAGGTCCTGAAGAGATAACAAGAGAGATACCAAACGTATCCGAAGAAAGTCTTTCCAATTTGGATGAAATGGGGATTATTCGAATAGGGGCTTTCGTTGAGAGTGGAGACATACTTGTAGGGAAAGTAACCCCTAAAGGAGAATCAGATCAACCTCCTGAGGAAAAACTTTTAAGAGCTATATTTGGAGAAAAAGCTAGAGATGTTAGAGATAATTCTCTTCGAGTTCCCTCGACTGAAAGAGGACGAGTAGTTGATGTCAGAATCTATACAAGAGAACAAGGAGATGAGTTGCCACCAGGCGCAAATATGGTTGTCAGGGTCTATGTGGCTCAACGTAGAAAAATTCAAGTTGGCGATAAAATGGCTGGTAGGCATGGTAACAAGGGAATTATAAGCAGAATACTTCCAAGGGAAGATATGCCTTATCTACCTGACGGAACACCTGTAGATATATGCCTTAATCCACTTGGAGTTCCAAGTAGAATGAATGTAGGACAAGTCTTTGAGCTCCTCATGGGTTGGGCTGCTTCAAACTTGGGTTGTCGAGTTAAAATTGTACCGTTTGATGAGATGTATGGATCAGAAATGTCTAATCAGACTGTTCAGGCCTACTTAAAAGAGGCGGCAAATCAGCCTGGTAAATCATGGGTATATAATCCTCAGGATCCTGGTAAGTTACTCCTTAAGGATGGGCGCACCGGTGAACCTTTTGATCAACCAGTTGCTGTTGGCTACGCTCACTTCCTCAAACTTGTACATTTAGTAGATGATAAAATTCATGCTAGATCTACAGGGCCATATTCTTTAGTTACTCAACAACCTCTAGGAGGAAAAGCCCAGCAAGGTGGACAGAGGCTTGGAGAAATGGAGGTATGGGCACTAGAAGCGTATGGAGCAGCATATACTTTGCAAGAACTTCTAACTGTTAAGTCCGATGACATGCAAGGTCGTAATGAAGCGCTTAACTCGATTGTAAAAGGAAAACCAATTCCAAGGCCTGGGACTCCAGAATCTTTCAAAGTTTTGATGAGAGAACTACAGTCTTTGGGATTAGATATTGGAGTTTATACAGATGATGGGAAGGAGGTTGATCTAATGCAAGACGTCAATCCTCGTAGAAGCACCCCAAGTAGACCTACCTATGAATCATTAGGCAAAGAATACGAGGAATAATCGGCTTAATCGAAAACAATCATCAAAAAACACTAATTTCTCATGACTAATAGCAATCTACGTACGGAAAACCATTTTGATTATGTCAAAATTAAATTAGCCTCTCCTGAAAGAGTAATGGAGTGGGGGCAAAGGACTTTGCCTAATGGTCAAGTTGTAGGGGAAGTTACCAAGCCGGAAACAATAAATTATCGAACCTTGAAGCCTGAGATGGATGGATTATTTTGTGAAAAGATTTTTGGTCCATCAAAGGATTGGGAGTGTCATTGTGGAAAATATAAGCGAGTTAGGCATCGTGGAATTGTTTGTGAAAGGTGCGGTGTTGAAGTAACAGAAAGCCGAGTAAGAAGACATAGAATGGGATTTATTAAATTAGCAGCTCCCGTATCGCATGTTTGGTATCTAAAAGGTATTCCTAGCTATGTTGCTATTTTGTTAGACATGCCTCTTAGAGATGTTGAGCAAATTGTTTACTTTAATTGTTATGTTGTTTTAGATATAGGAGACAGCAAAGATCTAAAATATAAACAGCTATTAACAGAAGATGAGTGGCTCGAGATTGAAGACGAGATTTATGCAGAGGATTCAACTATTGAGAATGAACCCATTGTGGGAATAGGCGCGGAAGCTCTAAAACAATTACTTGAAGACTTAAATTTAAAAGAAGTTGCTGAGCAATTAAGAGAAGAAATTGCAACAAGCAAAGGTCAGAAAAGAGCTAAGCTTATCAAAAGACTGAGGGTAATAGACAATTTTATTGCAACAAGCGCTAGTCCTGAGTGGATGGTTCTAGATGCGATACCTGTTATACCTCCTGATTTGCGACCTATGGTGCAATTAGATGGAGGTAGATTCGCCACCTCAGATCTAAATGACTTATATCGAAGGGTAATCAATAGGAACAATCGTCTTGCTCGTCTTCAGGAAATATTAGCTCCAGAGATAATCGTTAGGAATGAAAAAAGGATGCTACAAGAGGCAGTAGATGCACTTATAGACAATGGCAGAAGAGGAAGAACGGTTGTTGGCGCAAATAATCGCCCCTTGAAATCATTAAGCGATATTATCGAGGGTAAGCAAGGCAGATTTAGACAGAACTTACTTGGGAAAAGAGTTGATTATTCGGGTCGTTCGGTAATAGTAGTTGGCCCTAAATTGAAAATGCATCAATGTGGATTGCCAAAGGAAATGGCAATAGAACTTTTTCAGCCTTTTGTAATTCATAGGTTGATCCGCCAGAATATTGTTAATAACATCAAAGCAGCAAAGAAATTGATACAGAAAGCAGATGATGAAGTTATGCAGGTATTACAAGAAGTTATAGATGGTCATCCTATTCTGCTCAACCGTGCTCCTACTTTGCACCGACTAGGTATTCAAGCTTTTGAACCTAAATTAGTTGCTGGGCGAGCCATACAATTACATCCTTTGGTATGTCCTGCTTTTAACGCTGATTTTGATGGAGATCAAATGGCTGTGCATGTACCTTTAGCCATTGAGGCGCAAACAGAGGCGAGGATGCTAATGCTAGCTAGTAATAATATTCTTTCACCAGCGACAGGAGATCCGATTGTTACCCCATCTCAAGATATGGTTTTAGGATCGTACTACCTAACTGCAATTCAGCCTCAAGCACAGCAGCCCAAGTTTGGAGATCATGCGCATACATATGCATCACTTGAAGATGTTCTCCAGGCTCTTGAAGACAAAAGAATAGATCTCCATGATTGGGTTTGGGTTCGATTCCCTGGTGAAATTGAGGATGACGATGAGCTTCAGAAACCACGTAATTCAGAGATTTTGCAAGATGGTACACGTATCGAGGAATGGACATATCGACGTGACCGATTAGATGAAGATGGAAGCTTAATTAGCCGCTATATCTTGACTACAGTTGGACGTGTCGTGATGAATCATACAATTATTGATGCTGTAGCTGCCACCTCATAACTCTTAGAACACATTTCCTTTTACTTGAATAGCTATTTTTCATGACTTCTTCCTCTCCTAAAACTCGTAAATCCTCTACCAAATCAAAAGCAAAA
Organism: Prochlorococcus sp. AG-409-J03; assembly: GCA_003215695.1. Classification (GTDB taxonomy): domain Bacteria; phylum Cyanobacteriota; class Cyanobacteriia; order PCC-6307; family Cyanobiaceae; genus Prochlorococcus_B. The sequence goes on along the minus strand of QCJZ01000005.1, from coordinate 24,884 downwards.
AGAGGCTCTAAAGCAAAGAAAGCAGCAGCGATGAAGGCTGTTCAAAGACTGTCTAAAACTCCCCCACCTTTTAGAAATAAAGTAGTTGATAAGAAAGGTCTGAAAAATTTAGTTGCATGGGCATACAAGCATCATGGAACTGCTGCAACTGCTGCTATGGCAGATAATTTGAAAGATCTTGGTTTCAGATATGCAACACAGGCAGCTGTTTCAATATCAGTTGATGATTTAAAGGTTCCTGATGCGAAGCAAGATTTACTTGGTCAGGCTGAAGAGTTAATCACTGCCACAGAAGAATGCTATAGATTAGGAGAAATTACTGAGGTCGAAAGACATACAAAAGTTATAGATACGTGGACAGAGACTAATGAAAGATTAGTTGATGCAGTTAAAAAGAATTTCAATCAAAATGATCCTTTAAATTCAGTATGGATGATGGCTAATTCAGGAGCCAGGGGAAATATGTCTCAAGTCCGTCAGCTTGTTGGCATGAGAGGATTAATGGCTAATCCTCAAGGTGAGATCATTGATTTACCAATACGAACAAACTTTAGAGAGGGACTAACTGTAACTGAATATGTAATTTCCTCTTATGGAGCTCGTAAAGGTCTTGTTGACACTGCTCTAAGAACTGCTGACTCTGGATATTTGACTAGACGCTTGGTTGATGTCGCTCAAGACGTAATTGTTAGAGAAGAGGATTGTGGTACGACAAGATCAATCTCGATAAGTGCAGAGGATGGAAAGTTTAGTAATAGGCTTGTTGGTCGCCTGACTTCCGAACAAGTAGTTAATTCAAATCAGGAAGTGTTAGCTGAAAGAGATACTCCAATTGATCCTCAACTTTCTAAGAAATTTGAACAATCCAATATTCAAAGTGTCAGTGTTAGATCTCCTCTTACATGTGAGGCGACTAGGTCAGTTTGTCGTAAATGTTATGGATGGGCACTAGCGCATAATCAGCTAGTTGATTTAGGCGAGGCGGTAGGTATTGTTGCTGCTCAATCTATTGGAGAGCCAGGTACCCAATTAACTATGAGGACTTTTCATACTGGTGGTGTTTCAACAGCAGAAACTGGTGTCGTTCGATCTACTGTCTCAGGAAAAGTTGAATTTGGTTCAAATGCAAGAGTAAGAGGTTATAGAACACCACACGGTGTTGAGGCTCAGCAAGCAGAAGTTGATTTCAACCTTAGTATTGTTCCTTCAAATAATGGTAAAGCTCAGAAAATTGATATACCTATTGGCTCTCTACTTTTTGTAGACAATGGTCAACATATTGATATAGATGTGACTGTCGCTCAGATTGCTAGTGGAGCCGTGCAAAAAAGTGTAGAAAAGGCTACTAAAGATGTAATCTGTGATCTAGCGGGGCAAGTTAGGTATGAAACAATTATCCAACCGAGGGAGGTTACTGATAGGCAGGGAAACATAACTCTTAAAGCTCAACGACTTGGTCGACTATGGGTGCTCGCGGGAGACGTATATAACCTACCTCCTAATGCTATGCCAGTAGTATCTAGCAATGTTCCAGTGAAGGAAGGACAAGTCTTAGCCGAAGCAAGCCAGGCAAGTGAGTTTGGAGGTGAGGTTAGACTCAGAGATTCTATTGGTGATTCTAGAGAAGTTCAAATAGTGACAACTTCGATGACTTTAAGTGATTTTAAATTACTTGAAGAATCGACTCACTCAGGGGAAATATGGCATCTTGAAGCTAAGGATAATACTCGTTATAGATTGAATACTATTCCAGGAAGTAAAATTGGGAATAACGAGGTAATAGCTGAGTTGGCAGATGACCGCTTTAAAACTGAGACAGGAGGACTTATTAAATATGCACCTGGGTTGACAATTAAGAAAGCTCGCTCTGCAAAGAATGGTTATGAAGTTAGCAAAGGTGGAACTCTATTGTGGATTCCCCAAGAAACTCATGAAATTAATAAGGATATTTCATTGTTAATGATTAAAGATCGCCAATGGATAGAGGCAGGAACAGAAGTCGTTAAGGATATTTTTAGTCAAACCGCTGGAATAGTAACCGTTACACAAAAAAATGATATTCTTAGAGAGATCATTGTGAGAAGCGGTACTTTTAAACTATGTAAAGAAAGTAAAGCTCTTGATAGGTTTGAAGGTGATGGGCAAATAGTTAATCCTGGTGAAACAATCGCAAAAGGGATTAAAACTGATTCAATGGTAATGGTCCAATCAGTTCAAACACCAGAAGGTAAAGGTCTCTTATTAAGACCAGTAGAGGAATTCACTATTCCTGACGAAGCACAATTACCTGAACTAGAACACGTTAAACAAGTTAAAGGACCATCACTAGGAATAAAAGCCTCACAAAGACTTGCTTTTAAGGATGGCGAGCTTATTAAATCTGTTGAGGGTGTTGAGTTGCTTAAAACTCAACTTATGCTTGAGACATTCGAAACAACTCCACAGATGACGGTAGACGTAGAAGTCGTTCAAGACTCAGGGTCAAATAGTATTGATAGATTGAAATTGGTTATTCTTGAAAGCATCTTAGTCAGAAGAGATACCACCTCTGATTCAAGTCATGGCTCAACACATACTGAATTACAGATTGAAAATGCTCAAATTGTTAAAGCAGGTGATGTTGTGGCTACAACGCAGATCTTATGTAAGGAAGAAGGCATTGTTCAACTACCTGATTCGATTGATGGTGAGCCGGTTCGCCGACTCATAGTTGAAAGGGATGAAGATACAATAACGATTGATTCTAAAGGAACTACTCTTTTACAAGTCGGACAAAGAGTAGTGGATGGAGACTTCGTTTCAAAAGATCAACCAATTGGAGCATGTGGTGAGATAGAAAATATTGATGGAAAGAAGGTTAAGTTGCGTCTTGGTAGACCCTATATGGTCTCACCAGACTCTGTCCTTCATGTTCGTGACGGGGATCTTGTACAAAGGGGCGATGGTTTGGCCCTATTGGTTTTTGAAAGGCAAAAAACGGGTGATATTGTTCAGGGTTTACCAAGGATTGAAGAATTACTAGAAGCTCGTAGGCCCAGGGATTCAGCTATTTTATGTAAAAAATCAGGAACAGTAGATATTAAAAAAGGAGATGACGACGATTCCGTAGTCGTAACTATTATTGAGGACAATGATGCTATTTCAGAATATCCAATTTTGTTAGGTCGTAACGTAATGGTTAGAAACGGACAACAAGTTGTGGCGGGTGAGTTTCTGACTGATGGCCCAGTAAACCCACATGAGCTTTTGGAATGCTTCTTTGCAGACTTGCGTGATCAAAAACCTCTAATGGATGCGGCTCAGGAGGCCATAGCTAAGCTACAGCATAGGATGGTAAGTGAAGTTCAAAATGTGTATAAGTCTCAGGGTGTAGCTATAGACGATAAACATATAGAAGTAATAGTTCGACAGATGACTAGTAAAGTTCGAATAGAGGATGCAGGAGATACAACATTTTTACCAGGAGAGTTGATAGAACTTAGGCAAGTTGAAGATACGAATCAGGCTATATCCATTACTGGAGGTGCCCCTTCGGAATTTACTCCTGTTTTACTTGGTATTACAAAGGCTTCACTAAATACTGATAGCTTTATATCAGCTGCATCATTCCAAGAAACAACTCGAGTCCTGACCGAAGCGGCTATTGAAGGTAAGTCTGATTGGCTTCGCGGACTTAAAGAGAATGTGATTATTGGTCGTCTCATCCCTGCCGGCACAGGTTTTAGTGGCTTTGTTGAAGAGCTAAATGCTGAAGCAGGTCCGCATCCAGATATCCTGGCAGAAGACCCAGCTGGTTATAGAAGGATACAAAACCTTAGACCTGACTATACTGTTGACATGCCTTCTTCGCCAGTTGCTAAGAACACCTCTGTTTTGGATGATCCAAGTGAAGAGGATCTAGAGGCAACTAGAAGTAGACATGGAATTGATCCTACAACAAGCAATTTTGCAGCATTTGCGCGTCCAACCGGTGATGAAGAATCACCCGAAGACCAGATGCCAGACCCAGCTGCTTTAGAGGGCTTGCAAGAAGAAGGCTTGCTTTCAGATGAATAAAATGAATTTTCTACAATACTCTTTTAAACTTTCTAATATTTAGTATCTCCACTTAAAAGTCCATCGATGATTGATCCACCTGTAGTCCCCAAGCGTAAATTACCTCGCTATGGCTTTCACACACATACTGAACGAATTAATGGTAGATGGGCAATGATTGGTTTTATTGCATTAGTACTTTTGGAATATAAATTGGGACATGGCTTAATGAACTGGTGATAAAACTTCCTAAACTATCAAGTAACTCATTCTTGCTTGGCTTAAGTTCGGAAGATCTTGAAGAGTTTGCTTGTCAAGAGGGTGAAAAAGCTTTTCGTGGTAGGCAAATTCATGAATGGATTTATCGGAGAGGGGCAAAAAGCTTAGATGCAATAACTGTTCTGCCCCAAAAATGGCGAGATTCACTTGCAAATAAAGGAATACACATTGGGAGATTGGATGAAATCAATAGAGTGGTAGCAGAAGATGAAACGTTAAAGCTATTGAAGAGGACCATTGATGATGAGATTATAGAAACAGTAGGAATACCCACAAACAAAAGACTAACGGTTTGTGTTTCTAGTCAAATTGGCTGTCCCATGGGCTGCAAATTTTGTGCAACTGGAAAGGGAGGGCTTAATAGATCTCTTAATGTAAATGAGATAGTTGATCAAGTTATTAGTGTTAGAGAAACAATGAATAGGAGACCCACCCATGTCGTGTTTATGGGCATGGGCGAACCACTTTTGAATATTCGTAATGTTTTAGACTCTATTGAATGTCTCACGAATGATATTGGTATTGGTCAAAGGAAGATAACTGTTAGCACTGTTGGAATACCTCATACTCTCTTAGATTTCGCAAAATTAGCTCAAGATCGTTTAGGTAGAGTTAAATTTACTCTTGCGGTCAGTCTTCATGCCCCTAATCAGACGTTGCGTGAGTCAATAATCCCCTCGGCTAGCTCTTATCCAATTAATACATTACTCAAAGACTGTAAAAAATATATAGAACTCACTGGGAGACGAGTAAGTTTTGAGTATATCCTTCTTGGTGGGGTGAATGATAAAGATCTTCATGCTGAGCAGTTAGCTGCTCTGATGAGAGGCTTTCAGAGTCATGTGAATTTAATAGCCTATAACCCAATTGCTGAAGAGAATTTTAAACGACCTAGCCAATCCAGAGTGAATAGTTTTAGAGAACTATTAGAAAATAAGGGAGTTGCTGTCAGTGTTCGTGCAAGTAGAGGTAGAGATAAAGATGCGGCTTGTGGACAGTTAAGAAGGCGAACAATTGATAAAATTAAAATAAATTAAGTCTGACAAATAAATTATGTGCAAGCTCTTATGACATTTATTGATTGGTTCATATTATTTTTGTATTTAATTTTTTCCTTGATATTAGGAATTTATATTTCTCTAAAAAATCATAATGAAGCAGATTATTTTGTTGCTGGTCGTCGTCTAAGTGGCTTGCTTGCAGGAATGTCCATGGCTGCTACAACATTCTCGATTGATACCCCTCTTTATGTGGCAGGCATTATTGGGACTAGAGGCTTGGCTGGGAATTGGGAGTGGTGGAGCTTTGGACTTGCTCATGTTGCTATGACAGTTGTATTCGCTCCTCTCTGGAGGCGTAGTGGAGTATTGACTGATGCAGCCTTTACTGAATTACGATATGGGGGTAAACCAGCAGCATATTTAAGAGGTATAAAAGCTTTTTTACTTTCTGTTCCAATTAATTGCATTGGGATTGGCTATGCATTCTTGGCACTGCGTAAAGTAGCTGAATCATTAGGTGTCGTGAATGGTCATATTGTATTTGGTGTCTTCAGTGACACTATATGTTTAATGACTTTAGTGGCTTTATTTTTGCTTGTTTACACAGTATTAGGTGGTCTTTGGGCAGTTGTGGTTACTGACTTTATCCAGTTATTATTAGCTCTTCTAGGCGCGTTTACTGTTTGTTTTGTTGCACTAGATGCTGCAGGAGGCATGGAGGACTTGTTGATAAAGTTAGAGACATTAGATCGACCTGAGTTGCTATCTTTATTTCCATGGACATTTAATAAAGATGGTTTCAAGTGGTTGGATGGTTCAGGAATAACTATTACAACTTTTTTTGCTTTTATTTCTTTGCAGTGGTGGAGTTTTAGACGTAGTGATGGTGGTGGTGAATTTATTCAACGTTTATTGGCTGCTAAGGATGAAAAGCAAGCAACTTTGGCTGGAGTCGTTTTTTTAATTGTTAATTATCTTATTCGCAGTTGGCTTTGGATTTTGGTTGGATTGGTTGGCTTGGTGCTCTTGCCTTCTCAGTCTGACTGGGAATTAAGTTATCCAAACCTGGCTATTAAATATTTACCACCTGTTGGACTTGGATTAGTCGTGGTTTCACTTGTTGCTGCATTTATGAGTACCGTAAGTACTTCAATTAATTGGGGGGCAAGTTATCTTGCTCATGATTTGTATAAAAGATTTTTGAGACCATCGGCTGGTTCTAAGGAAATGATTCTTGTTGGTCAGTTCGCAAGTATATTGTTGCTTTTAATTGGAGTAGTTACAGCTTTATATAGTGAAAGTATTGGTTCAATGTTTAGGCTTGTTATTGCAGTAGGTACAGGCCCTGGTGCTGTTCTTGTCCTTAGGTGGTTTTGGTGGCGAGTTAATGCTTTAGCAGAACTTTCAGCAATGCTGAGTGGATTTATTATCGGTTTAATTACCTCTGTGTCTCCTTACTTTATAATTGAAGATTTTGGGGAAAGACTCTTAGTTACTACTTCATTTACAGCTGTGATTTGGTTGCTGACTTTATTTTCTACTCCGCCAGAGTCAGAGGAAACACTAAATAAATTTGTAATGCAGGTAAAGCCTCCTGGTCCTGGTTGGAAAAAAATAAGGAAAAAATTGAAAGTTGATCCAGTTGATTCTTTTTTATTGCTTGGCTCTCGTTTCATTTTAGGCTCTGGAATTCTTTATGGTGGCTTGATAAGTATTGGAGCTTTCTTGTTACATCAAGAGAGGAGTGGTTGGCTTGCAATATTATTTGCTGTCAGTTGTGCTTTTTTAATGAAGAAAACAAGATTAATAACTCAATAAGTTGACCCTCCGTAGCCAAATGGTCAAGATTTAGAGCAGAATGAATTACTAATTCATTTTCAACCTTGGGTTTCGTCCGGACCACTCTTTTCCCTATCTTGATAGTTGCGCTTTTTGGTGTGGCTTTGTTTGCAGTCAGCGCTCGGATCTGGCTGCCTGGGGATATGCTTGCACCAGCACCAATTAATTAAGCTTGCTCTTCTTGAATCAGGGTTATGAATGATGAAAATCAAAAATTAAGTAAAGAAGGGTTAGCTAATTTGGCTATAGACCCCGATCTGTTGGCAAGAGAATTAGCTGCTCAGTTAGCGGGAGATCCTTTAGATGAAATCGAACCAGATAAAATTGATGAAGATCTGGTGAATTCATCGAAAGAATGCGATCTTGCTTTGAAATGGCTTCAATCTGGAAACGAAGAAAGACTTCAAGGTTTAAGAGTCTTTTGTGAACATAGGGATTCCAGAGCTCTTCCATTTTTAGTGCCTTTACTGGACGAACCTTCTCCTGTCGTGAGGATGAGCGCTGTTTATGCTTTAGGTAGAAACCCTTGTCCACAAGCCATAGACCTTCTGTTGTATTTATTGAAGTTTGATAGTAATGCTTATGTAAGAAAAGCTACTGCTTGGAGTCTTGGAAATTACTTAGATGCGCCTGTTTTAGAACCTCTTATTAATTCATTAAAACAAGATGTTGCTGCTGTTCGATTATGGGCATCCAGCTCTCTTGCGGAGGTGGGACTTAATTCAATAGAAAACTCATTACCAGCAGCAAATCAATTACTTGAAAGTTTGCAAATTGATTGTGAACCAATTGTTAGGAGTAACTGTATTTGGTCTCTTGGTCGTCTTTACAGCTTCTTGAGTGAGGAAATCAAAATTCTGATAGAAGAAGCTTTTATTTCTGTTTTGTTAAATGATCGTGAACCTTCTGTCAGGTATGAAGCAAGAATAGCTTTAGAGCAATTGGATAATCCAGAGGTACAAAAAAAACTGAAGTTATTAATTGATGATGGTCAATTGGTTTAATTTTTGGTACAAAAACACATCGTTATAATAAACAATTCGCGAAATTATACTTTTTTTCTATATCATCAGTGTCTTAGGGCTCCATTGACATGCCACAACGCACATTGCGCTTTAAAATCAGACAAGACGGACGTGTTGAAGAAACCGTCGAAGGTCTTGTTGGTGAAGCATGTCTCAATTTAACTGAGAAGCTTGAGGATGCCTTAGGCACCGTTGAGCGTAGAGAACCAACCTCTGATACCTTTCTTCGTGAAAAGGTTCAAAAACAGACTATTCCTGCAGAAATTCACTGATGTCACATTTCAGCACAGTAAAAACTCAACTTCGTAAAAAAGAGTTCTTAAAACAAGCTCTTATCGATTTAGGTTATGTACCCAATGAAGGTGAAAATCTAGTTAGGGGCTATAGAGGCCAAACAGTTAAAGCTGAAATGATTGTAGAAATGAGCAAGGGATCAGAAATTGGATTCCGCTGGAATGAAGGCTCTAAATCATATGAACTTGTAACTGACCTAGATCTTTGGAAACAGTCAATACCGGTTGAAAGATTTTTGGCTCAAGTCACTCAACGTTATGCTTTAAATACGGTGCTCGATTCAACTGCTCAGGAAGGATTTCAAATCTCTGAGCAAAAGCAAAATGTTGATGGATCAATAGAATTGGTAGTTACCCGTTGGGATTCCTGAAATTACTTATTGACTTTGACTTTTGATCCTAGTGCAGCTTTCGAAACAAGACCTAGTGAATACCAGAAGACCTCTGATATTCATAGTCCAATTGCTGCCTTTGAAGCTGCTAACAATCAAGACTTTAAGCTCAATGGTAGAGATCCTGTATTAGGAGGGAAATTAAGAGAAAAAGCTGTGTGGGTTGATGAGAGGAAATGTATAGGATGTACATATTGTAGTTCAGTTGCTACTAATACTTTTTCTATGGAGCCTGAACAAGGTAGAGCCAGGGCATTTAGACAAGATGGAGATAGTGAGGAATTAATCCAAGAAGCTATAGATACTTGTCCTGTTGATTGTATTGAATGGGTATCTTTTGAAGAATTACTTAAATTGAGAAAAATATTAGATAATCATCATTTTCGCAATTTAGGTTTGCCGCCAGTTACCTGATTTCTAAAGACCCACCAGTGATCAGAAATGAAATTTTTACACACAGTTCAATACCTAGAAGAAGATTCGGGCGAACTGAGATTCAGATGCCGGTCTTATCGCTTGGAGGTATGCGTTTTCAACAAAGCTGGAAGGATTTAGACCCTAAAGAGATTAATAATCAACAACAAGATATCTTGCAAAAAACTATCGAGCATGCAGCCAAAAAAGGTATGCATCATATCGAAACTGCTCGTCATTATGGAACATCAGAACGCCAAATAGGCTGGGCTTTGGGGCAAATTAATGATCCAAAAAGAATATTGCAAACGAAAATCCCACCAAATAATGATCCTACGATATTTGAGCAAGAGCTTGAGTTGAGTATGAGCAGATTAGGTTCTGAGAAAATTGACTTGTTAGCTATTCATGGTATTAATCTTCCCGAACACTTGGACATGACTATTCGCCCTAATGGATGCCTAGAAATTGTTCGTCGTTGGCAAAAAGAGGGTCGTGTTAGTCATATTGGTTTTTCAACTCATGCAAACGTTAATTTAATAATTAAAACAATTGAGACAGGACTTTTTGATTACGTTAACTTGCATTGGTATTTTATTCGGCAGGAAAATGAAAGAGCTCTAAAGGCAGCGAATGATAATGATATGGGGGTTTTTATTATAAGTCCTACTGATAAGGGAGGTCATTTGCATACACCCTCAGGGAAACTTTTAGAGTTATGTAGTCCTTTGCATCCAATAGAATTTAATGATTTATTTTGTTTGAGTGATAAAAGAATTCATACGTTAAGTGTTGGCGCCTCAAAGCCTGAAGATCTTGATATTCATTTAAGTGCAATTTCTAAAATGGATGTCATGCATGAATTAATTGACGTTATAGATGAGCGACTAATAAATGCCTCATATAAGTCGCTTGGAGAGTCATGGTTGACTACTTGGAATATTGGACTACCGAGTTGGGATCAAACTCCAGGAGAAATTAATATACCTATTTTGTTATGGTTAAATAATTTATTAGAGGCTTGGGATATGGAGAGTTTCGCTAAAGATCGTTATGGTCTTTTAGGCAGAGGAGGACATTGGTTCCCTGGCTCAAATGCAGATTGCTTGGATTGTGAAGTGAGCGAAGAAGATTTAAAAAAAGTTTTGATTAATAGCCCGTGGATCTCTGAAATCCCTTCTGTACTTAGAAAATTGAAAGATCGATTGGGAGGTGAAAGAAGAGATAGATTATGGGGAATTTAGAAACCTAAAGGCTGTTTTTTGGGTTTGCCAATTGATCTTGGATATTGATCTGGACATCTATTAATAGAACTAATCCTTATAATATTCCTAATACCGCGATTGTTAGGGAGTTGGAATTTATGTGTTCGTTTGATCTCTGCATTGAGCTCTGTTAAAGCTTTCTTTAGTATTTGAAGCTCTGTTTTACTCCAGCCACCTTTATAAATAAGTGCTTGACCTCTAGGATTTAAAAAAGGGACGAGATATTCTGCTACTACATTTGCAGAAGCAACTGCTCTTGCAATTGCATAGTCAAAATGCCCTCTAAGGATTGGATCCTTTCCTGCTGTCTCAGCTCGTTCAGTTATGACTGTTATACGAGAATCCAATCCAATTTTTTTAGAAACTTCTTTTAGAAAAGTCGTTTTTTTATTTGAAGAATCTAAAAGAGTAATATTTGATTTTGGCATTGCTATAGCTATGGCAATGCCAGGAAATCCACAACCAGAACCAATATCAATAAATTTATGAGAAAGTTCTGGGTATTTAAGTTCTTGCAGAACTGGCAACAAACTATCACATACTTGCGAAATCCAGAAATCATCTCCATCGACTAAACGAGTAAGGTTGGTCTTCTTATTCCATTCTTGAAGTAACTCTTGCAAATGTGTAAATTGAGCTAATTGTTTTTGACTGGGTACCCATTTAATCTCATTCCATATCATGAGATGATTTGCTTTTGTGTTGTTCTTATTAGTAGACATTTTGAATTGTTTTTTTGAATAGTCAGTTCTGAGATATTTAGATAAAATCTATTTATACTTAGATCATATTTTCTTTATTTGACTCCTTCCTCCAATTGTTACGAACTTCTTGGAGTTTCTCCCTCTGCTAATAACGCAGAGCTCAGAAACGCTTTCCGTCAATTAAGCAAGCGACTTCATCCGGATACTACATCTTTGCCAAGTGTTGAAGCTACAAGGAAATTTCAACAAGTTTGTGAGGCTTATGATTTATTAAGTGATCCTATTTTAAGGGCCAAATATGACTTGCTTTTAGATAGAGAGAATAATCTTACGAGTCAGAACAAAGAACTTTATTTAACGGATATAAAACCTCTACAATTTTCTAAATCGATAGGTTTAAGGCGACCATTCTCAGGTGGAGAATTATTTTCACTTCTTCTTTTGATTAGCTCTATTTTCTTTAGCCTGGCTTTAGGTGTGTTTATTGCTTTTTTTAGAGGCGCAAACCTCGATTCTTATCCAAGTTGGTTGATGTAAGTTCAATTCTTAGAAATAATTGTATAGCTAAGTGCTTAGCATCTTAATAATAAAAATACTAGGATAGAGAATTTAAGCCCTCTTGGATTCCCAAGTAGCACTTTTCTAATTCTTCATCTGTAATACATAGTGGTGGCATTAGATATACTACATCTCCTAATGGTCTAATAAAAACACCAACTCTCAATGCACTTGCCTTAATGGTTCTTCCAACTGAATTTAAATACCCTTTTTTACCTTTAACTTTAATATTAAAAGCAGCAATGGTTCCTGTAATTCTTGGACATTCAATTCGTGGATCTTTCACTATTTTTTGTAGATGAGGTAGATGACGAGACTCAAAATTCAAGTATTTTTGAGGGAATTGTTCTAACAGATCTAGGCTAGCATTAGCAGCTGCGCAGCCTAAGGGATTAGCTGTAAAGCTATGACCATGCCAGAATGTTTGCTTGGGATTTTCCCCAAGGAAGCCCTCAGAAATTCTTTTGCTAGCCATGGTAACTCCCATTGGAAGGAATCCACCGGTTAACCCTTTAGAGAGTGATATCAGGTCTGGTTTTAATCCGACTCTTTGAAAAGCAAATAATTCTCCACACCTTCCAAAGCCAGTTAATACTTCATCTGTAATAAGTAAAGAATTAGACTGGCGAATTCTTTTTTCGACTTCTATTAAGAATTCTGGACGAACCATTCGCATTCCTCCAGCTCCTTGTACTAATGGCTCAAGAATTACTGCAATAGTTGGTATCTCCAAGAGGCGATCAAGAGCTTTTAAAACCTTAGTCTCTCTTTTCTCAAAATCTTCATCTCCCCACCATGTCTCAGGCCAAGGGACTCTGCTTACTGGGAATAGCATTTGATCAAAAGGTTCGCTAAATATATTTCGTTCGCCTACTGCCATCGCTCCAAATGTATCTCCATGGTAGGCACCTTCGAATGCAATGATTTGAGATCTATTATCACCGTTATTTTTCCACCATTGACGAGCCATTTTTATAGCCACTTCTACTGCAGTAGAGCCATTGTCTGAGAAGAATAATTTTTCTAGACCTGTTAATTTACTTAGTCGATTAGCTAAAAGCTCAGCTTGAGGATGAGTGAAGTCTGCAAAGATAATTTGCTCTAATTGCTCTGCTTGGTTTGCGATAGCCTTAGCAATATATTTATTTGCATGACCATGTAGAGTGACCCACCAGCTACTTATGCCATCGATTATTGGAGCTCTGTCTTTAGGAAGTAAAAGGGCATCTTTGGCCTTCTCAACCAATAATTGAGGATGAGAGGATGAAAGTTGTGTGAATGGTGGCCATATATGAGGATTCTGAATAGTTTGATTTGAACCTTGTTTATTATTCATCAAATTTAGTTTTCCCTCTTGTTTCATTTAACTTGATTAAAGTCAAAATAATCTCTTGATTAAGAAAAAATAGAATTTTAATTTTAAATGTATTCTTTAAGCTTTTGATCTAATTGTTGCTTATTCCATTCTTGTGAAAGTACTTTTGCGTTTACTTCATCAAAGAAAGGAAGACTTGCAAGAATTTTAGTATCTCCAAATTGCTCTAGCGTCTTTGGATTGTCTTTGTGTGGAGGTCCATTGAGTACTAACCCTAATACATTTAAATTTCTTTGTTTCAAGGCCTCTAGACTTAATAAAGTGTGATTGAGAGTGCCAAGACCAGTTCTGGCTACAAGAATAATTGGGGCTCCCCAAACCTTTAGTTGGTCTATTTGTAGCCAATTTCGATTTAAAGGAACCATTAAGCCACCTGCGGTCTCGATGATTATTAATTCATTTAAGTCGGGTAAGTGTAAATTGCTTGGTTCTATAAAACTAGACTCTTGTTCAGCTGCCCAATGTGGAGAGACAGGAGCCTTGAATTTATATCTTTCAGAAATAAAGCGCTTAGGTTCAAGATTCAAGAGTTTACAAACAGTTTTGGTATCTGTACTTTCCTCTGTGCCGCTTTGAATCGGTTTCCAGTAGATAGCTTTAAGACCTTGGACGAAAAAGCTGCTAACTATCGTTTTCCCTACATCTGTATCCGTACCACAAATAATAATTCTTTTTGAGAATGTACTCATCGCTTTATTAATAAAAACTGAATTGACCAACTAAGGCTTATTTCTTCATCTTTATTGGCAATGGGCCAAAATGACAATAAATGGCGCCAATCTGAAATACTTAATTGTTCCTTCTGACTACTTTGTGCTCCGACTTTAATCATCGGTTTCAATAACGAAGTTGCCTTCTTAGATGTCTGCTTGATAATTTCAATTTTATTATATATAACACTTTGTTTTGGTACGACTCTGATTAGTGAGTCGTGTGATGGTAAATCAAGAGCCGTGCATGTTAAATTTGCCTTTTCTGCAGCTTCATACCACTCAGTAAAACTTCCTTTAACTGGGATTGCTAAAGCGATCCATCCATCTAGACTTAGAGAATCCAACCATCCCTTCAATTGCTTTTGTGGATTGTCAAGCCAATGTAAAACAAAACTTGAAGCTAATAAATTTGGTTTCTCAGACCACTTAGGTAATCCATCATTTAAATCCCAAAGTTGTTTAACACTTTTTTCTGGATGTTGCTCAAGCATCTGTTTAGAGTTATCCAGTCTCATTACATTTTGGTTTGGATGTAGATCTTCTAATGATTTAGCGAGTAGTCCAGTGCCAGAACCAAGGTCAACCCATAGTCCATTCTTGATTGAATGATGAGAACATATCTTTGCAAGTTCGAATGCAGTACTTTTTTGAATTGATGCTGATTCGTTATAGTTTAATGCAGCTTCATTGAAGTTTTTATTAACTTGGCTAGACCATGTTGTTTGCATGATCAAATTCTAGCCAGTGTTTTATTTTTTTGATATTTTTTGTTTTTGTAATGGAATGCCCCTCATCTTGAAGGTAGATTGTTGTTGGTGAAGTCTCCAAGTGATTTATTAAATCTTCAGCTAGTTTTACTTTTGTTTGATTAGCTAATATATAGTCTTGCGCACCGTTGATAATTAGCACTTTGCTGGAAGTATTCAATCCATTTGGTAGAGAATTAGAATTCTTAAGCAGTATTAAATCCTTTTTTAGTCTCAACCTTCCTGAATCTGATAAATGAAGTAGATTTGATTTGGTTGATTTAAGATCTATGGAATTGGGTTTATAAGCTTTTATATGAAATTTTCTTAACATCGCTGTTTCATTAGAGGTATTAATTGCATTTATCATCCTGTTGAGGGCCAGTTTTATAGGGCGATTCTCTTTGCCATTT
Source organism: Prochlorococcus sp. AG-409-J03 (assembly GCA_003215695.1). Classification (GTDB taxonomy): domain Bacteria; phylum Cyanobacteriota; class Cyanobacteriia; order PCC-6307; family Cyanobiaceae; genus Prochlorococcus_B. The sequence goes on along the minus strand of QCJZ01000005.1, from coordinate 9,832 downwards.
GGAATAAAACGACTAAAACTATTGATTAATACAACATGAGTAGCTGAGTGTAAAACTTGTTGATCTATCAAATGTGAACCAAGTGAGTGGCATATAGCAACTCTTTTAAGTTCGACTGGATTTGAGATGTTATTCCATGTAGGTGTATTAGGACTTGTATCCTTATAGCCTCGTTCAACACTTTTCCATTTCCAACCACAGCTTGCAAATATCTGTTTCCAACTTGACCATTGATGACTATCACCAGCCCAGCCATGCATAGCAATTATTTCTTTCATTTGTTGTTAAGAACTTTGATAAGTCTTTCAAAGGCCTGAATGGGAGTGTTTCTCCTGATAATCACTCTTAGTCTCGATTTTCCTTCAGGAACGGTTGGGGGACGGATCGCAACAGTAAGAAGGCCTTCTTCCTCAAGTCTTTTCTGGTAATCAATAGCTGATTCATCTGAACCTAGAAGTATGGAGATTATGGGACCTCCCCCAAGAGGTCGTTGCCATCCAATTTGAGATAACTTGTCTCTTAAGGCTCTTGATTTCTCTTTTAGTTCTCTACCCCAGCCAGGGTTGTTTTCAATTAGATTTAACGCGACCAAAGCACTGGCACAGAGTGGAGGAGCTAAGGCAGTTGTATAGCGAAATGCTCCACAATTTTGTATTAAATTTTCTCCTGTTATCTTGTCTGTTGCTAGAAATGCTCCTCCACTTCCAAATGCTTTACCGAAGGTCCCACTGATAATTGATTTGGGCTCTTTGAGCCCAAATGATTCACCTCTTCCTTCTGGACCCATAACGCCAAAAGCATGGGCTTCATCTATCAATAATTTTGAATCATACTTAATGCATAGCTTTGAAATTTCTTTTATGGGGGCTGTTGTACCCTCCATACTAAAAAGGCTTTCAGTAATTACTAAGGGTTTTTTTTGAGGATTACTTTGTCTGGATTTTTTTAAAAGTCTTTCTAGTTCAGATAAATTGTTGTGCTTAAATCTAATGAGTTTTGCACCACTCGCTTTGACTCCAACGAGCAGAGAATGGTGTATTAGACGATCACAAATGACAGGTGTGTGACGATCGGTAAGTGCTAAGACTGCAGCCAGATTAGCCTGGAAGCCACTCGGATAAAGCAGGACAGTCTCACGATCAAGCCATTCAGCAAGCTTCTTTTCAAGTCTTTGATGAATATTTCTACTACCAGTAATAAATCTTGATCCTCCAGAACCAACTCCATCAATTTCTAAGCTTTTCCTAGCTGCCTCAATTAATAACGGATGTCTTGCCAGATCTAGATAGTCATTACTGGCGAGGTCAATTAAAGTGATTGTGTTTTGATTTTCATCTACACCAATCAATTCTGATGATCTTTTTCCTGGAACCCAAGTTCTGAGTTTACGAATTCTAGAGTTAGGGATTTCAGGCATATTCTTATTTTGTTTGTTGTATTTAAAGAGTTGGGTGATGCCTTAACATTTTTTCTTTGCTTTCTTGATTTTATTATGTATCCACATCAAAAATCATTTGGTCATATGATACTGGACTAGGATTTAGCAATGACTTCATCAGAAAGAGATACGTCTGAGAACGAAATCCTCCAAAACAATTTAAATCCAACCGAAATCTTTCCTTTCTCATTGGATGAGTTTCAAGTTAAAGCAATTGACTCACTTAATCAAGGGCATTCTGTTGTTGTTAGTGCCCCTACAGGATCAGGAAAAACTTTAATAGGAGAGTATGCGATTTATAGAGCGATTGCTCATGGAAACAAGGTGTTTTATACAACGCCCTTAAAAGCTTTATCTAACCAAAAGTTAAGAGACTTTAGAAATCAATTTGGTTCAAGCAATGTGGGTCTTTTAACAGGTGATTTAAGTCTGAATCGGGAGGCTTCGATTCTTGTCATGACTACTGAAATTTTTAGAAATATGCTTTATGCAGCAGCAGATAGAAATGATGACCCTTTACTTGATATAGAAACTGTTGTCCTTGATGAATGTCATTATATGAATGATGCTCATAGAGGCACGGTTTGGGAGGAATCAATTATCCATTGTCCTAAATCCGTTCAATTCGTTGCGCTATCGGCAACTGTTGCAAATGCAGGACAATTAACTGATTGGATTGAGCAAGTTCATGGGCCTACAGATTTGATATCTAGTGATTTAAGACCAGTTCCCCTGGAATTCAATTTTTGTAGTGCTAAAGGACTTCATCCATTATTGAACGAGAAAGGAACTGGATTACATCCAAATTGTAAGATTTGGCGTCCAACAAAATCACATAGAAAAAGAGGTCGCTTATCTAAGCCTGCTCAACCTGATTCTCCTTCACTGGGGTTTGTGATATCGAATTTGGCAGAAAGAAATATGTTACCCGCTATTTATTTCATATTTAGTCGACGTGGTTGTGATAAGGCTGTGAGAACAATAGCTAGTACTTGTTTAGTGAACCAAGAAGAAAGAAATTTAATTCAAGATAGATTTGAAAAATATACAAGGTTAAATTCAGAAGGCTTGAGAGATGATATACATATAAAAGCTTTATTTAATGGAATCGCCTCTCATCATGCTGGAGTTCTTCCTGCTTGGAAGGAGTTGATTGAGGAATTATTTCAAGAAGGATTGATAAAGGTTGTTTTTGCAACTGAAACTTTAGCAGCAGGAATCAATATGCCGGCAAGAAGCACAATTATATCTACTTTGTCTAAGAGGTCTGATAATGGACATCGTCAATTAATGGGGAGTGAATTCTTACAAATGGCTGGTAGGGCTGGAAGAAGAGGTCTTGACTCTAGAGGCTATGTGGTAACTGTACAAACTCGATTTGAAGGGGTTAGAGAAGCGGGTCAATTAGCAACTAGCCCAGCCGACCCATTGATTAGTCAATTCACGCCGAGCTATGGCATGGTTCTGAATTTATTACAGCGATATGATTTAGATAAATCAAAAGAATTGATCGAAAGAAGTTTTAGTAGATATTTGGCAAGTTTGGATTTAGTCGAAGAAGAAGAAGAGTTATCTAGATTAAAAGAGGAGTTTAAAAATTATAAATCCTTTTCAGAAGAAATACCATGGTCAGATTTTGAAAAATATGAAAAAATAAAAAGTCATTTAAAGGAAGAAAGAAGACTATTAAAAATTCTTCAAAAACAATCTGTAGAAACTTTATCTAATGAATTGATATTAGCCTTAGAATTTGCAAACAATGGAACTCTAATAAGTCTAAAAACAGCACAGCTAAAAGCTAAAGTAATACCTGCAGTCATTGTTGAAAAAATACAAAAAGGAGATAGACAATCTCAATTGTTATGCCTAACAGATGAAAATATTTGGATACTTATTGCTTGTAAGGAAGTTGTTAGTCTTCATGCTGAATTAACTTGTTTAGACGTATCACATCTTACAATTCCTAAAATTAGTAGATTAGGTGAAATATATCATGGAGATTTATTAAGTAATGAAATAGCTTCAATAATTGCCGACTTGGCTCGGAAAAATGACATGAGAACGGCTCAATATGATTTGGCTAGTGAAGTTGTATCTCAAGCTAAATTAGTTAAATCTCTTGATAATGAATTATTGATTCATCCAGCTCATCGATGGGGGGATAAGAAAAAATTAAAGAAGCATAGACGAAAAATGGATGAACTAGGGATTGAAATAAATGAACGCGAGGAGATGCTATACGATAGGTCTAATCGTCACTGGGAAACTTTCTTATCACTAATTAAAGTGTTAAACCACTTCGGATGCTTGGAGGATTTAAATCCAACTCAAATTGGTAGGGGCATCGGATCTTTAAGAGGTGAAAATGAGTTATGGTTAGGATTGGTTTTGATGAGTGGACATCTTGATGAATTAACACCAGTAGAATTGGCTGGTGTTATTCAGTCAATTGTGACTGAAGTAAATCGTCCTGATTTATGGTCTGGATTTATTCCAAGTGCAGTTGCAGACGAAGCGTTTAATGATTTATCAAATATTCGAAGAGAATTGTTTAGAGTGCAAGAACGATTTGGTATTGAAGTCCCAATCTTATGGAGTTCAGAATTAATTGGTTTAGTAGAAGCCTGGGCTAGAGGAAGTACTTGGACGGATTTAATTGCAAATACTTCCTTGGATGAGGGAGATGTTGTCAGGATTCTAAGAAGAACAAATGACTTACTTTCACAGATTCCCTATTGCGAGTCTGTGAGTAGGCAACTTAGAAATAATGCCAAGGCAGCGATGAAACTTATGGATAGATTTCCAGTTTGTGAAGCTGAAGATATTAATCAAGCAAAAGAAAAAAAATATGAATTTGTTAATCCAGCAACTGAAAGAAATAATTGAGATTTAATAACCTTATTCTTTAATTACCTCCAATCATAGCTTTGGGATTAGTGAGAGTATCAAACTCAAGTTGATCAATATAATTTAATTGATTGGATGCTTCTCTTAGACTTAGATTTTTTTGATGGGCTAATTGGGCAATTTTACTAGCTTTTTCGTATCCGATTGATGGTGCTAATGCAGTTACCAACATCAAAGAATTGTCTAGATATTCTTTGATTTTCTCTTTATTGGGATGAATACCTTCAATCATATGTTCTCTGCAACTCTTACATGCATTTTGAAGAAGATTGATACTTTTTAAAATGTTATAGCCAATGAGTGGTTTATAAACATTCATTTGTAGATGTCCTCCACTCCCTGCGATTGATACCGAGGTGTCCATACCAATTATTTGCGTACATACCATTGCCATCGCTTCGCATTGAGTAGGATTAATCTTTCCTGGCATTATTGAGCTTCCAGGCTCATTGGCTGGTAGTTGTAGTTCTGATAATCCAGCTCTAGGTCCACAAGATAAAAGTCGAAGATCATTAACAATCTTGAGAAAAGTTACGGCTAATAATTTGAGTTGAGACATTATATTTACAAGTCCATCATGACTAGCCATAATGGCAAATTTATTAGAAGCAGTTTCAAAAGGTAAATTTGTTTTTCTAGCAATATCAAGAGCAATTAAATTATCGAAATTCTTAGGAGTATTAAGACCAGTTCCAATAGCAGTTCCCCCAAGTGGCAGTGGATAAAGTTCCTCGAGGTTGAGTTCAATACGTTCTAATGCAGTTTCTAATTGAACAGCCCAAGCAGAGACTTCTTGTCCAAGAGTTAGAGGTACTGCATCTTGAAGATGAGTACGCCCTATTTTTACAATATCCTTCCATTCTTTACTTCTGTGATGGAGTAAATTAATGAGCTTTTTTAATTCGGGTATTAATGTGTCTTTAAGGGTAACTATTGTTGCTATTTGGATTGCGGCTGGGAAAACATCGTTGGTTGATTGTGAGCAATTGACATGATCATTGGGATGTATCGGATTATGACTACCTAACGGATTATTTAAACGTTTTGAGGCTATATTACAAATTACCTCATTGACGTTCATATTTGTTTGAGTGCCACTGCCTGTTTGCCAAACTTTCACAGGGAATTGATCATTATGTTTTCCTTCAATAATTTCTAAACTTGCTTCGGTAATTAATTGACTGATTTCTGTTGTTAATAGACCTAGATGATTGTTGACTTGTGCAGCAGAGGCTTTTATTTGGGCAATTGCATGAATAATTTCGAGTGGGATGACTTCGTCTCCAATAGCGAAATTTAATATTGATCGTTGAGTCTGAGCTCCCCATAGCGCATCCTTGGGAACATCAATGGAACCTAGGCTATCTTTCTCAAGTCGTTTCATATTGGACATTGATCTTGGGTTGAGATGTTTAAGTTTCCTAGGAATAGAACTTAATTTAACTAAATTCCATAGTTAAATTAAGTTCTATTCCCTTTTGAGATTGTATTCACTGATATTAATTGATTCAGTTTTGAAAGTTATATACCAAGTCTTTCCCAAATAACTCCTAAATTGGACTGATGCAATTCAGTTGAGAAACACTCAGAAAGTTTTTCTGTTGAGAGATTATTCATTACCTCTGGATCATTCTCAAGGTTTTTTTTGAAATTTCCTTCGTTTTGATTCCAGGCTGAATGAGCATTTTTTTGTACTAGTCGATAAGACTCTTCCCGACTCATGCCATTCTCAACTAACGCTAAAAGAACTCTTTGACTGAAAACGACTCCTCCATAAATGTTCAAATTTTTCAGCATATTATTTGGATAAACCCCAAGACCTTTAATGATTGCGGTCATTTCTGTAATCATAAAATGAAGAGTAATAGATGTATCTGGCAGCATTAATCTTTCATTGGAACTGTGGCTTATATCTCTTTCATGCCATAGAGCTACATTCTCAAGAGCTGCAACTACATAACTTCTTAAAACTCTGGAGAGACCACTTACTCTTTCACTTCGTATGGGATTCCTTTTATGAGGCATTGCAGAGCTCCCTTTTTGGCCTTTAGCAAAGTTTTCCTCTACTTCAAGAACATCTGTTCTTTGAAGGTTTCTAATTTCTGTAGAAAAACGATCTAATGAAGATCCAATTAAAGCAAGAATCTGTACATAATTAGCATGCCGATCTCTTGAGATAACTTGAGTGCTGGCAGTATCACATTCAAGCCCCAAAAGTTCGCAAGTTATTCTTTCTATTTCTGGATCAGTATTGGCGTAAGTACCCATAGCCCCGCTAATTTGCCCAACCGAAATGTCTTTCTCGAGACTTTTAAGCCTATCTTTGTTCCTGAGGGTTTCAGCTAGCCACCCCGCCAACTTGAATCCAAAGGTAATAGGTTCTCCATGAATTGCATGAGAACGCCCAATCATGACGGTGTTCTTATGCTGCTTTGCTAAATCTCTAATAGCTTCTTCAAGTAATAAAAGCTCTTTTCTTAAAAGCTTTACTGATGATTTTAATTGAAGTGCAAGACCAGTATCAAGGACATCGCTACTGGTCATGCCAACGTGTATGTAACGGCCAGCATTCCCAACATATTCATTTACATTTGTTAGAAAAGCAATTACGTCATGGCGAACTTCCTCTTCTATTTCTAGGATGCGTTCTGGTTTGAAACTTGCCTTTGATCTAATGGTTTCCATTGCACTTTCAGGGATTTTTCCTAATTTGCAATTGGCCTCACATGCGGCAATTTCAACATCAAGCCATGTTTGGTATTTGGCTTGATCAGACCAAATATTCCCCATCTCTGGGTTTGTGTAACGCTCAATCAAAGTGCTACAAAAATTACAGGTTACCTTAATTTAGATCGTAAAGGTCAAGCTGACCTGAGTCTGTTGTGTGCAACTTCCCAATGAACATATCTTCCCCAAGTCTGTTGTCTGACTCTGCATCTTCCCCCTTTGCAATCAATAACTTGAAAGGGAGGCAAATCAATTGGTTGATTTGTAAATTTTGCAAAACTTCCAGGAGGTAAAAGTTCAAGAACTTCTCCAGTTTGTTTTTTTGAGGTTAAATGAAAATGACCATGGCTAGATAGCTCATTGTCATTCGTTGGATGTCTGAGCTTTTTAGACAAAACCTTTGGTCGATTGATTAGATTGTCTATTGAAAAAGAGGATAAGCACGAGTTCTGCGGTTTTTGTTCCGTTTCCTGTTTGTTTTTGTAAACAAATGACTAAAAAATCGCGATTAGATCTTCACTTGCTGACTAAAGGGTTGGTGAAATCTCGTCAAGAGGCGCAAAAGCTTATTCGGGCTGGCAAAGTTAAAACTATCAATGGTCAAATTTTGGATAAGCCCGGCCAAGAAGTTTTAAAAGATCTTGAGATAGAAGTTACACAGCCCTTGAGATATGTCTCTAGAGGTGGTGAAAAGTTGGCAGAAGCGTTTAATCAATTTCCTCTAGATATTAAAAATAGGGTTTGTTTAGATGCTGGAATTTCAACTGGTGGTTTTACAGATTGTCTTTTGCAGCTTGGAGCGGCAAAAGTTTATGGAGTTGATGTTGGTTATGGGCAGACTGCATGGAGTATCAGAAATGATCCAAGAGTGGTTCTTTGGGAACGTACAAATATTAGGCATTTAACTCCTGAGGAATTATTCAATGATGGAGATCCAATACCAGATTTCGCAGTTGCAGACTTATCTTTTATCTCTCTTAAAATCGTTTTACCTAGTATGAAATCTCTTCTTCGATCTGACCGATCTGAGTTGGTTGTATTGGTGAAACCTCAATTTGAGGTTGGCAGAGAAAAAGTGGGTAAAGGAGGCGTGGTTCGCGATCATTCTTTCCATGCTGAAGCTATAGAGGGGGTCGTTAATGAATCTAAAAAATACGGGTGGTACCCAAAAGGATTAATTGCATCGCCTATAAAGGGTCCAGCTGGTAATCAAGAGTACCTTCTGTGGATTGGTGGTGATGAAGTTAACAAAAATATTGCAATCGAAAAATTTCTAAAAGCTTTATGAGTTTAAAGAGCTGTTTCGTTTCTGTCTCCGGTTCTGATACGAACAACAGAATCAATTGGACTTACAAAAATCTTTCCATCTCCGATCTCTCCTGTCTTGGCTGCATCAGCAATAGCTTTTAATACAATTTCGGTTTTTTCATCTGGAACTACTACTTCAATTTTCAGCTTTTGAAGAAACTCAACAGTGAATTCTGAACCTCTATATCTCTCAACTTGTCCTTTTTGTCTCCCAAACCCTCTTACTTCGCTTACTGTCATGCCAACTATTCCTGCATTTACTAACGCAATTTTCACATCCTCCAGCTTAAAAGGTCTGATTATCGCCTCTATCTTTTTCATTTCAATTTAAGTAACTTTCTAAATATTAGTTAGTTTTTATCAGATTTTGTCGATTCGACTTAGAGAATTGACGAAATTTACATTTATACCAGCCTTTTGTGCGTCTGCGTAAAGCATTTCTGCATCTCTTGTGGGAATTATGACTAAACCATTACGGATTGATTCCCAATGATTGGATTCGAAATGAGTCTGTAGCCAAAGGATTCCATGAACACTTTGTGGTTCTATTTTCATTCCATTTTGTTTATCAGAAAGATTGATGTCCATAAAAATCTTTGATTTGTATCTATTAGGGGGTATAGCGATGATTAGTTTTGTACTCAATGATACAAATAAGATTTTTGGTGTCATTTAGCTACTTTCTCAATTAGAAGAATTTATTTAAAGTTTGAATTTCTAATCAAGCTTTTATGTAGTGTGGTTTTAAATGCCATTAAAATGTGATTAGAAAAGAAAAAGACAGCAATGAAGAAATTATGTATGGTGATAGGGAAATAGAGGCTGGGTCCTTAATTTGTTTCCCAAATCCAAGTAAAAATAGGGATTATGACATTTCAATAGATTTTCCTGAATTCACGTGTAAGTGTCCTTTTTCAGGTTATCCAGATTTTGCAACTTTGAGAATTAAATATCAACCAAATAATAATGTTTTAGAATTAAAAGCAATTAAACTTTATTTAAATAGCTTTCGAGATAAGAAAATTTCTCATGAAGAAGTGACGAATAAAATAATAGATGATTTTGTTAAGGCTTCTAAGCCTAAGTGGATGCAATTAGAAGCTGATTTTAACCCTAGAGGCAATGTCCATACAATTATAAGAGTCTGTCATGGGCAAAGAAATAATTTAGAGCTAATTTTCTAAGAAACTAATAAATACTGGCATTTCTTTTGAAAGACCAGAGAGATTTCTATTGCTCAATCCACCTATATAAATCTTAGAGTGCTCTTTTTCATGTAATACCCATATTTTATTTGTGGATATAATACTAAGTGCACCTCCAATAAGTATTATCGCAAAACTTGTATATACAATAGGTACTCCTGGGTCACGCTTTAACAGTAATCCACTACTTGGAATTATATTTATTATCTTTATTAAAGTTTCTTTGATTATTGCTTCCTTATTGGTA
>QCJZ01000004.1 GCA_003215695.1 Prochlorococcus sp. AG-409-J03 | reverse complement strand
CACAATAGCTAAATATCAATAGAGCCGTCACCATTTCTTCCCCATACCACCATTGCAATAGAAAAAGTGAAAATCGCAGCCAATGAAGCCCAACCTAAGGAGAAAATCATTAATTTAACTAATTTTCTAAATTATAACGTATTAAAAAGGGATGAATTGTGTTCATCTAGAGAAATTAAACGCAATTGAGAAATTACAGAAAAAATCAAGCAAACCATGGGTAGACTCGTTCAAAACCACAGCACACATATAGAAGGTTTAATAAATTGGTTAAAAAAAATTGCTGAAAGTAACAACATCAAGACAATCACACCTGCTTCGTTAGCAAAAACAAATGGTAAAGGCGAAAAACTTCTTCTGAAAGTCACTGTAAAAACTAGAGAAGGCTACAAGTTACTAGCGAGGAAGGGGAAACTTGTACAAGAGGTCTTTGTCGTTACAGACTTGGACGAGAATGAAATTAAAGAAATGATTAAAAAAACTACTCCAAAGACGAATCGGAGAAAGAAAGGTTGATAGATGATTTGTTGCGATATGCAGAGGAGTTATTTTGCTTTGACACACACTCTGAAAGTTCTTGTATTATTTCTTCTTTGATCATGTTCATCGCCAAATCGATTTCGCACAGATTGTCTGCCATAAGTTTTTACTTAATATAATGTTTTCAAAAAAATAGCTTTATTAATTAATAAAAAAATTAGATTTGTACGAAGTAAAACGAATTTATATTACTTAAATATTATTTAAATTTATATAAATTAAAAGGATATTTTACCTATTTGCCTAAATAATAGGAATACTTTAAGTTAAGAACTTTGTAATTCTAGAGCTCATATTCATTTTTAAATTTTTCTAAATTTGTCAAATAGAGTTTATGAAGATTTGTGGTTTCATCATTAAGACCAACCTCCTTATACATTTGGTCAAGGGACATATAAGTACTCATTACAGGTAAAAATGCACTCTTATATTCTTCCTGAATATCCTCTTCATCAATATCATGAATTATCGCTGTAATTAATTCAATTTCTTTCTTGGCTAATGTAATGTTTTTTTCTAATTCAGGACTAAGTTTACGTCTTCTTTTTGCCATTGAAACCAAACTATCCTTAAAAATAATACACTATATTTTATCTAAAAATCAATCAGATGAGTCAAGGATTGAAAAGACGAGTTAAATAAGAGTAAATACTCATAAAAGATGTGGGAGAGAATTCCATTTTTATTAAAATGAGATATATTTTAATTGGTATATTGAAAGGGTATGAACCCAAACATTATTTATTAAAGGGTTAACTAATCTAACTATCACTATGAAAAGTAATTCAGATAAAAATCAAAGTAAGCTTCCATGGTGGGTAGAAATCTTGTTTGTTCAAATCGGATTACCTGATTCATGGCTTTCTAAAATTCTTAAAAATAAAAGGAAATTCAATAATTTTGTTAATGATAATAAAAAGTATATAGCTTATTCAGCTATTTTAATTGCAGGAGTCTTATACATATACCCTATAGTTAGGTATACATCTTCAAGTGCCTCGTGCATAGATAAAACAACAAAGTATATAAAGTCAAATAAAATAAATAGATCCCAAAGAGCTATGGATATAAATTCACTAGCAGTTGGTTATTGTCATGGTGGTTCTTTACCAGAATAATTAACTATTCCTAATTTTCTTTTTATCGCCATCTATATCATATGTTGGAGTTTTTTCAGGATCTTTTCCTTCAAGAAGAGGAATCAATTTTGCAACTAGCCTTCCCAGAACTGGCACCCAAAAACCTTTATAAGCATTTTTTAGTATTTTACTCATCTTTTTTCTGAATAAATCAAGAGCTATTAAAGTTATATTATTTAGTTATCCTCATTAATAATATGTGATTGTCAAATTTATTAATAGATTTAAAATGTTTTTGAATGACTGATTGATCTATAAAATATCTATCAGCAGTAATTACATACTTATAATTTCTTATTTCGTCAACATCATCAATAACCTTAGATGAAGGTAAATAATATGACAACAACGTCTGAATCTTGGTATCAACACCCAGCAAGTAAACAGTACTTGAGTTGATAATCGAAGATACAACATCATTATTCAAAAATAATTTTATATTATGATTTGGATTGCCTAAGACACCAAAGTTAAACAATAAAGATAAAGAGATATATTGTGGTATAAAAATATTATAAAATAAATTTATCAGATTAAATCGAAAACCCTTAAAGTCAAAAAGGTATCTAATTGATATAACATAAGACAGAGATAAAAATAACAAAAGAATATATACAACCATTTTATTCCTATAGGAATAAAAATTTATATAGTCAATGTAATTAATGCTAAGAAACAATAATATAAATGATATAAATAGAATTATCATAGTTAAAAAGCTTATTATAGATAACTTAGAGAATGAGTATCGATAGGAATGAGATGTAATAAAAACAGAAAACAAGATAGATAAAGATGGTAATAGGAATAGATAATAATGTGGATATGATGTCGACATACATAATAATAAAGATAAAGATATAAGAGGATAATAATAAGTCAATAGTGGATGTTTTACCTTAATAGTAGATTTAGTGAAAACAAAAAGAATCGCAAGTAATATACCAATAGGGAAAGTTAAATAAATAAATTTCAAAGGTACAAATAGTAAATCAATATATTCAAAATTGCCTATAGCTTGTTTTCTTGCAAAGTCAAAAAGTATTTTGATACCTGAGATCCCATACTGTCTATATGAAAAATAGAGATTAAGAAAAGTTGGTATTGATCCAAACAATATTCCGTTAAGGAAAAGTAATTTAAAGAGTTTATCCTTTCTTAATAAGTGATGAAAAATAAAAGGTGATAAACCAATCAGTGGAACAAATACCATATAACTTCTTATAAAAAAAGCAAATGATATAAAAATCCCAGAAAAGGATATATAAACATAGGGCCAAAAACAATCTGATGATTCTAGAGCTTTAAGAAAAAACAAAATACATAAAAGAATACATAATACAAATGGAAAATCAGGACTAGCGTACTTTGAATATTGAATCCATAAAGGCATTGATGAAAGTGCAAATAGAGAAATCAACGCAGACTTTCTATTCGAAATTTCTAAAGCGATTGAGTACGAGCAAATCAAGCAAAGGAATGAAGAAAATATACTAGGAAGTCTTAGAGCTAATTCACTATTTCCTATAAACTTCAAAGCCAAAGCTATAAGCCAATAACTACCTAATGTCTTGTGATGTGGAGTGTTGAATGGAGGAGAGAACCAATTATCTGAATTTTCAATCAACCTTGCCCTTCTAGCGTAAAGTCCCTCATCATGAGCTATGAGACTCTGAGTCGAATGGTCAATCAGGAAATAAAAGATTATATAAAGAAGAAAGACAAGGACTGGTAAAATGATATTCTTATACTTACTAAAAAAATTCTTAACTTCATTCATAACATGTATAGCGGATAACAAGGAAGGTAAACATTTTCACAATCAAATACAATTAGAAATAGATAAGTTCAATTAAAATTAACCATAATTCAAATTAAATTATATCCATAATAATTTGATTTGGGAATCAAAAATAGTAGGAAATAATAACATCATGTATAATGAAAATATTTATTAATACTCATTAAAATGGCTACTGCAAAGGAAAAGAAAGAAGAAGTAAAAGCCTCTCTAAAGACTCTACGAGCTGAGCTAAGAAGAATGCACTTATGCGTAACTGAAGAGCTTACACTCCCAGAGCCCACAGAAGTAAAAAAATTAATGACTCAAATGGAGGAGCTGTTGGTTGTAATTGAACCAAAGTCATCTAGAAAATCAAAAAAATAAGTGAATAACTTAATAAAGATTTTTATATAATCATTGGAAACTTTAAAATTATAATAAATACAAATATTTGTTATTTTTTTATTGATTTAAAAAGATACGGATATATAAGTAAAATTGTAATAGCTAAAGGGTGTTCAGAAATAGTATAAAATAGAGTCGAGAAAGTAAAAAAATCAATTAATATTCTCAGGTCAATTCTTAGATCATATATTGAGAGTATAATCAGAAGAATTGGTATCCAATTATTTCTAATATAAAGAAATAGTTTGCTTACTGAATCTAAGGTCATGTTAAATCATTCATATTCTTTATTGCTCGATATTGATAACAAAGAAGGAGCTAAAGCTACACTCGACCAAGAACCAGCTAAAACACCGATAATCAAAGAAAAAGCAAACCAATACAACGTTGATCCACCCCAAATCAAGATAGATATTAATGGAAGTAGTGTTGTAAAACTTGTATAAAGAGTTCTTGTTAAAGTTGCACCTACAGCTTTATCAATCTGATATTTAAAACTTAATTGATTATCTATTAAACCTTTCTCTCTGATCCTGTCAAAAACTACAACAGTATTGTTTACTGAATAGCCTGCAATAGTCAAAAGGGAAACAGCAAATAAGGAGTCTACCTCTACATTAAAAAAATATCCAAGCCATGAAAATACACCACAAACAATAAGTATGTCATGGAAAAGAGCAAGTAAAGCTAAGAATGAATATCTTCTGTCATATCGAAAATTTATATATAACGCTATTCCAAGAAAAGCAACAGATAATGAAATCAGACTGCTTGTTAGTAATTGCTTGCCAAGACTAGGTCCAATAATTTGAACAGAAGTATTTTCATTGATAAATGGTCCAAATGAATTTTTAACCTCTGCGACTACGGCATCAGATTGAGGGGCTGATAAAAATGGCAACCTAATGGATATTAATTTTGAATTATCAAGTAATTGTAGTTGTGATCTAGTTAAATTAGGAGAATTATCTGAACTAAAGTTTTTATCCTTATTTTTTAAAGCTACTATATTATTAGATATTTCAATTGTATTTAAAGTATTACAATCATTGCTACAACGCCTCTCTAAAGTAATTTGTGTTCCTCCGGTATAATCTAATCCAAGGTTTAAGGGTGCTCTGATAGATGAACTTTTAAGGCAAATTATCATTCCTATTATTGATATTAGACATAAAGTAAATGAAGTAAGCCAAACAATTTTTCTGTTTTTATAGAGTTGAACATTAAAATTAGATTTCATAATTTAATTGAAAATTAATTACTATTGAACATTGATTGATGGTGAAGGGATCTGACTTAGATTAACAAAGTTAGAAACTTTTCTAAGGCCTTGAAAAGTCATTAGGAACTTCAATATTGCTTTCGTACATGTCAAGGCAGTAAACAAACTTAAAAGGACCCCAATTCCCAATGTTGCTGAAAAACCTTTTACAAACCCAGTGCCAAAATAAAATAAGGCAAGGCAGCTTATTAAAGTAGTTAGATGACCATCGATTATCGATGAGAAAGCATTTTTAAAACTTGCATCTATTGAACGTATCAAAGTATTTCCTTTAAGTAATTCTTCTTTTAATCTCTCAAAAATAAGAACATTAGCATCAACAGCCATTCCTATACTTAATATAAATCCAGCAATACCTGGTAGCGTAAGAGTTACTGGAAGTAGTGCATAAATAGAAAGGGTAAATAGCGAATAAAAAGACAATGCCAAAACAGAAACGAACCCAGCTATTTTATATGTAAATATCATAAAAATAGCTACCAATAGTAAACCCGTTAGAGCAGCAAAAAGACTTAAACGAATATTTTGAGTCCCCAGAGAGGGGCCTATAGTTCTTATTTGAATAATATCTATAGGAAGAGGCAAAGCTCCTCCCCTTAATTGAACTTCTAAGTTTCTAGCATCTTCTGCAGAAAAATTGCCACTTATTGTCGCGGCACCACCAGTAATACCGACAGTCTCAAATTGATTACCAACACTTGCCTCGCTATATGAAATACCATCAATAACAATTCCAAGCAATCTAGAGCTACCAGCGACGGATTTTGTAAGATCTGCAAATAATTCTGCACCCTCATTATTAAAGTTTAAAGTGACTTCCCAATTATTGGTATTTTGATCTTGTCGCCTACCTGCATTAGTCAAATATTTTCCGGTTAATGGGGTTCGTTCAAACAAACCCGCAATTTCAGTACTTATTTTGTTCCTTAGAAGGTTGAATTGAACAACATCGAATATCTGCTCAGAATCAATATTATATTTATCAAATAACTGATTAATTTCATTGTTAAAATTGATCTCCTTTATTAATTGAGCTGAATTGTTATTCTCTTCTAATAATTTAATAATTGATTCAACGCTATTTCGTTGAGCTTGTAAATCTCTTAATTGAGCCTCTGTACCATTTTTCTGAATCCTGAATTCTAATAAAGCGGTTTCTCCTAATACTTTCGCAGCAGCTGAAGGATCTTGCTCCCCAGGAAGTTCTAATAGCAATTGATTTGTTCCTACAGTTTGAAGCTGAGAATCAGAAACTCCTAATCCATTTACTCTTTTATCAAGAACAGCTTTAACTCCTTCAATTTCATTGCTGCTTATTTTTGTTATTTCCTGAGTAGGCTTTACTTCTAGAGTGAGTTGGCTTCCTCCACGAAGATCCAATCCTAATTGGAAGGGTATATTAGTGCAGATAAAAGTACTTAATGCTGCCAAAATGATGACGACAAGAAACCAATAATTCTTTCTTCCCATTATTAATCTACTCCGCCATTATTAATTATTTTCTCAGCTGCATCTACAATCTGATGTGGTTGAATAATAGTCAAATTTTCTAAGTTTCCATTATAAGGAGTGGGAATATCCTGACTGCTTAAACGTACAGGTGGAGAATCTAAATCATTAAAACAATTCTCGGTAATTAATGACATCAATTCTGCTGCAATACCACCTGTTTTCATACATTCTTCGACAATAATTACTCGATGTGTTTTTTTGATAGATTTAGAAATTGTCTCCATATCAAAAGGCTTAAGACTAATTAAATCAATCAATTCAACATCAATTCCTTTACCTTCGAGAAGTTCGACAGCTTTTAAACAATGGTGACGCATTCTTGAATATGTCAATATTGTAATGTCACTTCCCTGCTTAACAAGATCTGCTTGATCAAGGGCACAGACATAATCACCCTCAGGTAACTCTTCTGTAAGGTTATATAAAAGAACGTGCTCAAAGAAAAGAACAGGGTTATTGTCCCTGATTGCTGCTTTCATTAAACCTTTTGCATTCGTAGGTGTACTGCATGCAACGATTTTTATACCAGGGACTGCATGAAAATAAGCTTCAAGTCTTTGACTATGTTCAGCACCTAATTGCCTGCCAACGCCACCAGGGCCTCGAACAACTGTTGGAATAGTAAAATTGCCACCACTTGTATATCTGAGCATTCCCATATTGTTGGAAATTTGATTAAAAGCAAGCAGTAAAAATCCCATATTCATCCCTTCGACAATTGGTCTTAAACCTGTCATAGCAGCACCAACTGCCATTCCAGTAAAACTATTTTCAGCAATTGGTGTGTCTAATACTCGAAACTCTCCATATTTGTCGTACAAATCTTTCGTAACTTTATAAGATCCGCCATATTGTCCAACATCTTCACCCATTATGCAGACCATAGGGTCTCTGGCCATTTCTTCATCAATTGCTTCTCGAAGAGCATTAAATAAAAGAGTCCCTTTCACAGCATTAACAGATCGTCCGGATTACCGGTTTGTTATTCCAAAATATCTCAAACAGTGCCTAATTACCCACCTGCCGCAAAAGTCGATAACAGCAATATAGAAAGTAACATTCCAGGAGAGAGCAATAAAACTAGAAGTCCTAAATCATGAAGATTCATAGAAAGATCTAAATATGACAATTTACTAGTTAAATACTAGTCTGTTTTTTCTTTATTGCCTTCTATCAAACTTCGAACAAATACTAAAAACAAACCGAGTCCAATGAAACCAAACGTAAAAGTTGCAAGAAAGCTAATTCCAATAATTAGTGTCTTAAAACCAGAAGCAATACTCTGGGCAATTGGTGAAGAATAATTAGGACTATGAATAGAAAAATATAAAGCTATTTTTTTGCTAATAAAAAAGCATAACAGGCTAAAAGATAAACTAGTAATAGAACCTGAAAGAAAGCTCAAGGGGCCTTTCTTTGGCTCAGGTCTAGATGTATCTAATGGTCTTGATGAGGGTTTAGCTAATTCATCAGGTTGATCTTTAAACCCATTACGAGGTGATTTCATTTCTTAATTGAACTCCATTAGACGTCATTGAACAGGCCCAAGCTGATAAACCAGCTCTTTCAAATTCAGTAACATTTTCAGTGAGTACTTTATTTGCTAGGTCATAGTTTTGAAACAAGGCAAAACAGCTTGGGCCTGAACCACTCATCGAAACGAGAAAAGAACCAGGCAAATTAGACAATATTTTCAATGACTTATCAACCTCTAATGTCATTGGGCGAATGCTTTTTTGTAAATCATTCTGTATTTTTTTTCGATTAACTAAGAGATCCTGATCAGACCAGTCGGTTGATCTAATCATATTTCTCTTGATTTCGAAATCATTTTCATCTTCAAGATAGCTTTCACCATATTGTTCTTTATATGTTTTATATGCAAATGGAGTAGAAACTTGTATTGAGGGGTCTTTAACTAAAATCAGACCCAAATCAAACCGATTAAATTCTAATTTTTCTAGAATTTCACCTCTTCCAAAGCATATCTGCCTCCCTCCTGATACGCAAAAAGGTATATCTGATCCTATTTCTTCTGATAATTTCTCTAATTCCTCTGTCTCCAGATTTAACTTCCATAGTTTATTCAGACCAACCAATGTTGCAGCTGCATCTGTAGATCCACCAGCCAATCCTGCTCCAATAGGTATGTTTTTTTCAAGTTCAATATCAACACCTAATTCTCGATTTCCTACTTTTTTTCTTAACAGTTTTGCAGCTTTTATGATTAGATTATCTTCACCATTGCTAATTTCGTTATTATTAGATTTAAGAGTAATATTATTATCTTGACTTTTTCTCATCTTCAATAGATCACTTAAATTAATACTTTGCATCACCATTGCTAATTCATGAAAACCATCATTCCTAATACCTAAAATCTCCAAATGTAGATTAATTTTTGCATGAGCTTCTGCGATAAGAAAATCATCATTTGCTTTGGAAGGGACCATTTTCGATAACTCAAGTTTCTTTTAAAGCTTTTGCCAAGGCAAACCAATTGGAAGGTGAAATTTCCTGTGGTCTTTGATCAAGACTAATACCTCTGTAGGCAAAAAATTCCCTTATCGGATCGCTGGAAGTAACAAAACTTCCAATCGTGTTTCGTAATTTTTTTCTTCTACCTGCAAAAGCATGTTTCAAAAGTTTCTCAACTAAATTCCCTATCTCATAAAAATCTGGATCAGTGTTGACAAAAGGCTTAATCATGACAACTTTGGAATCCACCTGGGGTGACGGCTGAAAACATTTAGGGGGAACATCACATATATCCTTACATCTTGCTAAAAGCTGAATCCGTACACTTAAAGCACTAAAATTACTAGTTCCAGGTAGAGCCACAAGTCTTTGCGCAACTTCTTTTTGCATAAGTAAAACCAAAGTTTCAAAACTATATTCAGGTGCTTTTCTTAATTCACCAATCAATCTTTTTAGTAGTGGACCCGTGATGTTGTAAGGGATATTAGCTACAACTTTGTTTATAGTCATTCCATTTTCAGCATCTAATGGGGCAGATAGAACATCTCCCTCTCTCAAACTAAATTTATTCTGATGACTAAAACGTTTTTTCAAACCAACTATTAAATCTCTATCTAGCTCAATTGCTTGAATAAATTTTGCTTCTGAATCAATTAATTTTTCAGTTAAAGCTCCTTTACCTGGACCAACTTCTAAAACGCAATCTTCAGAATTCAAATCGGCAGCATTAATTATTTGATCCAAAACAGCCCGATCTTTCAACCAATGTTGTCCAAAGCGTTTTCTAGGAATATGCCTAAAGTCATTCAAAGTTTTGTCTCCCATACGCACAATCTCCTAACCACATTAGAAATAATCACATATTTCACTCAAATAAAAATAAATTATATAAAATATACTTCAATAGATGATCTTCAATCAATATAAATTTTCTAAAATGACTTTTGATAGCCATAGCCTTGAACGTTTAAAAAAGCTAGGACGAAAACTTCCTAAAGAGATATCAAAATCTCAATCAAATGAATTAAAAAACAAACAAGAAACAAAAAACCAAACGTTACACCCAGTTGAAATCGAAACTAATCCTGAACAACTTTTTCGAGAGTTGATGGAAATTAGTCCAGATGGAAACGTCCCACCTCATTTATTAGAAAGACTAAGAAAACTTGAATCTAATAATTTGATAATTTCTTCTAATGAAAATACAAAGATTAATGAAAATTCTAAATATATTTCTACTGAAGACTCACTAAGCCTTTACACACAATTTCAACAATATCTCCTTGAAGATGATATCGATTAGACAAGTATTTTTTCATGCTTAATATCTCACACTACAAAATCATTGCCATTGGGAAAATAAAGAAAAAATGGATTCAAGAAGGTTTAGAAATGTACCTAAAAAGATTACCTGGTCTAGAAGTTATAGAAATAAAAGACAACACACAAACGAAAGAAGAACAAACAATCAAAGAACTCATTCGCAAAAACGATATCCTTGTAACTCTTAACGAAAATGGCCAATCTTTCACATCAAGGCAATTAGCTACAAGACTTCTAAATTCTCATAATCAAAATATTATTTTTGTTATCGGAGGCGCTTCGGGACTTAGCCCGTCCCTCAATAATTCCGCCTCTTGGCAATTAAGCCTGTCACCCTTAACTTTTCCACATGAAATAGCTCGCCTTCTACTAGTAGAACAGCTCTACCGCTCAAGAACGATCACCCAAGGAGGGCCTTACCACAAAGAATAAAACGCACTCAAGCAAAACAATTATAGTACATGTATACTATAATTGTTTTGCTTGAGTGGTCTATGGATTTAAAGAGCGTTTACCCTTCCTCAAAGAAAGCGTCCTCGACACAACTAATTCCATTAGCAAGGGAAACCATCTGTGCAGGTTTCCCTTCTCCTGCGGAAGACTACATAGAACTCGGTGTTGATCTAAATAAATATTTAATCAGAAATCCAATAAGTACATTTTTTCTACGTGTAAGCGGTAATTCAATGAACAACGCAGGCATTTATAATAATGATTTATTAGTAATAGATCGCAGTATAAATCCAAATCCTGGACATATTGTGGTTGCCATATTGGATGGTGAATTTACTTTAAAAAGACTTGTAAAAAAGAAAGATAATTATTATCTAAAAGCTGATAAAGAAAACTATCCCGCAATAAACTTATATGAATACATGGATATACAAATATGGGGAGTAGCAATTTATTCGATACATGAACTAAAAAAATCAAAAATATAATCATGTCCAAAGTAATACTTCAAATTGATGGAAATAATTTCTATGCTTCGTGTGAACAAATGATCGACCCATCAATAAAAGGAAAAGGAGTAATTGTACTTTCGAATAATGATGGTTGCATAATAGCTCGCAGTTCAGAAGCTAGGAAAATGGGAATTCCTATGGGACAGCCATATTTCAAATTAAAGGATAAGCTAGCTCAGTTAAATATAAATGTGAGAAGTTCAAATTACGAGCTTTACGGTGATATAAGTAATAGGTTAATGCATCTACTAAGAAAAAATTGTGAAGAACTAGAAATCTACTCTATAGATGAAGCATTTGGAAGTATAAGCCGCCCACCTCAAAAAAGCTTATATCAATGGGGAAAAGATTTAAGAGCTTTAGTTTATCAAAACATAGGAATACCGATATCTATCGGTATGGGTGAAACAAAAGTTTTATCAAAAATTTCTAATCATCTAGCAAAAAAAATACAAAAGTATTCAGGTATATTTGATATAGGTATTATTCAAAACAAAGATCCATATCTCAAACAAATTCATATAAATCAGGTTTGGGGAATAGGTAAAAGGATGTCGATATGGCTAAAGAATAGAGGAATAACTAATGCCCTAGAGCTTAAAAATATGTCAAGTAATCAAATCAAAGAAAAATATGGTGTAGTTGGCCTACGAATTCAATACGAGTTAAAAGGAACACTATGTATCCCTATAAAAGAGACACAGTTAGACCGAAAGGAAATCAGTGTTAGTAGGAGTTTTTCATATCCAATAGATAGTTTAGAAGAGTTGAACAAAGTAATAATTAAATATGTTTTAATGGCAAGCAATAAGCTTAGAAAAAATAATCTATTATGTTCATCAATTACAGTATTTACAAATACAAATATTTATTCAAACGATTTTTTCAAAAGTGAAGCAACAGAAAAAATAAACATCCCGACTTCTAACTCAAAAATTATGATTGAAAAAAGTCTATTGTTAACTAATAAAATTTTTAAACCTTATAAAAAGCTAATAAAAGCAGGCGTAATATTGCATAACATTCAGAGCAATAAATATATACAAAAACCACTTTTTAATGGACTAGGTATTCAAAAAGAATTACATCTCGAAAGATTAGATAATGTAATAGATAATATTAATACAAGAAATGGTATAAATACAATAGGATGGGGATCATCAGTAATTGAAGAAGAATGGAAGACTAGCAAAAGAAAACTATCTAATATAATGACAACAAACATAGAAAATATTGCAACTATATATGCTATTTAGTATGATATTGAAGTGATAAATGTAATATACAATTATAGGAATAAACCATTATGATAACCTAAATAAAAAAGAAAATGGAATTCATAGAGTATTTAGACAAAGCAGAACTAGAAATATTAGAGATGGTTGTAAAGGCAGGATATAAAGCTGAAGAAAATACACGACTATGTTTATTAAGTGATAGCTATGTAGGATTTTTAAAGAAGAAAGAAAAAGTAATTATCATTTGTACAAATAATGTAAAGAAGAAAGTGGGATATACGCTTCTAAAAAAGAAAAATAATGATTATTTCCAAAGGTCAGCGTTGCATATAAAAAAAGCATTAAGGCATGAAGCAGTTCATGTTGCACAAGAATGTAATAATGGAAAATTATTAGATATAGATAAAAAGTTATCAATGAGACAATCAAAGATGAAGGCCTTACATGGATCTATAAAAATATCTGGAGAGGAGGAAAAAGAGAGACAAGCTTATATACTTGAGGATAAACCAAGAATAGTAAAGAAAGAATTGAAAAAATATTGTTTATAATAATTTAGTTCTAATAATTATCTCTAAGTAATTGAATAGCTTTTAATTTACTACTAAAGATCAAAACCATTCCTTGATCCAAATAAGAAAGACCAATATAAGACTTAACAGAATTAGAACTAACAAGAGCGGTTCCACATGTCTCTAGGATAAGAACTGGAACAGTAGAATTTGAACCCTGCATTCTCTGGAGATCGAGAGATTGACGTACAGCTAAATTTGCCTTAATGAAACCGATTTTCTCTATAAAATATGGCCATAAATCATTAGATAATGAACATTCATCAAAATTAACGGGCAAGGAATTTATCATTGATAATAATAACTAAACTAAATTATTTGTAACATCTCTGTTGATCTAGATTTACTATATGTTTTCTTTCCGCGTAGTAAAGCTGCTGAAAGTTTATAGCATCATTATTTAACTCTTCAAACATACTAATAACTCTCTCTTCCATATCAGATGAATGACTAGGATCTGAGTTTTCTTGAACAATAAGAGAGGCAATACAGTTTTCAAGAGTTTGTAATCGCTGCGAACTCCATGCATCAATTAGATGTCTACAACGTTTTAATGATTTTTGTTTTTCTAGAGAAGCCAAAGCTCCACGAATCAGTGACTCAGGATCACATAGGGTTGCCATGCGAAGTTCTGTAGTCTCTAGAAAAGGTGTAAGCTTAGGAAGATATTCATTATCATTAATTAGGAAGTTATCTAACAAGTTCTTAATTAAATCAATATCAGCTAAAATATTATTAGCATCATTACAGCGATTTATATTCTCAATAGTTTCAGTTCCGAACTTAGTTTCTTCAATGTTACTTATAGTTGACCATATAACACGATGATGATTAATTGCAAAATCATCTAAATCCCTTAAACGAAGTTCATATCTAATATAAGATCTGTAATTAGGACAGTGAATATAAATAAAAAGGATATCTGCTTCACATCTTTCTCTAAGGCTAACTTCTTGAGGTTTTTCATATTTTTTAGAGCGCCCGTGCCATCTTTGACCACTGATTTGATTACGTAAATCTTCCTCTAGTTGAAGAGAGAATCTACCTTGGCCTCCACTAAGACGCTGTGCAACTTTCTGTAAATAATGAGTTCTTATCGCTGTTTGAGGTAACTTTCCAAGAAGACTCACTAAATTGGAAACTGCTTCCTGAAATTGATCAGATTTATTTAAATCTAAATCCTTCAATGATTGATCTATTTGCCAATCCATCCACAGAGGAGCTTTAGCCGCTAATGCTTCATATTCCGATGGATCATTATCCTTAAGAAACTCATCTGGATCTTTACCTGAGGGTAATTGAAGGACTCTTAAATCTAACTGACCTTGAATAGCAAGATTTTCTACCTCATTAATAGCACGATTAGCTGCACGAATTCCTGCATTATCTGAATCAAAATTGAGGAGGATCTTCTTACTATCGGTAGAACGAGAAAGAAGCGTTATTTGACTACGACTCAATGCTGTTCCTAAAGAGGCAACTACATTTGTAATTCCAGAATCATGAAGTGCCATCACATCAAAATATCCTTCAACAACAACTGCATAATCTTTTTTCCTAATTGAAAGAGCTGATTTGTCTAAGCCAAAGAGATTTTTACCCTTTTCAAAGATTTCGGTTTCAGGTGAATTTAAATACTTAGGCTCTGCACCATCAAGACTTCTTCCTCCAAACCCAATTACTCTTTTTTGCCTGTCGTGAATAGGAACAATAATACGATTACGGAATCTGTCGTAAAATCCATTACCACCTTTTCGAGGAACAATTAAACCAGCAGATTCAAGAATTTCTACACTGACTTTTTCAATATTTACAAAATACTGGAGTAAAGAATCCCAATTATCCGGTGCAAACCCAATCTCAAAATTAATTAAAGTACCATCACTTAATTGACGTTTATTTTTTAGATAATCTAGGGCATTTGTTCCACATGGCGCATTTAATTGGTTTCTAAACCAACCAGTAGCAATTTTTAAAACTCGATAAAGTGAATCACGACGTGTAATCTGTTGCTTGAGCCTCTCTTGCTGAGGGCCTTCAACTGTATCTATTGGTACTTGATATTTCTTAGCAAGTTCAAGAACAACATCACTAAAACTTTGCCTCTGAAACTCCATCAAAAACTTAATAGCATTTCCACCCGCTCCACATGAAAAACAGTAATAAAACTGCTTGCCAGGGATTACTGACATTGAAGGTTTACTATCATCATGAAAGGGACATATTCCAACATATTCTTTACCTTTTTTCTTTAAGACGACGTGCTCACCAACGACGTCAACTATATCTACTCGCTCTTTAACAGACTCAATGGTTCTGGGATGTAGTCGAGCGGAAGGCATATGATAATTTTAATAGATATTTAAATAATTAGTTAAGAGTTTTAGAAATTGAGAAAAAAGTTACTTATAAATGAATTGGATATAGAAGAAAAATCAAAAGGAATCATATTTTTAATAGGAAGCGGGCTTGCCTTTAGCCTTATGAGTGTTTGCGTGAAAGCAGTTGGGGATAGAATACCTGTATCTGAACTCGTTTTTGCAAGAGCCACAATAAGTATAATTATAACGACATTTTTCTTATATAAAAAGAATATTAGCCCCTGGGGATATCAAAAGAAATTATTAGTTATAAGAGGTTTATTAGGCACATTTGCACTATTTTGCATCTTCAAGGCATTAACATTATTACCTATAGCAACAGCAACTGTAATACAATATATTTATCCTACTTTTACCGTAATATGTGGATTCATAATCTTAAAGGAGTATTTATTAAAAAAGATAATATATTCAGTCATTATTGGATGGATAGGTATAGTTTTAGTTAGCAAGCCTGAATTGAATACAAATAATAATATTAGAGAAACAATCTTAGCTCTAAGTATTGCGATTTTAGGAGCATTAATGACATCACTAGCTTATATATGTGTAAGAAAACTTACATCCAAAGAACATCCTCTAGTTATTATTTTCTATTTTCCATTAGTTTCTATTCCATTATCCATTCCATTAATTATTAATGATTTTGTAATACCAATTGGAACCGATTGGCTTTGGATAATAGGTATTGGTGTCTTCACACAAATTGGTCAACTCTGCATAACAGAAGGATTAAGAATATTGCCGGCTGGCCAAGCAACTTCGCTAAATTATTCCCAAGTTATCTTTGCAAGTATATGGGGTGTTTTATTTTTCAAAGAAACATTAACAAATTCAATTTACTTAGGTGGTTTTTGCGTACTCATTTCCACTATTATTAGTATAAGTGCATCAAAAACCAAACAAGCAAAGATATGAAATGTAAATGTCTTATTTTTTCAGCAATTCTTATTTGCATGGGACCAACATCAATTCTTTCCGATGAATATCAACGCGGATTCTCATCAACTAGAACTTGTACGAGAAATGAATATAGAGAAGAATATATTCCAGGCACAAGAAAGGATCCTGGATATGTAAAAAAATGGGAAGAAACTATCGAAGTACCTTGCCCAGGTGCTGGATCAACAACCCGAAACACTGAATTTGACAATAATGATTGCTCTGAAGGCAAAATTGCAGGAGGTATATTAGGTGCTGGATTCGCTACAGCAATATCCAGGGGAAAAGATCGATGGTGGGCCATTCCTGC
Source organism: Prochlorococcus sp. AG-409-J03 (assembly GCA_003215695.1). GTDB lineage: Bacteria > Cyanobacteriota > Cyanobacteriia > PCC-6307 > Cyanobiaceae > Prochlorococcus_B. Next base: position 27,414 of record QCJZ01000004.1, on the reverse strand, counting down.
TGGTTTGGTAGGAGGCTCAATGGTTGGATGTCAAATTGACGGCGGTTGAATATATAATTTTTTTTCGCAACTTCAATCCAAATAAATAATGATCAGTTGGCTAAAAGGTGAAATTATAAATACCTGGCAAATTTCCACAAAAACAGGAGTAGTACTTAATGTTGGAGGTATTGGTTATGAAATACAAATATTAAAAAAACAAATAGAGGAAACAAAGGATTCTCCTCAGATCGAATTTTGGATACACCAAGTATATAGAGAAGATGGTACAAATTTATACGGATTTAAAGAGATTAATCAAAGAGATTTATTTCGTGAGATCATTTGTGTGAATGGAATTGGACCACAGATTGGAATGGCACTATTAGAAGATTTTGAGGTAGTTCAATTGGTTAATGCAATCGAAAATAATGAATCAAATTTATTAACTAAAACTCAAGGAATTGGTAGGCGCATAGCTGAGAGATTAATAGTTGAGCTAAGAAACAAGCTTCACAGATTTAAAGATAATATAGATACAAGTAATGGCAGAAGAAAAGATATAACACCAAATCAGTTTTCTAAATATGTTGATGAAATATATTCAATTCTAAAATCACTTGGCTACGTAGATTATGAAATTAAAAACTCTATAAAAATAATAACAACAAACGAAAAAGAAAATACTTTATTACTAAATACGCTATCTTCTGAAGCGAAAGCTGAGCTAATGGATAAACATCTCAAAGAGATTCTTTTAAGATTGAGTGAAAAGAGTACTTGATAGAAGGCTAGGGATTAAATTAGTATCATTAAAATAAGAAAAGCTAAAACAAATGTCACTTGGCACAGAGGAGAAACAAAAGCTAATCAACACTCATCAAGTACATCCAACTGATACTGGTTCAGTAGAAGTTCAGGTGGCGATGCTTACTTCAAGGATTTCAAAATTAAGCGAACATCTTCAAGGCAACATACATGATTTCTCCTCAAGACAAGGATTGCTAAAAATGATTGGACAGCGCAAAAGACTTTTAGGTTATGTACGAACTAAAAGTGAAAAAAGATATACAGAGCTCATAGAAAAATTAGCTATTAGAGGATAATAAGCCTTAGTAGATTCTTTGGAGGCTATGAAAGAAGAGAAAAAAAACAAAAAATCCCAATCCAAAGAAGTAAAGATAGGCTTCTCAAGCAAGATTACGGCACCTAAAATCGGGAGCAATAGATCTTCAAAAAGCACCAAAAAGGATGGTATACCAAACTATGTAGCAAATAGAATGGCAAGAAGAATAGCTTTTACGACTGGCATCCCAACCCTTAGCGGTATGGGTGTATTTGTTGGAAGTTATTTTTTAATTAGTAAAGGTATTGCGGAAATATCTCCAACAGTCACTCTAGTAAGCTCAGCGATTTGTTTCCTAGTGGGATTATTAGGTTTAAGTTATGGAATACTTTCAGCAAGCTGGGATTTTAATCCAGGAACTTTTCTTGGTTTTGAAAACATAAAGCCAAACATCAATAGGATGAAAGATGCATTTAAAACTAGTCAAAAAGACATAAATACTTAAAAAAATTTAAATCACAAGACTTTTGCTAGTTCTAGCAACAAAGGAATTCTTAGATAATGAATCCAATGCTAGTTCAGTATCCTTTACGCAAAATTGATCGCCTAACCTTACATACCTAGTATTATTATTGTCCTTAAGGCACGCTACGACAGGTATACGAACACCTAATTCATTTCTTGCCGGCCTATTCTTCGAAAGGCATTCTCTTAATTTATGCTGAACATTGATATCTATGGCCTGATCAGGTCGAAGATCAATCAAGAGAAATCTCAAATCATCAATTTCTCGACAATCATCAATAATTAATTGAACAGTTTCATCTCTTCTATCTACGCTGCCCCATATCAATAATCTCGTTTCAACCATCAAATAATCTGACAATCTTTCATAACTTTTTGGAAAGACAACCGCTTCACATGAACCAGTTAAATCTTCTAGTTGAATAATTGCCATTCTGTCTCCTTTTCTAGTTGTTACTTCTCTCATCGATGGAATCATGGCTATGACGCTTACCTTTGACTTATCTTTCTGCTCTTCCAAAGAAGTAAGGCTTATAGGAGCAATCAACTTGGCAGGTTCCGAAAGCTGCTTCAAAGGATGATCCGAAAGATAAAAACCAACATGTTCTTTTTCTAATTTCAATTTGTCTGAGGGAGGATAGTCATTTACTTGTTTCGCCTTAGGAGCTGAGGAAAGATCAACATTTGTAGATTCATTATCTAAGGAAGAAGAAAGATCGAAAAGATTTCCTTGCCCGCTGATCCTATCTTTTGCCCTAGAAGAAGCCCATTCAATAGTTAAGTCCAAATCAGCAATAAGTTGAGCGCGATTTGCATTTTCATCAAGACAATCAAAAGCTCCACAATGTATCAAAGCTTCAAGTCCTCTTCTATTAATGGAACTAAGTGAAATTCGATCACAAAATTCAGCTAAATTATTAAATTCGCCATCTTCATCTCTAGAGGAAATAATTTTTCTGATAGCGCTATCACCCAAATTCTTGATAGCGGAAAAGCCAAAGAGTATAGAACTATTCTTAGGAGTAAAATCTACACCAGACGTATTTATATTTGGAGGTAAAACATTTATTCCCATTGAATTACAGTTGGATATGTATCTTTGTACCTTGTCAGCAGAACCAGCATTTACGGTCAACAATGCCGCCATGTAGGCGACAGGGTAATGTGCTTTTAAAAAAGCAGTTTGATAAGTAACTGCACCGTAAGCAGTAGAATGACTTTTGTTAAAGCAGTACTCAGCAAATAAAACCATTTGATCAAACAACTGATCAGCAACTAGCTCAGATACACCGTTTTTAACCGATCCTTCGACAAATAGTGTTCTATGTCGCTGCATTTCAGAGACCTTTTTCTTTCCCATTGCTCTTCTCAATAAGTCTGCCTGACCAAGGGAGTATCCCGCTAAATCTTGAGCAATTTTCATGATCTGCTCTTGATAGACCATGATTCCATATGTCTCACTTAATATAGGTTCAAGGGAATGATGGGGAAAATCAATATTTTCCTTTCCATGCTTTCTATTTATAAATTTAGGAATTAGTCCTGCATCAAGAGGGCCAGGGCGATAAAGAGCCAAAATCGAAGAAATATCCTCGAGAGATGAAGGCTTTAGATCTTTTACTATTTGTCTCATTCCACTAGACTCAAGTTGAAATATTCCCTCTAAATCACCTCTAGAAAGTAAATCAAATGTTTTTTCATCTGTAAAAGGAAAACAATCAGGTTCTAATCTTTTACCGACTGATTTCTCTACTAAATTGATAGTTTTTTCTATCATTGTAAGATTTCTTAGTCCTAAAAAATCCATTTTTAAAAGGCCAAGTGATTCAATATCCTCCATAAAATATTGTGTGATTATTTGCCCTTCATTGTTCCGTTGAAGAGGAACTAAATTATCGAGTGAATTTGCGGCTATAACTACACCAGCAGCATGAACCCCAAAAGTTTTATTAGTTCCTTCTATTCTCATCGCCATATCAACCCATTTCTTTACTTTTGAATCATTGTTATATTTTTCAAGGAATTCCTTGTTTGGGGAATCCTTTGAAATCATAGATGATAATTTTGCCGGTTTTCCTCTTACGACTGGGATTAGTTTAGCTAAACGATCAGCTTCTCCATAAGGAATATCGAGAACTCTGGCAACATCCTTCAAAACAGCCTTAGACGTCATTCTATTAAATGTAATTATCTGTGCTACTTTATCTTCGCCATACTTTTTAGTAACATAATCAATAACTTCGCCACGTCTTTCTATACAGAAATCTGTATCAATATCAGGCATTGACTTTCTCTCAGGATTAAGAAATCGTTCAAATAATAATCCATTTTTAACTGGATCTATGTTCGTAATATGAAGAGAATAAGCAACTAAAGAGCCTGCAGCAGAACCCCTTCCAGGACCAACGGGAATACATTGTTCTCTTGCAAATCTAATATAATCCCAAACGACAAGAAAATATGTAGGAAATCCCATTTGATCAATAACATTTAACTCATAATCAAGTCTTTCTTTATAGACACTCGGGACGTTGTCAAATTCTGAAATATCTAATAATTGAATCAAACCTTTAATAGCTATCTTTTTTAGATAATCAATAGGTCTACAACCATTAGGGATAGGAAAATTTGGCATCTTATAAGTACCTAAAATCGTATATTCTTCGACCTTATTAGATAATTTTTCTGTATTTTCTATTGCACTATTGATTATATCCTTATCTAAATGATCAGTGAACAAACTTCTCATTTCTTCCTCAGATTTAATATATTCGGTTCCGGTATATCTTAATCTTTTTTTATCACTGATTAATTTCCCAGTTAACACACAAATCAAGGCATCATGTGCCTCAATATCTTTTTTTGATACATAATGTGCATCATTAGTTGCTATTATTTGAATTCCAAGTTCTTCAGATATTTTTACAATTTCACTATTAACAATCCTGTCTTCGAGTGAACCATGATCTTGAATTTCAAGATAAAAATCATCACCTAAAATTTCTTTATACCAAGCAGCAACTTCTCTAGCGACATCATTTCTTCCTTTTAATATCGCTTGTGGTATTTCGCCACCTAAACAAGCTGTTGAACAAATTAATCCCTCGCTATATTTTATAAATAAAGATTTATCTATACATGGTCTAGAAAATATACCTCTACCTCTAACACCGTTTAAGTGACTGAGTGTTGTTAACTTTACGAGATTTTCATAGCCAATTTGGTTTTTCGCAACAACAACAAGATGATATCTTTTCTCTTTTTTGGGCTGAGGATCATCAATTGAACCATTGATAATATACATCTCATTCCCAATAATTGGCTTTATATTCGCTGCCTTACATAACTTTAATAATTCAATAGAACCATACATTACTCCGTGATCTGTCAATGCTAGAGCAGGCATGCCCAATTCTTTTGCCCTTTCTACCATCAAAGGGAGTTGGCTGGCTCCATCAAGAAGGCTGTAATCACTATGATTATGAATTGGGACGAATGCCATAAATATTTTTTCGAAACTACGCTGTATATAGTGTAACTACAATTATACCCTCCACATAAAGTGGTTCAACCTTTATAACGTGAAATCTGTTTTTGGCTTATTTTTATAAACTTCAGCAGCGCTCTCAAATTGACTAGCCACTTGAAGAAGTTTAGCTTCTTCAAAAACATTACCTATTAGTTGTAGACCTATTGGCAAGCGTGATTTATCAAAACCACATGGCAAACTAATAGCAGGCAATCCGGCTAAATTAGCAGGAATGGTTAATAAATCCGATAAGTACATCGCCATAGGATTATCAACATTATCTCCAGAACCAAAAGCAGTAGTAGGAGAAGTGGGAGCTAATAAAACATCTACTTTTTTGAAAGCATCGTCAAAGTCTCTACGTATCAAAGTTCGAACTTGCTGGGCCTTCTTGTAGTAGGCATCAACATAACCGGCAGATAGGGCATAGGTTCCTATGAGAATTCTTCGTTTAACTTCATTTCCAAAACCAAGTGCTCTACTTCTGGAAGTCATCTGGATGAGATTTTGTTCATCATCAGAGCGGAATCCATATTTGACACCGTCATATCTAGCTAAATTAGCTGAAGCTTCAGACGGGGCGATAACGTAATAAGTAGCAATTCCATCATTAAAACGAGGGCAAGAAACATTAATAATCTCTGCACCTAAGCTTTCGAGAAGCGAAGCCGCTCCAAGAACAGATTCTTTAACATCACTCGCTAAACCTTCATGCTCAAAGCAGTTATCAATTAAACCTATTTTAATTCCTTTAATTGACTTAGAAAGAGATTCTAAATAATTGGGAACAGGAATATCAACAGTAGTTGAATCAAATTCATCTTTGCCTGAAATAACTTGAAGGATTTCTGCTGCATCAGAAACATTATTAGCAAATGGTCCAACTTGATCTAAAGAACTAGCAAAAGCTATTAAACCCCAACGACTTACACGACCATAAGTTGGTTTCATTCCAACAACTCCACAGAACGAAGCCGGTTGTCGAATTGAACCACCAGTATCAGATCCAAGTGAGCCGTAACAGAATCCCGCTGCAACAGAAGCTGCACTTCCACCTGAGCTTCCCCCAGGAACTTTTGTTATGTTCCATGGATTTAAAGTAGGACCAAATGCAGAGGTTTCTGTAGAACTACCCATCGCAAATTCATCCATATTTGTCTTGCCAATCATTATTGCTCCTGCGTTCAAAAGCTTTTTTGTGACTGTTGACTCATAAGGAGGTACAAAGTTAGCCAACATCTTGCTTGCGCAAGTTGTCTTAAGTCCCTTTGTACAAAGGTTATCCTTGACTGCCAATGGTATTCCTGACAAAGCAGGAAGATGCTCGCCAGAGGCGATTTTTGTATCTATATTTTCAGCATTGATTAAAGCCTGATCTGTATTAACCGTTAAAAACGAATTAAGAGTTGGATCTAATTCCTTTATTCGTTTTACTTTTTGTTGAACAAGCTCTTTGGCAGAAACTTCACGGCTTATTAATTTCTTGCGCAAGTCTGCAAAAGTCATTATTAATTATATAAGATTTTTTTTGTTATTTTTAGCTTATGACGTTAAAGGCTCATTACGGCGGCACCTAATTAGACTATGAGTAATTTTCAGTGGTGACTCTGAAGAAAGATCATCTAAAAACCGATTTAATTTAACTTTCAAACTTCGGCGAGTCAGGAATGGGCCAAACCAATATGTCACCTCCGGTTGAATTGTCTCAACCTTAGCCCACCAGGCCAAGCCAATACTATTTCCTAAGCTTCGAAGAGCCCTGAGGGGACCCATAAGTAAAATGCATTTAATTTATTATAGTTTCCTAACTAGATGTTTATCAAATGAAAAAGGAATATTATGTTCACTTGATGATGAAACATATATTCGAATTGAAACAATGGTAAATGCAAAAACCTGTGGCCCAAGTAATTAATAATGTAATTTGATTATCAAGTTTTAAAGATCCTAGGAAAACTATAAAAGATATACCTATCTTTTTAAGAAGTAATTTAAGAGATTAGTTATTATTTTCTGTTGATATTTGAGGTTTCAATAATCTAGGAGATGGGTCTTGTCCATGAATTGAGCGCATCCACCTGGACCTTGCAACTTCATACAAAAAAATAGATGTGGCTACTGATGCATTAAGGCTTGTAGTAACTCCCTTAAGAGGAATCCTGACCAGCTGGTCACATAACCTTCTTGTTATTAGAGAAATTCCTTTATCTTCAGACCCAACTACTACGACTATGGGACCATGAAATTTGATATCAGATAAAGTTGAAGGTCCTTCCTCCGCAAGGCCAATTACGCTATAACCTTTATCTTTTAATTTTTCCAATGACCTATTTAAATTAACCACCCGCGCCACCGGCAAATGCTCCAGAGCACCAGCAGCAACTTTTGCTACGGATCCTGTTAAACCTGCACTGCGTCTTTGAGGAAGAATTAAGCCCTGGGCTCCAAGAGCTTCTGCAGATCGAATTATTGCCCCAAGATTTTGAGGATCAGTTAACCCATCTAAAGCGAGTAGCAATGATGAATCACCAAAAGGTTTGCAGGCTGCAATTAAATTCTCCAAATCAAGTGTTTTTGATGCGGCTATCTGTAAAACAATTCCTTGATGAACAGCACCGTTAGTCAGCTGGCCAAGCCTGGACCAAGAGACTTCTTCAACCAAAACTCCAGACGCTTTTGAATCTTTGAGAAGTTGATAAAACTTTGATGTACTTCGTAACTCAGGGGTACACCAAATACGATGAATTGCCCTACCACCTAAAAGAGCTGCCTCAGTTGAATGACGACCCCAAATCAAATCATCACTTAAGTTTTTAGTAAAGCTTTCCGCGTAAGAGACTGGTTCTTTATTCTCACCTCTTCTGTAATTGTTAGTTTCATTAGAATTTTGGTTTTTGAATATTTGTTTACCGGATTTACTTTCAAATCGATTAGATCTTTTGAAGTTATTAGAATCCTGAGAATTTTGATTTCTAAATGTGGAATTACTCGATTTCCTCTCAAATCGATTAGATCCTCTATAGCTAGGGCTTGAAAAGTTACTATTCCTAGATCCTTCGGATGTATCTTTATCTGATGAATATCGATTTAAGGGATCAGATGAAAAACGATTAACGTTATGATTTTTTCTTCTTCGATTGTTTAAATTCGTATTTTTAGATTCATCTCCTTGGCGATAAAAGTTACTACTTCGTTTATTAACTGAAGAGTTTTTAGAATTGCGTGTGTCTTTATTGAAACGATAACTCATTTTATAAGACCTATTTTCTAGTTAGTGGGTCGATCAAGAAGGTCGAACAAATCAGCAAGCCGATTTGGATTTTTCAAAAACAACCATCCAACAATAGTCTCAAATCCGGTAGCAATTGCATATGTGGCTGCATCTACATTTTTGGGCCCCCTTCCAGCTTTGTTTCTTCCTTTCCTGAGTAAATCCTTTTCATCATCAGTTAAAAAAGGCTCGATTTTCTTTATAGCCCTAGCTTGACTTGATGCATTCACTTCATTAACCACTGCATTATGTAGATCCTTTGATCGCATTGGAGTACTGCAATAACGCAACCTATGATGCATTTCCCATACGGCATCTCCCAACCAAGCTAATTGCAAAGGGCCCAAGCCATCGGGAGAAATGGATGATTTGTAAGAGCGAATCCAATCAGTCAAGCTGACAATTTACCGATTGCAGTATTCAGATCTGGTACAAGATGAAGGTATTCCTCTAGGCGGACAAGTTTAATTGTTTGAACAACTCTAGGATTACCTACAACGCTAAAAGCTCTTTTCGACTGAGTACATTTTTTAACAGTTTGAACCATTGCACCTAAACCACAAGAATCAATGAAATCGATATTAGATAAATCAATTACAACTGAGAGTTGATTTGAAGCTAAAACTTCATTGATATATGTAGTGAATTGCTTCTCAGAATATGCATCAAGCTGACCAGTGAAATTGATCACCAAACAACCGTTTTGCTGGTTAAAGCCACCTCTAAGAGAAACAGTAAGTCTTTGTAATTCAGCTATGGAATTAGTCCCCTATAACTTCATGATGGAAGTGTAGTTATAGAAACCAAATTAATCCACGATTCTTCTTCGTTCTTCTATTAAGGTTACGAAATGATTAAAATAGTGATCAGCATCATGAGGGCCAGGGCTAGCCTCAGGATGATATTGAACACCAAAGAAAGGTCTATCAATTACTGAAATAGCGGCAACTGTTTGGTCATTTAAATTGAATCGTGTGATTTTTATTTTCTCAGGATCTAGAGATTTCGAGTTCAAAGCAAAACCATGATTTTGACTTGTAATTTCAACTTTGCCATTCAATCCACATGGATGATTTAGTCCTCTATGACCATAAGAAAGTTTGAAAGTTTCCCCCCCTAAAGCCAAACCAAGAATCTGATGACCCAAGCAGATTCCAAAAATAGGAAGTTTTTCATATTCAATTAAATTTCTTGCAAGTTCAATACCTGTATTAACAGCAGATGGATCTCCAGGTCCATTAGAGAGAAAAACACCCTCAGGTGATAAAGCTAAAACATCAGACATTGAAGAATCAGAGGGCAAAACAGTAACCTCACAACCATGAGCGACTAATCGATCCAATATCGATTGCTTTATTCCAAAATCAATAGCGGCAACTTTGTATGGAATTGTTTTTATAGTTTTAATCCTCTTATCAAATGAAACTGAACAACTTGAATTAACTTTAAAAGAGGTCTTAGTTGTTACTTCATCAACAAGATTAAGACCACTCATTGAAGGAGATTTCTTTAAAAGTGAAAATAATTTAGCTATTGAATAGCTTGAATCTGATGAAATAATTCCATTCAAAGAACCAGACCCTCTTAGATGTCTTACAAGTGCTCTAGTATCTATGCCATTAATACCAACAACATTTTCATCCTTTAACCATTTTTCAAATGAAATTTCATGTCTCCAGTTACTGGAAGTTGTTGATATTTGACGAGCTATCACACCTTTAACTGAAGGATGTGATGATTCATTATCCTCAGAATTGACTCCTGTATTTCCAATTTCTGGATATGTAAAAGTAATTAGCTGTCCATAATAACTAGGATCTGTAATGACCTCCTGATATCCTGTCATACCAGTATTGAAGACCACTTCGCCAGAGACAGTTCCAACTGCACCAAAAGATCTTCCTTCAAAATAGGTACCATCCTCTAATAACAATATTGCTGAACTATCAGTATCAAAAAACATAAGATTTAGGATATATCAGGTAATGAGAATTATGTGGATAAAGAATCTCTTAATTGCATAAAAAGAAGCCATGATTTGTCTGTATTCAAGCAATCTAATGATCGTTTGACCCCTAAAGACAAATCATCTTCAGCTCCTGAAACCCACAAAACAAGAGCGGTATTAAATGCTACGACTTCTTTGTGATGTTTATTTCCTTCTCCCTTAAGTAATAACTCTAAAATTTGAGAATTAGTTTTCAAATCATCACCTTTTAAACTTTCATTCGAAATCTCAGTAAGGCCAAGGTCACCAGGATTAATAATTTCAGATCTAATAATATCTTTGTCTAAGAAACGAAATTGATTTGACCCAGCTAGTGAAGCCTCATCAAGACCACCTGCCCCATGAACCACAACAGCTCTTTTGAGACCCATACCTTTTAAAGCTGTAGATATTGGGTCAAGTAAATCAGCTTTGGCAACTCCCAACACTTGTGACTTTGGTCTAAATGGGTTTACTAGTGGACCCAACAAATTAAAAATGGTTCTGACTCCTAAGGATTTTCTCAAAGGAGCAAGATTGACTAAAGAAGGATGCCATGAAGGAGCAAAAAGGAAAGTAATTCCTAAAGTTGTTAAAGCTTCAACAACTTTTTCGGAAGAAACATTTAAAGGTAATCCTAAATTTTCTAATACGTCAGCTGATCCAACCTTGCCACTTGCACTCCTATTTCCATGTTTAGCTATTTTTACTCCTAAAGCAGCTGAGACAAAAGCAACTGCCGTGGAAATATTAAACGTATTAGCACCATCGCCACCAGTCCCACATGTATCTACCAAATCAAAAGATGGAAGATTTGAAGGTTTTGTTGAAGCATCTTGAAGGATTTTTGCCATTGCCGAAAGTTCTTCACCAGAAACACCCTTTGCTCTAAATGCCGCTAAGAAAGCCCCGGTTTGCACTGGTTCAATTTTATTTTCAAGCCATGAATTCATCAAATAATTAGATTGTTCTTCAGTTAAATCATTGGCTGAAAGAAGTGATTCAAGAATTACTGAATAAGTTATAGGATTTAATGAGGTCATTTATCGGAAGAATGCTTGGAAGCTAAGTATTCCTAGCAGAATATTTTTTATAACTTAATTATTAATATATCAACTAAAGAAATTATTTAAATAAAAAAATAATTTCCTAACATTAAGATTGAGACGAATCTGACGTATCAAACCCAGAACCAACGTTATCAGGACTTGAATGACTTGTAGGACGAAATCCCTCTGACCATAATTTCCTTGTTATTGCCTCTAATTTATCCCGATTGATACTCCATTTCTTTAACAATTTTTCCATATCGGAATTAAGATCTTCAGCACCGTTGAAATCTTGATAGCGGATTAATAATCTAGCTATTTCAACAAAATCATTAGAAGTTGGGGACTCTATGGCACATAAACGATCAAGATTTTCACGATCTGTTGAATACAGGGGATGATTTTGAGCCTCGTTCATAAATTAGTTAGATTGGATTTTGCTCGCATTCATGGGCTTATATTGCCTAGGTTAGTGGGCATATTAATAAAAGAATGGCTGCATTAAGACTTGATCTAATAAAAAACTACCTGAGACCACACAAGAAAGAGCTAATACTTGGTGCTTTCGCACTGATTTTTGTAAATATTCTAAGCGTTGCTATTCCAATGGAAGTTAGAAAGATCGTTGATGATTTAAAGGAAGGATTTACATTTTCATATGTCTTAGACAAGTCGACATGGTTAATAGTCATGGCAACAGTTATGGGGGGGGCGAGGTTGATATCTAGGCAACTCGTATTTGGAGTTGGTAGACAAGTAGAAGTTTCATTAAGACAAAAATTATTTGATCACATGCTGAAACAAGATCCTGGATGGGTTCAAACCATAGGAACTGGTGAAGTCATAACAAGAGCAACTAGCGATTTAGAAAACATTAGAAGATTGCTTGGTTTTACGGTACTAAGTCTTACAAACACATTTTTGGCATATACATTCACATTGCCAGCAATGCTTTCAATCGATCCACTTTTAACTTTCTTTGCTATTTCTGTATACCCAATTTTGCTTGGTACCGTTGGGTTGTTCGGTGGAAGGATGGTCAAACAAAGAAAAAGGCAACAAAAAGCATTATCAGAATTAAGTGAATTAATTCAAGAAGATCTTTCTGGCATAAGCGCTATTAAAATTTATGGTCAAGAATATGCAGAACAAGAAGCATTCAACAAATTAAATATCAGATATAGGGATGCAGCAATTAATCTTGCAAGAACTGCGAGCACACTTTTTCCACTTCTTCAAGGTTTATCCTCAATATCTTTGCTTCTACTTATAGCTATTGGGAGCGGGCAATTAAGCAATGGAAGCCTTACTGTTGGAGGTTTAGTTGCATTAATTCTTTATGTAGAGAGGCTGGTTTTTCCAACAGCCTTATTAGGATTCACACTAAACACTTTCCAATTAGGACAAGTAAGTTTAGAGAGAGTTGAAGAATTACTAAGTCAAGAACCGACAATCAAAGACAAAACCAATACGATTAGAATATCTAAGCCGATTCAAGGAAAATTAGAAGCAAAAAATTTATCCATAAAGTATGAAGATTCATCCAGAAATATACTTGATCAAATTTCATTTATAATAAATCCAGGGGAAATAGTTGCCTTAGTTGGCCCTGTGGGCTGCGGCAAAACAACATTGGCAAGATCTTTAGGACGAATGATAAATGTTGATGGAGGGACCTTGTTTTTAGACGATAATGATGTAACCAATATCAAGTTAGAACAGTTAAGAAGCAATATCGCCTTAGTGCCTCAAGAGGGATATCTTTTTACAGAAACTCTTGCAGAAAATATTAAATACGGAAATCCAGAAGCATCAATAAAAAAAGTTCAGGAATCTGCCTATGAAGCACGAATGACAGATGACATAAAGGGCTTTCCAGATGGTTTTAAAACACTTGTAGGAGAAAGGGGTATCACTCTAAGCGGGGGACAAAGACAACGTACAGCTCTCAGTAGGGCATTATTAATAGACTCTAAAATAATTGTTCTTGATGATGCCTTAGCAAGTGTGGACAATAAAACTGCTGCTGCAATACTTAAAACAATAAAAAGCCAATATAGTAAGACGGTAATAATGATCAGCCACCAACTATCAGCAGCAGCATCATGTGATCGTATATTAGTGATGGATGATGGGAAAATAGTACAAGAAGGAACTCATCAAGACTTAATAAGGAAAAACGGTTTATACAAAAGCATGTGGGAAAGAGAAAAAGCTAAAGAGCAAATTCAATCAGATGGTTAATCATTACTAATTATAGTTTTTTAATTAATTATATCTAAGTTAGATATAAAATATAAAAACAATTATTTTCATTAAGATAATTAAAAAATCATGACCGGATTAAGCAAATATAAACTTATATGCGACCTTGAATTTGGTGATATCTATATTCAAGTACTTGCTTGGATGGGCGTGATTTTTGTAAGTCTTGCGGCCGGCCTTGCTCTCATGGGCTCATCAAGACCTGTTTTTGCTCTTGTTGGTGTAGGTTTAATTCTTGTATTAAGTCTCCCTTTCTTATTGTTTGCATTTGTTACTACACTTATAAATCATATAACGATCGAAAAAACAAATTAAATTATGATAAAAAAAATAGTTCAGAATTTAACACTTTTAATTGATAAACTATATCCTGACAAAAATACAGTAAATCAAAATAAGAAAGTGCTACATACAATTTTAAATAATGATCTTTATGCAAATCTAAAAGATGATGAGCAAGAAATACTATTCGGATGCGGCTGCTTTTGGGGGGCTGAGAAAGGTTTTTGGAGGCTGCCTGGCGTTATCACTACAGCCGTTGGATATGCTGGAGGAGAAAAGGATAATCCAAGCTATAGAGATGTATGCACTGGCCTTACAGGTCATACTGAAGTAGTGAGAGTCGTTTGGAATAACACTAAAATTGATATAAGCGACCTACTAAAATTATTTTGGGAATGCCATGATCCTACACAAGGCAATCGACAAGGTAATGATAATGGAACCCAATATAGATCTGCGATTTACACGTCAAGTAAAAATCAATTAACCAAAGCAATAGAAAGCAAAAAAAGCTATCAAAAAGAATTAGAAGTTAATGGTTTTGGCAACATTACTACAGAAATTGAAAATGATATTAAGTTCTATTTTGCAGAAGATTATCATCAACAATACTTAGCCAAGCCTGGAAGCAGACCATATTGCTCGGCGATGCCAACAAAGGTAGCTTTTAAAGATTTTAAAGGCTCAAATTTTAGACTTAGTGATAAGATTTGGTTGAACTACGATTGGAATATAAGTCATTGTATTCTTAGAGGAGAAAATACACCTATAGATTCAAATTTATAATGAATGATCAATTACCGGATAGAACAGTATTACTAATAATATTGGCAACATTATTATTGATATTCTTTTTAGTATTTAGTTTTAAATCTACGAAAATTGAACAAGAGCAAAGAATTTATTGGATGGATAGCTCATTAAATACTGAAATAACTAATCCAAACTAACGGACATAAAATAGTTCATGGACTATAAAATATAAACATATGAAAAACAATAAATTAGAAAAGAAATTAGAAAGAGCAAGAATAAATTTATACAATGTTCTTGCAATATTAATTGTAATTATTCCTGAATATCTTGCTGAATTGATCTATACAGTTGAAGCATCACAACATAAAGGTATTTTGCCAAATGAGGGAGTTGCTTGGGAAAAAGAAGCCGAATTAAAACTCTCAAAGATGAATATCTACGAATTAAGATTAATGGCTAAAAAACTATCTATTCACGGGTATTCAAATGAAAGCAGGAATTCGCTCATTAGACGAATAAATAGAAAGTCTAAAAAAAGAATTAAATGGAAATCATTAAAAATATAACTATAAGCAAGACCTTATGATAATTTGAAATCACGGGACGTAGCGCAGCTTGGTAGCGCACCACTTTGGGGTAGTGGGGGTCGTGGGTTCAAATCCCGCCGTTCCGATTACTTCTCAAATATTACTAATCAGAATCGCTGACTAGAGACTGAATTAGCTTTGTTGTACTAATTAGAACTGCTAAAAATACGAATAAAGTTAAAAAGATAATTAGACCAAAGAGTAATGGTGGAATATCAATCTCACCAAAAGAAACAATGAATAAACTAGTTAAAGCCTTCATTAATACAAAATAAATATCATAAAGCAATCTTAAACCAAAGAATATTAAAAAGTAATATTTATAATATTGACAAAATAAAAATGCCAAAGGCTAAACGATAATAAACGAAGACAAAAGTATTATTTTTACCTAAGAACCTAAGGAACAAGTCAATAGCAATTATCGACGAAAAGAAAGAAGATATAATTCCTATTATGACAGGTACAATATCTAATATGGATAAAGTTCTTAATAAGGTAAATAATTCAACGACTCCAGAAATAGAAACAGCTGGAAGTCCGACCAAAAAACTGAGCCTGGCTGCTGTTTTTCTTTCTATACCAGAAAACAATGCTGAAGTCAACGTAATACCAGATCGAGAAACTCCAGGGAATAAAGCAAGAGATTGGGCAAGGCCTAGTAGAATAATATCTTTAAAATTAACATCCTTAAATATTTTATTTTTTTTACCATAAATTTCTGCAAGAGCTAAAAGTATAGACATAACAATAGATATAATGCCTATGGAAAATAAACCTCTGAAATTCGAATCTGAAAAATTAGTCCATAATAATTTAATCAATAAGCCAATAATCAAGATTGGAATACTTGCTACAAAAATGTAAGTTCCAAGTCTAGTATTCTCGTTTTTTGAAAAATCATTTTGATAAGAAATTGAAAAAAAAGAATAAAGAATTAAACTAATTTTTTTTCTAAAATAATAAATAATAGCTAATGCACTTCCTAATTGAATAGAAGCTGAAAAAGACACCCCAGGGTCATCCCACCCAAAGAGATAAGGTAAAACCTTTAAATGAGCTGTACTACTAATCGGAAGGAACTCAGTAAATCCTTGAACAAGACCTAAGAAAAATGATTTAAAGATAATAAATATATAAGAACTAATTTCTAAAGGCATATTAATAAAATAATAAATAACAAGCTCCCTAATTTCTAGAATTATTCAATTAGTATAGACAATATTCCAAAAATAAATCATGAGGCAAAAAATTATATTGTCATTAATTCTTGCTCTAACGTCACTTATCGGTTTACAGGAAAAGGCTAAAGCTGATTACTGGCTAGTAATAGGCAGTTATAGGCAAGGACCAGGAGGGAAACCACAGGTTAGTGGAATAACAAGTCCTTCTCTATTTGCCATTCCAATGGGCACTAAAAGAATGTGTATAGAAGCTGGAAAGAAAATTGAGGATGATATTTACAAACCTGTCTGGCAATTTGACAGCAAATGGACATGCATAAAAAATACAGCAATTAGCAAATGAAAAAATGGTCAATTAAAAATTGATTGAATAAATTCATCATCTCTGAACATCATGAGCGCAACCATCTCCTTCATAGTCGTCGCTATTGTAATATCCATTTTTAGTACCAAAGAAAATAGCAGTAAGTACAAATGGTAGTGATGCAAAAATCAAGAAATTAGATAAATTCAAATTTGTTGAATTCAAATATATGCTTTTAATTTAACAAGAAAATCAAATTTTTGTAGTTATCATTCTTTATAAATCATTAATCTATTGAATCATAAGAGGAACAACTAGCTAAAGCGAGTTAGGATGGGTTCAACTGCAAACTCTATAATCATATAAGTTAATAAAAGCCAAGTAGAAATGAAGAATATAAATAAAGTAGGACCTTTGAAAAAAGGTTGGAAATAATTATTCACGCCATCGACCTCTAGCAAAGATCTACATTCGTTTACTTGTGAATTAGCAAGTCGATAATAATCAGATCCAGGTAATCTATTATCAACATATATCTTTCTAAGATTCCTAATCAATGGCTCGGGTTTTTCAGTAATCAAAAAAGAAACCAATTCTCCTGGCCGCAAATCAATTCTTGTCCGTTCAAGATTGTTAGTAAAACCGATATTATATAAATCACCATTTCGAATCAAATAGACATATGAAGCCATATTATACGCATGAGTAGATATATATTTAAGAATGATAGAGTGTTAAAAGAATAAAAGATAAAACTTTAACAAAAAATAAGGTAGAGATAAAACTATAAGATTTACGATATCCACTATTTAAGAAGCTTAAGAATATCAAAAATGATAATCAACAGTTCTTAGACTCTTAATTCTACGATATTGGTTAATTTCAACTGTAGTATCTGAACTGATAAAAGATAATGTTTTCTGTGGAATCGAAGTTTGAATCATACGTATAAAATCAGTTAACTTGCTGCCTTTCAAGCCTGAACCTTTTAATTTAATCAATTCAGATTCTTGTTGTGATTTCCATAGAATTGTATTGTTAAATTCAGAGGATTTAAGATGCCAGATCTTGTCAAGTTTACGCCAGATTTTACTATATTCATGAAGTGAATCTTGAATCAAAATACGATATTCTCTTTCATTTTGAGTTAATGACAAATTACTCTCTTCATCAGTCAATTCATCTAATTTAGATAAATCTGAAACGGGTTCGCACCCTACAAACCACCCCTCCAAAATTAAAACCTTAGGTATAGATTCTCTCCATCCTGCCCTATCTCCTTTCCCATCTCTTAAAGACTTATCAAAAACAGGACTTCTCAAAACACCTGTTTTCAAAAAAGACTCTAATGATTGATCTAATAAATCGAGAGAATGACTGCCTGGGAAGCCTCTAGGAACATTCCATGGATTACCATTAATTGCCATATCCATTTCTTGTCCAGGCAAATAATAATCATCCAAAGATATAACGCTTATATCTAAATCCAGCTCTCTAGCGACAATATCAATCCAATAACCTAAAGTGGATTTTCCACATCCTGGTAGTCCTGAAAATCCAATTATTACTGGTTTATTGATAAAAGTAATATAATTTTCTAACAAGGAAAAAAATGGAAAGGCCAATGCCCATTTCCAATCTGATTTTGTTTTTGGTTTCCAGTATTTATCGACAACAGATTGAGTATCGATATCAGACCATTTATGAAAAAAAAGTGAAGGATTAATCGACAAGCCTTCGAGAAATAAAAGATACCTATCAAAAGAAAAAAGGAAATCATCTCTTACATAATTAGGGAAAATTCCATTTAAATCATTGTTAATAGATTGAATTCTCATAAATCCTTAAAGTCATTTATAATATCTTCAACACTGTTGGCCCAGCCTTCTGCATGAGGCGCATTTGCTAATCTAAAAGAACCACTATCAATACCATTCTTTAAATACTTATTTGGACCATACTTTCCAGGAATGACAATAGATATATCAGCATATTCGAGTAATGGGAGATCATTTTGTGAATCACCAAGTGCAATGATCTTTACATCTTCATTATGCATATGAAGCTTTAATTTATTAACAGCTTGTCCTTTATGGCTTTCACTGGAAAGCAAATGACTCATTCTATTCCCTTTGAAAACATGAACATTATAAGATTCACAAATAAGCTTTATTTTGTAAAAGATTTCATCAGGAGGGTTTAGAAATGGAACACTCCATTGCCTATCTAAAGCTCTATTAATACCTTGATCAGATAAACCTGTAAGTTCATATATTTGTTTTTTATTTAAATCATTCAAAGGAGTTAAATTGTAGCTAACCTTTTTTGATATAGACGATAATATAATTTTTAACTCGGTATAACTTTTCCCTAAAATCAATTCCCATTCTGAAGAATTGTTTTCATAACACCCATAAACAGCTGCTCCATTTTCAACTATAAAAGGGCCTGACAATCCATTTTCTTCTCTAAAATATCTAACTTCTGATGCTGTTTTACTTGTACAAGGTATTACAGGAATATTCAATTCTGCCAACATATGCAAAGTTTTTTTTGCTGGAGAAATATCATAATTCTCATCCATTAATGTCCCATCAAGGTCTGTAACTATCCAATATTTTGAATTGTTTTTCATAAGACTAATCAGTTAAACTTACCCAAGCCACTTGAAAAGGATTGAGGCTAAATGTATCATTACTAAAGAAATTGCCTGTAATATTGTCTAACAAAGGTTTATTAGAACTTAGTTCAAATAAATTAATTTCATTTGATGGACATATATTTAAATATTTATTAGACATATTACAAAAAACATAAACAGAATTTTCATCTAACCCTCTTTTCAAGATAACACAATTAGGAATATTAGTATGGATACATTTCATACTTTGCTCTGGATGAAAAGCCTTAAGTCTCGACCTGACTTTCACTATATGAGTGAGATATGAAATATTTCTACTAGCTGCAGAGTCAAAGTTCTTAAGTTCCTCAAATAATTGGTTAGCTTCAAATTTCTCACGATTTAAATCTCTTCTTTGACCTGTTTTCTTAAAAGAATCAAGATCATTAGGTGAAGCTAATATAGATGGAAGATAAAAAGCTGGAACTCCTTTTAAGGATAATGTAAAAACCTGACTAAGCAAAAAACGTTCGAATTGAAACAACGTAATGTCAGATCCAACATGAGACATGGCACTCCACCAACTGATGTTTAATTCATATGGCTGATCATCTCCATTCGACAAGCGACGATGGCTAACTAATCCTCCGCGTTTCTCCGATTCAACCAAGAGATTATGAACTCTCTGATCATCCATAATTCCTTCTAATGCTCTTAATCCAATACCATCATGTGAAGATGTGAAATTAAGAAGAGATGTATCCTTTGGCAACTCTTTCCAATTAGATAACCAATCATTCAATAAATCTGTTTTCCCTGTATAAATAGCCTCTAATAATATAGGGGGTAAAGTAAAGTTATAGGCGAGATTAGCTTCATTCCCTTCAATTAAATAAGAAAGATTTTCTGTTTCTGGAACATTAGTTTCAGTGATCAAGACAGCCGTTGGCTTTATAAGCTTCAAACATTTATTTAAAAGTCTAACTACTAAATGTACTGGTTCTAAATGTAGACAAGTCGTATATGGCTCTTTCCAAATAAATGCAATTGCGTCAAGCCGAATCCATTCGGCTCCATTTTTTATGTAAGTAACTAATAATTTTAAAAATTCTAAAAAGATATATGGATTGCTCCAATCAACATCAATTTGATCAGGTCCAAATGTTGTCCAGACGTTCTTAACTCCTTTATTAGTTTTAATTCTTGTAAAGAGCGATGAATTTCTAGGCCTTATAACTTCTTCCCATATATTCGTTTCAGAAGGGGAAACAATGTAAGAAAAACCAGGTTCCTCTGACCTCATAAATTGACGTACCCATGGATGAGAAGATGAGACGTGATTTAAAACTAAGTCTGCCATTATTTTGTGCTTAGATGATAAATTCTTTAAATCATTCCAATTTCCAAAAGTATCATCTATTTTTTCATGATTAGATACAGCAAATCCTCCATCACTTGTAGAAGGCAGGAAAGGTAATATATGTATTACTGAAGAAAGACCACTTAATCTATTTTTTACGAATTCAGCTAAAGTTTTTAAAGTTGATTCATCTTTCCTATAAATTGAATCTGGATAAGTAATCAAAACAACACTTGAGGAATCCCAAATAGATTCGACCTTCTCATCATTTTTATCCGCTAAAGCACGAAATGGATCGAGAATCTGCAACAATTGTGACCACACTGAATTTATTTCTTCTTCAGAGTGTTCAGGATAAATTTCTCTGAGAGAATGTCTCAGTTCATTTAATTCACAATCGAACTCAGACACTCTTTAAAGGAAAAAATCTTCTCTACATCATCGTAGCTCCCACCTTGGATCTGTAAAACTTTTTTCTTGAATGGACTTTCAGCAGGGTTTAATCACAACAATTCATGAGTACGGACTAGCAAAAGATCCTGTATCTCAATTAAACAAAGACCTCTTAAAACGGCCAACATCAATACTTATTCCATGCCTATTCGATGAGTTCAACAGGCCAGCACTCAAACTTATAAGAACCACACTAAAAGAATTAAAAAGTTTAAATCAACTAGTTATTGCACTTTCAGCAAGCAATCGTGAGGAGGTGAGTAAAGCAAGGGATTTCTTCAAAGACATGCCATATCCAGTTCACGTTCAATGGACCAATAGTCCTAAAGTTATTGAATTACTCAAAGACCAAGAGAAAAATGGTCTAGACCTATTAGGTGTCCCTGGGAAAGGATGGGCCGTCTGGCAAGGAGTAGGTGTTGCCACGAAAAGCTCTGAGGTAGTAGCACTCTTTGATGCTGACATCAGGACATTCAATTCTAATTATCCAGCGAGAATGTTGGGTCCTTTACTTGAGAAATCAAATGGAATTTCTTACGTTAAAGCTTTTTATAGCCGCCTATCTCTTGAGACAAATGCGCTTCAAGGCAGAGCTACGAGATTATTTGTAGGTCCACTTTTATCAAGCTTGGAACAATTAATAGGGAGTGCACCCTTTCTCCAATATTTACAATCATTTAGATATCCATTAGCTGGCGAATTTGCTTTTACAACAGACTTAGCTATGAATTTGAGAATTCCATGCGACTGGGGATTAGAAATAGGACTTCTTTCAGAGGTTTATAAAAATGTAAGAATATCAAGAATCGCTCAAGTGGATCTTGGTATCTTTGACCATAAACATAAAGAAATAGGTTCAAAAGCTAATGAAGGTTTACAAAAAATGTCTACAGAAATTCTTTCCAGTGTTTTAAGAGGCTTAATGGAACATGAAGCTAAAACACTGAATAGTTCTCAGTTAGCAAATTTGGAGGTTTTATATAGAAGAGCAGGAGAAGACAGAGTTAAACAATTTAGTTTAGATTCCTCCGTTAATCAATTGCCCTACAGCCGACATAAAGAGGAAATAGCTGTTCATACTTTTGGAAAACTATTAAGACCTGCAATAAATGAATTCCTTGAATCTCCTGTAAAGCAACAGTTACCTTGTTGGGCAAGGGTTTTGGACTGTGAGAGTAAATTACAAGATGATTTAGAAAAAGCCGGATGCTTATGAGAACTTTTTGAGAAATATATACTTATAAAAAACTTTTAAAAGTAATGAAAGTCCAACAGAAAAAGAAACTATTTCAAAAACAAATTTAACAAACTTTGAACCTTTAATTATTGAAAAATAAGCCCCAAAGTAGCCACCTAAAAGAGAACCTAGGATCAAAACTGGTATATATATCCAGATAATATTTCCCGTCAAGCCTAAAGAAAGTGCTCCAATGCCATTCCAGAAAATTCCTACAAAGATCAAAGTATACGCAACTGCTGCAGAAAAAGATAAATCATATATTTTTATCAGCCAAATTGTCACAAATAGTCCTGTACCAGAAGAAAGATAACCATTTAAAAAACCAATAAAAAAAAGGCCAATTGAGCCAATAATAATTCTTATTTTATTTATTTTTATTGGTTGATTAGAACTACCAAGTTGCTTCCTATTTATTGAGTAAAAACTAAGAAATAAAGTCAAAAATCCTAACAAGGCACTAGAGAAATTATTAGGTAAAATAGATGAAGTATAGGCACCTAAGAAAACACCTGGTATTCCAGAAATTAAAATCAAGAGGGCAAGGTAAAATTGGAAGCTATTTCTTCTGATATGTGGTATTGAAGCACCAACCCCTAGAGCAACACTTGCAACTTTATGAGTTGCTAAAGCTTTCGGGAAAGTCAAGCCAAAAAACAAAAGCGCAGGTAGTTGAACTAATCCTGCACCTCCTCCAGACAAAGCAGAAATAAAATTAGAAAAAAGTGAAATAAAGAATAATATTAATTGAGACAGAATATCATTATTTAACATATAAATTTAGGTGTTTACTTAATAAAAAATTTCTCTAATATTCACTATAATATCTCAATACTTTCTCTTCTAATAAGATCAATACAATTTGGATGTTCATTAATATATCTATTAAATTCCATTGCAAGTAATCTTGCTTCGTAAGCATCTGATGCGTAAAAGCAATTCTCAAGACGCTTATTATCGCAGTTCCTATAATGAACTGTATAAGGTCTTAAGCTTGTAAGTGGGATTTTAAATTGAGAGTGATTCATTTTCAATTTATATTCCTATTTAAGTTATGCACCCATTTGATTTTTTTTTCTACAGATATCTTGTAACCAATATAAATTAAAAATTATATAGATTCTGTTTTGAAATTACGATTAGATCAATAAAAGATTAAATTAAAAAAAAAATTTTTTATGTCCAAGATTTCCGAGATTGATCTAGGGTCAGCACTTTTATCAATAATCATCTTGGCTGGATTCATAGCGACAGCTTTTGTCTTTATACGACTAACGATAATTGGAATGAACTATATAAAAGTTAATTATTCAAGCAAAGAAGAACAAGCAGGGAAGGAAAAAGAAACAAGCAAAAGTGAAACCAAGGGTTTTTAAATACATTATCAAACCCAAAAACAAAAAAGCCTCAAAGTCATTAGGAATTTGTAGCACTTGGATTGTGAATACGTTGATTCGTAAAATATGTTAATTTAGTTGAATCTTAGATTATTCATAATGGAAGTAAATCCACTAATACCAATCGGCACAAAAATAAAAGTAGATAAATCAAAAATAGAAAATTTAATACCAACTAAATTTATGGATAATTTACCTCAAGCTATAAATGGTGAGATTGTAGATTATAAGATGACTGACGGGCAGGGGATAGGATATGTTTTAATGACTGAAAATAATAAACAAATATGGATTTTCAATACAGAATTAAACGCACATACACGAGAAGAATATAAGATCGAAGAAAATAATAAATCCTATATTCAAAATAGCAATAATTTTTTATTTGAAAAATATAAAATTAACTACGAAATAAACGGGAATAGAAGTATTAGAAAAACAGCTAATCCAATTAATTTAATTTATTGGCTAATATATACTTTAAAAGATATCTTCTAAGCTGTTATTCAACTTGTCGTTTCATAATAAGAAATAACAATTGGCCAATCTTAATGGTTTCTGCAAGTTCCCAACTTTCCTTTCCCTTTTTGTTAAGGAACTTACTAAGCTGAATAGCAGGGTGCTCGGAATCCTTATTTTCCTGAAATTGTTCAGGGAACTGATCTTTAAGAAAATCTGGACTTAGTGAACCTTTAAGTTTTTCGCTTGCTGCCTTAGGATTGCTAACATCATCATTTTTATTTGGAGAATCGTCAACATTGAGATGTACCACGTGATATTCCCACTTCATAAATATAATTTTAAATAGTTTATTATACATAATTAAAGAAAATATAATGACATGTTCAGGTTTCAAAAAAATAAAATTTCCTAAATAGAATCGGAAAAATATTAATATAGGGTTTAGTTATTTAAATACATCGTGGATTTTTTTGACCCAGCTATAAAATATGGTCCAAATGACGCTGGTATATCTGCAACAACAATAATCTTAGGTATTGTTAGCATAATTGCTATTTCATGGCTATTTGGGAAAATATATGGACAAATAGCTAATTTCTTTGAAAATAATAATAAAAATGATTCTTAGACAAATGATCATATAGACATTTATATATTTTAGATAACAATAATTAACTTATATCATTTTAATATTGAGAAGAAATTTTATATAGTTGTGAATAATTGCAAATTGAATTATCAAAACTATATTAGATGTAGTATCTTGTTATTATATATTTATTATTACTTATGTTAGCTTCTTTAATGGTTCATGAATGGGCTACACCTTTAAACATGTCAGCCCCAATAGCAGGAATACTTACTATAGGTGGGTTTATGGGCTACTACAGTTTATCTAGGAAGTTTTAAGATTAGCCATTAGAGTAAAGGATATATAATAACAACATGTAAATGAATAAGTTAAGCTGGATAGAATTTGATGAATGCATCTATTCCATAACTAAAAAATGCCGAAATAAAAGATTTCAAGGAGTTTATGGTTTTCCAAGGGGAGGACTTTGTATTGCTGTTGCATTAAGTCATTCACTTGGCTTACCTATGTTAGACGAACCTAGAAATGATTCACTCATAGTTGATGATATTTATGATACTGGATGTACACTTGATACGATAAAGCATTTAAAAGACTCAGAAACTTATGTATGGGTTAGTAAAATGGAACCTAGCTGGTGGAATGCATTCAAATATATCAACACAAAAGAATGGATTGTTTTCCCTTGGGAAGATTCAAATGCTGCTAATAAAGATAAAGATTTATATTATAAATCTAGATATTCAAAATATTTACCACATTAATTCATTATTAGTATCTAGTTTAGATAAAAATTCATTAGGCCTGAAACTAACTAATTCATCTAGTTTTTTTGCAAACTCATAACTATCCCCTTTTAATCCTCTATAAATAAAATTATTTTTTTTTATTTTCTTTCTAAAGCACAACAATCCGTAATATTTCTTCCATCTGATTTCATTATTATAATTATACACCCATAAATCAAAGATATCCTCTACAAGGTAAATTGGAATCTCAAAGGAATAACCTATATTAGATGGACCTAATTTATATCGTTCAAATTTCGTATCAATCACAAGAATATCTAATGTAGTATTAATTGCTTCCTTAACTTCAATTGCTCCCGCCAGACCGAATAATTCCTTTCTGTAGCATTCAAGCAATTTACAACCCATGCAATTAAAAATATCCTCCTCCTCGGTAAAATCAACTAGCCAAAAACCTCTACCCTCACTTACACCTGAAGCCAAGTATAGATTTACAGATTTAGTCATAGAATTAAGTGTATATAGGCTAGAGAATTAGAGGACTGAGGAAAGGCTAGTTAAATAAAAACATATCTAACTATAAAATAAAAATCTTTATGTACTTACAGTGAAAAAAATTTTTTTATTGTAAAAATAACAATAACTTCTAAAAAATATGGAAAAGGTAATCTCAAGAAAAGCTACTGGTTATAGAAAAAGTCTTGGCCCTGGAATCCTTTTAGCCGCCGCATGTATAGGTGGGTCACACCTAATGTCATCTACTACAGCGGGAGCCAAATTTGGATATTCGCTTATTGGACTTATTTTATTAACAAATCTTGTAAAATATCCTTTTTTACTTGTTGGAACAAGATTTACTGCTGTCACAGGACTTTCTCTTTTAGAGGGATTTCAAAAACGTAATAAATATTATTTACCAATATATTTGATAGTTGGATTAATCACAGGTACATTTACAATCTCAGCCGTTAGTTTTGTTACAGGACTCCTTTTAAAAAATATAGTAATTTTTTCAAGCTTTCCTGCTTTAGATTTAGCAATAGGTATACTAATAGTATGTACATTAATATTACTTATAGGTCAATATAAAGCCCTTGATAAGATATCCAAGATTCTAGTATTATTGCTAACATTATTAACATTTTTTGCTGTTATCTCATTACTAATAAAAGGCCCTGCTGGAGATATTGAACTTTCATTATTTAATAGCAGTCCCTCTCCATGGACCCTATCAAACTTAGGATTTTTAATACCCTTAATGGGTTGGATGCCTGGTCCAGTAGAACTTTGTATATGGCCGTCTCTGTGGATGTTTTCAAGAGCTAAAGAGACAGAGCATACTGCTACATTGAAAGAAGCAGAATTTGATTTCAATCTTGGATATTTCATCACAGTTCTTACTGCAATTTTCTTTTTAACTCTTGGTGCCTACACAATGTATGGCACTGGCGATGAAATGCTTACAGGATCAG
Source organism: Prochlorococcus sp. AG-409-J03 (assembly GCA_003215695.1). GTDB lineage: Bacteria > Cyanobacteriota > Cyanobacteriia > PCC-6307 > Cyanobiaceae > Prochlorococcus_B. The sequence goes on along the minus strand of QCJZ01000004.1, from coordinate 288 downwards.
GAGTTAGTTTTGCTCAGAATTTAATCCGCTTGTATACAGAATCCATTGGTGGGTGGGCAAAGTGGATAATCATACCTGCGGCTTTTGCTGCAATGTTTAGCACAACCCTTACATGTCTAGATGCATATCCCAGGAGCATCTCATCAGCTCATGGTTTAATAGCTCGTTCAGACAAGGGAAATAGCTCTACCTTGAGTGAAAAAAAACGTCTCAAAAAATGGATCATTTTTCATGTTTTTGCATCACTTTGTGCACTTCTTATTGCCAAATCTGGAGGAATTGGAGTTA
>QCJZ01000003.1 GCA_003215695.1 Prochlorococcus sp. AG-409-J03 | reverse complement strand
TTATTTTTCAGTCCAAGTGTAAAAGGAGCTGAAAACATTTTTCTTTATAAGGGAACATTTAGTAGAACTATTAATATTGAAGAAATACACAAATTCAAAGTAACAAAAAAACCTAGTAATAAATTAAAAAATTTAATGAAAATTACCAATCAAAAAGAAAAAGAACTTCATAAAATTCTATCCTTTAAAATAGAAGTACCATTAAAAACAAGCAGCAAATTAATGAACAGTAAAATAGGAGAAATTTTTTTAAGCAGACTATCTAAAATTATTTACCCAAATAAAATATCAAATAATGAGTTAAGTATGAAAGCAATAAGATCGGGGCTTTTAATTAGTTCTTACAATAACAACGAAAAAATCAACCTGATAGATTTTTTAAGAGCATATCCAAACAAAAATGTTGCTATAGATCTAAACGCACTGAGTCAAACTCTTAAAAAAGTAGAATCATTAAAAGAATTAATCGAATTCTATTCAAATTCGCCTTTAAAAAAACTGAAAGATGGAAGGTCTAGCACTTAGATTGATTAAAATTAATTAGCTCAGCAGTGGCATTCTCTAAAAAATTAAAAAAACTGTTTAATTCTGTACCACATAAAAATAATTGGAACGGACTTATAGAAGCATATAAACCCTGGTTACCTGTAACAAAAAAAACACCAATCATTACTTTAAAAGAAGGTGCAACTCCTCTCATAGAAGTGAAATCTATTGGAGATCGAATTGGAAAAGGTGTGAAAGTATATGTCAAATATGACGGTCTAAATCCAACAGGCTCATTCAAAGATAGAGGAATGACAATGGCGATCAGCAAAGCGAAAGAAGCTGGCTGTGAAGCCGTAATATGCGCAAGCACAGGTAATACTTCAGCATCTGCAGCTGCTTATGCGAGCAAAGGTGGAATGAAGTCATTTGTTATTATTCCAGACGGATATGTAGCTCAAGGAAAATTAGCTCAAGCTTTAGTTTATGGAGCAGAAGTATTAGCAATTAAAGGAAATTTTGATAAAGCATTAGACATTGTTAGAGAATTATCTGATAAATATCCAATAACACTAGTTAACTCAGTTAATCCTTATAGATTACAAGGACAAAAAACAGCTGCTTTCGAAATAATAGAATATCTTGGAAATGCTCCTGATTGGTTGTGTATTCCAGTGGGAAATGCAGGAAATATAAGTGCTTACTGGATGGGGTTTCAAGAATTTTTTCACGCTAAAAAATCCAAACAACTCCCTCGAATGATGGGTTTTCAAGCAAGTGGCTCTGCGCCTTTAATCGAGGGTAAAACCATAAGCAATCCAGAAACAATTGCTACTGCAATAAGAATTGGTAATCCCGTAAATAAAGAAAAAGCTCTTTTAGCAAAAGAATCTAGTAATGGTAAATTTAATTCAGTCACAGATACAGAAATAGTTGATGCATATAAAATTCTTGGAAAAGAAGAAGGTATTTTTTGCGAACCTGCAAGTGCAGCTTCTATTGCAGGTTTGTTAAAAATTAAAAGTGAAGTTCCTAAAAACGCAACTATTGTTTGTGTCTTAACTGGAAATGGTTTAAAAGATCCTGATTGCGCAATAAATAATAATGATTCAATTTTTCATACAGGTATAGATGCAGAGATGAATTCAATAGCAAAAATAATGGGGTTTTAAAACATAAAAATTATCCAAAAAAAAAACTGTCTGTTAATTTCATTGATTTTTCATTACTATATGATGTGGAAAAACCATTTAAAAACAAGATATAAACGTTTGTTCTTTTCCACAAAAACCAATTCCTGTGGATAACAGCATTTTTATCCACCCTACTAAAAACTTTTCCACATACAAAAAATAAATTTTTCAGCTCCAGGACTACATATTTTGAATTACCCCCAGAAACCACAAGAACTACTACTACTAATTCAATTTCATATTAAGAAAAAGAATTAGAGTAATTGAGAAAAAAATTTTATTTTTTTTAACGGTATTGCTTTTTTGAAATAGCTATGAAATTCTTGTATCAATGGATTTTTATTTGAAATAGCAGGATGAAATTAAGTTGTTCTCAATCTGAATTAAATACTGCTCTACAATTAGTTAGTCGAGCTGTTTCTAATCGACCAACACATCCTGTACTAGCTAATGTTTTGCTAGCTGCTGATGAAGTAACAGGAAAACTACGTTTAACGGGTTTTGATTTAAGCTTAGGAATACAAACTTCAATATCTGCTTCTATAGAGAGTAGTGGTGCGATAACTTTGCCTGCAAAGTTGTTTGGTGAAATTATTTCAAAATTATCTAATGATTCTCCTTTGGTTTTAATTTCTGATGATGTTAGTCAACAAGTTGAGTTAACTAGTAAAAGCGGTACATATCAAGTAAGAGGAATGCTTGCTGATGATTTTCCTGAGTTACCTTTAGTTGAAAGTGGTACTTCTTTAAAACTAAATCCATTATTATTATCAAATGCAATTAAATCTACTTTATTTGCAAGTAGCTCTGATGATGCAAAACAATTACTTACTGGTATAAACTTTACATTTGATGGATATGGTATTGAATCAGCAGCTACTGATGGACATAGATTAGCTGTTTTAAATTTAAATAATATTTTATCAGATTCAAAAAATATAGATAGTATTAATAATATAGATAAATTTTCTATCACATTACCTTCTAAATCTTTGAGAGAAGTAGAAAAATTTTTAAGTACTTCTGATATTAGTCAGCCTATTAACTTTTTTATTGATAAAGGACAAGTAGTTTTCATATCTGGTGATGAGATTATAACAATAAGAGCTTTAGAAGGTAATTATCCAAACTATTCTCAATTATTGCCGGATACTTTTCAAAATGTATTGGAATTTGATAGAAAAGAATTTATTTCTTCATTAGAAAGAATCGCAGTTTTAGCTGATCAACATAACAATGTTATTAAAGTATCTACCGATACTTCTGCAAATTTGATTAAAATTAGTACTGACGCGCAAGACATAGGAATGGGTCATGAGTCTTTACCTGTTTCTTTTAAAGGTGAATCCTTTCAAATAGCATTCAATGTTAGATATTTATTAGATGGACTTAAAGTTATAGATTCAAATTTTATAAAATTAAGTTGTAATTCCCCTACGACACCTGCTGTTTTTTCTCCTATTAACAGTGATATTAATTTTACTTACTTAGTAATGCCTATACAAATACGAAATTAATTTTGGCTGTTCCAACAAAATTATTATTAAGTGATTTATTAAAACACAGCGTACGGTGTGAAGATGGAATTAACCATGGTCCAATTATAAGACCATGGATGCATCCTCCTGTTCACAGGATTTTAGGGTTTGTAAGTCGTCCTTCTACTTTGAAACTTCAAAGAGAGGTTTGGAGATTAGATCAATTAAAAGGAATAAATCAACAAGAAATTTACGTAAAAGGACGTTGTTCTCTTTCTGACGAACAAACTTTGGATCGTTTTCCTACTTTGATAAATGCAAATGTTTTTAATCGAAGTGGTAAAAAATTAGGTTTAATAGCAGATTTCGTTTTTGAGTCTAAGAAAGGGAATATAGAATATTATTTAGTTAGTCGCTCTAATCCAAGAATTCCAGGAACAAGTCGGTGGAGGTTATCTATTGCTCAAATAAGAGATAAGCAACCAGGTTCTATTTCTTGTGATATTGATAATTTTGAGGATTTACCAATACAGAAATCAAGTTTAAAAGAAGAATTTTTTAGTAAGAGTAGAAAATGGAAAAGTCAATTTGAAAATTTGACTAATAACGCTTCTGATAGGCTTGAGGGATGGATTGATGATCAAATTAGCGAAAATGAAGATGAATATTTTGATAGTTCTTATGAAATGCCTAATGATTATGATTCATATGATGATTGGATTGATAATTTAGGCATAGATAGTTCCGAAGAATTTAATAGAATGAATGAGCGTAAAGGAAATACAAATTCAACTAATGATAGAGATCTTGATCCTTGGATTTAATAAATGACATCTTCTGCTGAGATCAATGATTTTAATCAATTGATTAATTCAACAAAATTTTTTGTTGAATACGATGTCTTATCTTCTCTTAATCAAGAAGGTTTAAAACAATCGGATTATGTGGAAATTTGTAAAAGACTTCAGCGAGCTCCAAATAGAAATGAATTAGGAATGTTTGGGGTCATGTGGTCTGAGCATTGTTGTTATCGAAATTCTCGTCCGTTACTAAAAAACTTTCCTACAACAGGTACACGAATTCTTGTAGGACCAGGAGAAAATGCTGGTGTTGTAGATATAGGTTTAGGTCAAAAATTAGTTTTTAAAATTGAAAGTCATAATCACCCCTCAGCTGTAGAGCCTTTTCAAGGAGCAGCTACTGGTGTAGGTGGAATACTGAGAGATATTTTTACTATGGGAGCCAGGCCAATAGCTTTATTAAATGCTTTAAGATTTGGACCATTAGATGATCAAAAAAATATAAGTTTGTTGGAAGGTGTTGTCGGAGGTATTTCTCATTATGGAAATTCTGTAGGTGTGCCTACTGTTGGAGGAGAAGTCGGTTTTGATAGTAGTTATTCAGGCAATCCTCTAGTCAATGCAATGGCATTGGGTTTGATGGAGACAGAAGAAATAGTTTGTTCAGGTGCTAGTGGAATTAATTTTCCAGTTCTTTACGTGGGCAACACAACAGGTAGAGATGGTATGGGAGGAGCAAGTTTTGCTAGTTCTGAATTATCTAAAACTTCAATAGATGATCGACCTGCAGTTCAGGTAGGGGATCCTTTTCTTGAAAAAGGATTAATAGAAGCTTGTTTGGAAGCATTTAAAACAGGCTATGTAGTTGCTGCTCAGGATATGGGAGCTGCAGGTTTGACGTGTAGTTGTTCTGAAATGGCTTCAAAAGGTCAGGTAGGAATTGAATTAAACCTTGATCTTGTTCCAGCGAGAGAAAAGGGAATGACTGCTTATGAATTCTTGTTATCAGAGTCACAAGAACGTATGTTATTTGTGGTGAAACCAGGCTCAGAAAAAAAATTGAGACAATTATTTATGAGATGGGGATTATATGTTGAAGTTGTGGGAAAAGTTTTAAAAGAAAAAGTTGTTAGAGTGCTCCATAAAGGAGAAGTTGTTGCGAATTTACCAGCTTCTGCACTTGCGGATGATACTCCTATAGAAAAGCATATATTAATAAATTCAACCCCAAAATATATACAAGAACATTGGAAATGGACAGAAGATTTATTACCTAAAAATTTGAATGATGGAATAATTAGTAAAAAAAATAATCTATTTATTAGTTGGAATAATGTTTTATTAGATTTATTAAGTACGCCTTCAATTGCTTCAAAAAATTGGATATATAAACAATATGATTATCAAGTGCAATCTAATACGGTTGTATCTCCTGGAGAAGCTGATGCAGCTGTTATTAGGATTCGTCCTCAAAATGATTTTATAACTTCATCAAATCAAAACAGAGGAATAGCATCAGTGGTTGATTGTAATGATAGATGGGTTTATTTAGACCCTCAAAGAGGAAGTATGTTTGCTGTTGCAGAAGCGGCTAGGAATTTAAGTTGTGTTGGAGCTGAACCTATAGCAGTTACAAATAATTTAAATTTTTCTTCTCCAGATAAACCAGAAGGTTTTTGGCAATTAGCAAAGTCATGTGAAGGTATAACTAATGCTTGTAAGGTATTAAATACTCCAGTAACAGGAGGGAATGTATCCTTGTATAATGATACAAAATTGTCAAATAATACAGTTATCCCAATACATCCAACACCCGTAATTGGAATGGTCGGATTAATTGAAGATATTCATAAAGTTTGTAAAAAATCTTGGATTAATGTTGGAGATCAAATATGGATGATTGGTTTACCTATAGAAACTAATACAAATCAAGATAATAGAATTTCATTAGCTGCTTCATCTTTTTTGGAATATATTCATGGTTTAAAAACAGGAAGACCACCAGAAATAGACTTGTATTTAGAAAAACAAGTAACCATGTTTTTAAGAAAAATAATAAACAAAAGGATTATTAACTCAGCTCATGATTTAGGTGATGGTGGTTTAGCAGTGGCTGTATCTGAATGTTGTATTTCTTCTGGATATGGAGCAAATATTCTACTCCCTTCAAGTAAAGTAAGATTGGATCGACTTCTTTTTGCTGAAGGTGGTGCAAGAGTTTTAGTTAGTTGTTCAATTGATCAAAGTTTAGAGTTGAAAAAATATTATAAAAATATGTCTTCATCAGAAACTAATGTTTTTTCAATTTCTAATTTAGGTACTGTAAATAATCAAAAAAAATTATTAGTATATCAATCAAATAATTTAATTTTAGATGTTGATATATCAGACTTGAAAGAGACTTATAAAGATACTATCTATAAAAAAATAACTAAATAAAATCTTCTATGATTTATAATTTTAAAATTAAATATAGTTTTCATAACCCAGGAATATAAGTATGTGTGGAATTGTCGGCGTAGTTTCAACAGATCAATGTAATCAACAAATTTACGATAGTTTGTTATTACTACAGCATAGAGGCCAAGACTCTACTGGTATAGCCACGATGGATGGTAGTGTTTTTCATATTAATAAGTCTAAAGGCCAAGTTCGAGAAGCTTATAGAACTAGAGATATGAGAGCCTTAATTGGAAAGTCTGGTTTAGGTCATGTACGATATGCAACTAAGGGAGCTGCTCATAGAGAAGAAGAAGCACAACCATTTTATGTTAATGCTCCTTACGGTATTATTCTTGTACATAATGGTAATTTAACTAATACAAGAGAACTAGAAAAAGAACTTTTTAAAGTTGATAAAAGACATACAAATACCTCAAGCGATACTGAAATGTTATTAAATGTTCTAGCTACGGAATTACATAGTGCAATTAAAGGCCAAGATATAAATCCAGATGATCTTTTTAATGCTGTTAGTACACTTCACGAAAGAGTAGAAGGATCTTATGCTTCAATCGCTTTAATAGCTGGGCACGGTCTTTTAGCTTTTAGAGATCCTTTTGGAATTCGCCCTTTGGTTATCGGTAAAAGGGTAACAGGGAACAACAAAATTGAGTGGGTAATTGCTAGTGAATCATTAGTTATTGAAAACAATGATTATGAAATCGTTAGAGATGTGGAACCTGGCGAAGCGATTTTTATAACTTCAGATGGCGAGTTTTTTTCTAAACAATGTTCAAAAAATCCTCAACTTTTTCCTTGTTCATTTGAATATGTTTATTTAGCTAGACCTGACTCAATAATGAATGGGATTTCTGTTTATGAGTCAAGGCTAAGAATGGGAGATTTATTAGCGGAAACTATAAAAAAACAAATTTCTCTTGGTGATATAGATGTAGTAATGCCAATTCCTGATTCTTCTAGACCTGCTGCTATGCAAGTAGCAAGACAGTTAGGTATTGAATATAGGGAGGGATTTTTCAAAAATCGTTATGTTGGTAGAACATTTATAATGCCAGGACAATCTTTAAGAAAACGTTCAGTACGTCAGAAGTTAAATGCAATGAGTACTGAATTTAAAAATAAAAATGTATTAATAGTTGATGATTCAGTTGTTCGTGGAACAACATCTCAGCAAATAGTTCAAATGGCAAGAAGTGCAGGAGCTAATAAAGTTACTTTTACATCTGCTGCTCCACCAATTAGATATCCACATGTTTATGGTATTAACATGCCAAGTAGGAATGAATTGATTGCTTACGATAGAAATATAAATGAAATAGAAGAAAAACTATTCATCGATAAAATGATATATCAAGAAGTAGAAGATCTTACGAAAGCTATCATTAAAGGATCTAAAATTCAGCAATTGGATTTATCTTGTTTTACAGGTAAATATGTGACTGGAAAAGTCACTAATGATTATTTAAATTGGGTTGAGCAAACATCTTTATCTTAATCTTTTTCCGGTCTTTTTATTGAAAAAGTAGATTTTATAAATTCGTCATTATTTAAGTCTATATTGAGTTGTTTTTGTTTATTATATAAACTATTATCAATTTGATCGGTTGGTAGTTTTTTATATCTACCTTTATCAGTTTTAATAAAAACGTATTTATTATTTATAAAACAATTAATTACTCTGTCTTTAATTTTTTGATTATCTTTCAAATCGATTGCTATTGTTCCTAATTCTCCTTTGTTTGATCTAGCTATTTTTTGGGATGAATGTTTTACGAAAGAACCTTTATTAGTTATAATAATTAAATCTTTATTTTTCTCTTTTTCTTGTAAAGTTAACGCTTCAACGATATTTTCACTAGGGAAGAGCTTTATTATAGTTGTGCCTTGAGCTGATTTACCCATAAAAGGGAAATTTTTTTCTGTTATTTTAAGTTTAATAATTCTCCCAATATCACTTATTACATATAAATAGCTATTCTCCTTGCAAAGAATACAAGACTTAAGCTTTATATTATCTTTTAATTTTAAAATTGATGCTGATCTATTAGAAATGTCATTAATTTCATTGATTAAAATTCTTTTAAATTTGCCATCACTGCTTATTAAGCCTAAACTTATATCTTTTACTTCTGTTAATGGAATGAGATTAATTACTTTGTTGTTTTCTAAACCTGCTGGTAAAAATTGTTCTAGAGGACCAGGTTTTTGTCCAGCAAATTCCCATTTAAGGAGACCTATTTTACCTTCTTCACTAATGGCTAATATTTTTGGTTCATCTTTGATTGGCCATATTAGTTTTGTAGGTAGTATATTTTTTCTTTCCTGATTTATTTCTTTAAGCTTCAGTTTTTTGACTGTTGTTGAAGGGATTATTTTGATTTCATTATTTGATTGAATAACAATCTCAGAATCTGTTGATAATTGTTTTAGAGCATTAATTCTTTGAAGCTCTTTATTAGGTCTCTGATTTGCAATCCTTTCGGCAATAAGTTCATCACCACCTTCTATTAATTTTGTTCTTCTTTTACTATTAAACCTTTTTTTAAGGTCTCTTAACTCTCTAATCATCATTTTGATCAATTTTTCTCTATCGTTAATCACTAACTCGAGTTCTGTTCTTTTACTTTTTAACTCTTTTATTTCATTTTTAAGCGAATCTTTTTCAAGACTGGTAATTTTTTTTAAAGGCATGCCTAGAATTCCATCTGCTTGTCTTTCATTTATCTTTAAGCTATTAATTAAATTATTTTTTGCTTCAGCTGTATCTTTTGATTTTTCAATTAGATTAATTATCTCTCTAAGATTATTTATTGCTTGGATTAAAGCATCAACTATTTCTTGCCTATTTTTAATTCTTTTTAATAAGTAATTACTTCTTAGCAAAATAGTATTTTCTCTAAATTCTAAAAAATTATCTAATAATTGTCTTAATGTAAGTTGAACTGGTTGACCATTGACTAATGCTAGTAAAATAGCACCAAAATTATTTTGTAGAGAAGTTTTTTGATATAAAAAATCTAGAACTTTTTTAGGATCAGAATCTCTTTTAATTTCAACAAGAATTCGCATTCCATCTCGATCACTTTCATCTCTAATATCCGCTATTCCAGAAACTTTTCCATTGTTTACTAGCTCAGCTAATTTTTCAATCCAATTAGCTTTGTTTAATTGATATGGCAATTCGGAAATAATTATCCCGCTTCTTTTGTGTTTACCTTTCCCAGGATTAATTTCCTCTATGTGAGCTATTCCTCTCATTGTTATACTTCCTCTCCCTTTCGTGTATGTTTCTCTAATTCCATTACTTTTTAAAATCTCTCCTCCTGTTGGGAAATCTGGTCCAGGGATTAGCTCTAATAATTTTTCTTCGCTTAAGGTAGGTTTTTTTAGTATTGCTATTAGAGCATCTACGACTTCGTTTAAATTATGAGGAGGGATACTTGTTGCCATCCCAACGGCAATTCCTGCACTTCCATTTAAGATGAGGAAAGGTAGTTGAGCTGGTAAGACATCTGGTTCTTGTTGTGAGCCATCAAAATTTGGTGAGAAATCAACAGTTTCTTGATCTATTTCACTTAAAATTGCATCTTTAGAGATCGGTGCTAGTCGAGTTTCTGTATATCTCATTGCTGCGGGGGGATCATCGTCAATAGATCCAAAGTTTCCATGGCCATCAAGAATTGGATATCTTGAACTAAAATTTTGTACTTGTCTTACAAGTGCATCGTAAACAGCTTGATCTCCATGGGGATGATATTTGCCAAGAACATCTCCTACAACACGAGCACATTTTCTATAAGGCCTATCAGGTGTAAGTCCTAATTCATGCATTGCAAACAGAATCCTTCTTTGCACTGGTTTCAATCCATCTCTTGCGTCTGGCAATGCTCTCCCAACGATTACGCTCATTGCGTACTCGAGATAAGAACGTTGCATTTCCTGATGCAACGATATTGGTTTCAGCCGTTCTTTGGCCATCTTTGATTTTTTAAGAGGCCTAAATTTCTTTATTTAGGCTACTAACTAATCTGTTAAAAACCAGCTTTTTGTTAAACATTAATTCATTAACTGTTTTCTTTCGCTTCTTTAACTACTTTTTTCATTTCTTTATTTTTAAATAAAAGTTGTGCTGATTTTTGTAATTTCTTTCCCCATAATTGCTGTATTTGGTATTCTTGCAAAGCATATTTTGGATTAGATTCTAAAGCTTTTTTTGCTAATTTTAATGATTCAATAGATTTATTATTTGAAGAATATAACACTACTGCTAGAGCTAGCATTGGTTCAGCATCATTGCTAAGTTTAAGTGCAGCCCTAAACCTTGAGATGGCTTCTTGGGAATTATTTAATTCATATAAAACTAGACCTTCATTATTAATAGATTGCCAGAAATTGGAATTAATTTTTGAGGATTTTTTAAAAGCAATTAGTGCTGATTTATAATTATTTAACATTATTTCAGCGTTACCTAGCTGAAAATATCCTCTTTCATTATTTTTATTAATTGATAATCCTTTATTGATAGAAATTTTGGCTTTACTTGGGTCATTTATATTCAGATATATAGAGCCTTGACGTAAATATATGCTTTGTTTATCTGGTCTTAACATTATAGCTTTATCTAAAGAAGATAAAGCTTGATAATTTTTATTTAATCTAATCTGAGCTTCTGCAAGTGTGGTCCAAAGATCAAATTCATTAGGATTTAATTTAATAGCAAGTTTTAAAAGTTTGATTGCTTCTTTATTTTGATTAAATTGAATTAGTTGTAAAGCTGTTTTCCCAATTTGTATGGAAGTTGACTGTAATTCTTGTTGATTGGGTTCATTAATTCTAGGAAAAAAGGCTGATGATTGATTGATAAGAAAATATTCAAATAAACTTAGATAAAGTATTATTTTATAAATTTTTTTCATTTTTATTTATTATTTTGTATTGAATTTATGTTTCTACGCCACATCCATGGTTTAATTCTTTTAAGAGCTGACTTGCTTAAATTTTCTTTCCATTTCGAGTCACTCCATGATAACGCATCTTTTTTAGTTATATTTAATATCCATTCAGATGGTTGTAGATCGGGTTCAGAGGTGTTTGCTAGGTTTTTATGATTCCAAGGACATACTTCTTGGCAAATATCACAACCTGCAATCCAATTACCCATTTTTTTTATAATATTGTGAGGTAATTTTTGATCCCTATTTTCTAATGTGTGATATGCCAAACATTTGTTTGAATTTATAACAAATGGTTCTTCTATTGCTTTTGTTGGGCATGCATAAATACATTTTTCACATTCACCACATATTGGTTTAGATGGCTCATCAGGTTCTAAAGCCTCAGTAGATAAAAGATGACCTAAAAACATCCATGAACCTATTTCAGGATTAATTATGTTGCTATGTTTTCCAATCCATCCAATTCCAGCTTCTTCGGCCCAGGCTTTGTCTAAAAATGCGCTTGTGTCAACACATATTTTCCATCTTGAGTTTGGTCTTTCTGTTTCTAAAAATTGAGCAATTTTTTTTAATTTTTTTTCAACAACCTTGTGATAATCATTTCCCCATCCATATCTGGCAATGGACATATCTTTCGATGTTCTGTCCATGTCTACATAGTAATTTAATCCAACTGCAATAACACTTTGAACACCTTGAAGCATGTTTTCTATGTTTTTCCTTTTTGAGTTTTGCATCCATTCCATTTTTGCTTGATGGCCAGCTTGTAACCATCTTTCCAATGAAGCGGTTCGAAGTTTGATTCTCGAAGATCCTGGAACCTTTGCAATTCCTACTGTATCGAAGCCTTCTTCAAAAGCTTTTTCTTTGATTTTTTTTGTTAGATCAATAGATTTTTTCAAAATGGGAGGTAGTTTCTCATGAAAAATTGTTTGCCTTTAATTAAAAGCTTCTTTAGTCAATCCAGACTTTATTAAGGATTTAAATGCTTTCTTTTAATGTTTTATTTCTATTAATAGCTTAAATTATTTAATTAATGCACTTAATTTGGTTAGATTGTGTATATATACATTTTTCGGACTCTCTTTATTTGGTGCAGTCCTCTCCCAAGGAAGACCTGACTCTTGGCGCAAGGCTTCAGCAGGATCTTAAAAATGACCTTATAGCTGGTCTGTTGGTGGTTATTCCCTTAGCTACCACTATTTGGTTGTCTACAATTGTCAGCCGCTTTGTTCTGGCAATATTAACTTCAATTCCAAAACAATTAAATCCCTTTATTACTCTTAATCCTCTACTGCAGGACCTTATCAATCTTGCTTTGGGTTTAACTGTTCCACTCCTTGGGATTTTATTGATAGGGCTTATGGCTAGAAATTTTGTAGGGAGATGGTTGCTTGAATTTGGGGAGGGAACACTATCACGTATACCTCTTGCCGGATCAGTTTATAAAACCCTTAAACAACTTTTAGAAACTTTTCTTAGAGACAATTCAACTAGATTTCGACGAGTTGTTTTAGTTGAATATCCGAGAGAGGGTTTGTTCAGTGTAGGTTTTGTGACTGGTATTGTTGGTCCATCTCTTCAAACTGAACCAGAAAAACCATTATTAAGCGTTTTTATACCTACAGCACCAAATCCTACAACTGGTTGGTATACCTTAGTACCAGAAGATTCTGTTAAAGACTTGGATATATCTGTTGAGGATGCGTTTAGAACAATTATTTCTGCTGGAATTGTAAATCCTGATGATAGGAGTAACTCAACCAACACTTCTTTTTCTAGTTTATTTTCTCAATTAAGAGCCTCATCTTCTTAAAGTATTTTTGAACTATAGTTATGCAATTAAAATCAATTTCTAGAGAATTAGCTCTTTTACTTTTAGGACAGATTAACAAACGACATCTTAATAAAATCAATATAGAAAGTTTGCTTAGTAAAGCGATTGAATCTTTAACTCAACATTGGCGAGAACAATTAGATTCCTGTGCATCAATAGTAGAAAAAGCCAATCAGCAATTGTTAGACAGTGAATTGCAAGAAGATGCTGGATTATTAAAAAAATCTCGTAATCATTTAAAAACTTGTTTGATTGATTCTGAGAATATACTTAATTGCTTATCTGAAAGTCTAGAATTACCAAGATTATTAGCATTAGTAGATCAAAAGGAAATACGTGAATTAGCTTTGAAGAGGGTTAATTTAGTCATTGAAAAACAAGACGAGATTGATAAGAATCTTGATAGCGTTATGGAAGGTTGGCGTTTAAAAAGATTACCTAGAATTGATAGAGATATTTTGAGATTGGCATTAGTTGATTTAATTGATTTTAATACTCCTACTGCTGTTACTTGTAATGAAGCTGTAAATTTAGCTAATCGTTATAGCGATGAACAAGGACGCAGAATGATTAATGGAGTTTTAAGGAAACTTCAAAGTTCTGCTTTAATACTAAATTTGAAATGAAAGACGATTTTCCTCAGCATAAAAAAAATTCTTCAATGGCCCAAAACAGTGAGAATTCCACATCTTTCAATGGTGACTCTTTAGATTGGGCAAAACAAGCTTATTTGAAATTAAAGCAAAAGCAAAATGAGGAAAAAGAATTACTTCAAAAAGAAATTGAAGAAAAAGAGTTTTTAAACTCTAAAAATAACGAAAATGAGGATTTTAAATCAAATATTTCAATTGAAAATACACTGCAAACTAGTTATGATTTACAAGTAGAAGATGACCCTCAACTAGGTGATTTTGATGATACTTTTACATGGTCAGCGGAAGTTTTAGCTGCTCAAGGCAAAAAAATTGAACAATTTTCATTAGATGAAATTGATTGGCTAAGCAGACTAAAACAAGGATTAGAAAAAACTCGTAAAGGCTTTGTTACTGATTTACTAAATAAATTAGGTGACGATCCACTTACGCCTGAGGTTCTTGATGATTTAGAGAATCTTTTGTTGAGAGCTGATGCGGGAGTTTTTGCTACTGATCAAATTTTAGAATCTTTAAGAACCAAGTTAAACGAGGAAGTTGTTGAAGCTTCAGAAGGCTTGCGTTTTTTAAAAGAACAATTAGTTAATATTTTAGAAAAGCCAATAAAAGATAGCGGTGTTGATTTGCTTTCTCCAAAAAAAGGTTGCTTAAATATTTGGATGTTAGTAGGTGTTAATGGAGTTGGAAAAACGACGACTCTAGGTAAATTGGCAAGTGTTGCGAAAAGAAGTGGTTTCTCTGCAATGATTGCAGCAGCAGATACTTTTAGAGCTGCCGCTGTGCAACAAGTTAAAGTATGGGGAAATAGAACTGGTGTTGAAGTTATTGCAAATGAATCTAAGAATGCTGATCCAGCATCGATAGTTTTTGATGCTATTGGTGCAAGTAAATCAAAAAATATTGATTTGCTATTGGTAGATACTGCAGGAAGATTACAAACAAAAAATAATTTAATGGAGGAATTGAAAAAAATTAGAAAAATTATCGATAAACTTGCTCCTACAGCAAACGTAGAATCTTTATTAGTGCTTGATTCTAGTCAAGGTCAAAATGGGCTTAGGCAGGCTTTAGCCTTTGCTGACAGCGCAGAATTAACTGGTGTAATACTTACAAAACTTGATGGATCTTCTAGGGGAGGTGTTGCTATGGCTGTTGCTTCAGAAGCAAAACTTCCAGTTAGATTTATTGGAGCTGGTGAGCAACTTAGAGACTTGCGACCATTTAATAGTTTTGAATTTATTGAGGCACTTCTAGCTAATCGATGATTTTTAGAAATTTTTTGTATATATTCCTTGGTTTTGATTTCTTTATTCTTGGAGAACTGTGAAAGAAAATTCTCCTATTTCAAAACAACAAAATCAATATCCAGCTAATCTCTTATCAAGTGATGCTTCTAAGTCACTTAGAGATTTGATTCATAGTATTTCTCAAGAGCAAATCGTTAATCAAGATATTTTGCTTTCATTGAGCTTTGCTTTGAGAAGTTTTACTAATTTGCAGCGTTTTCTAGAACTTATTCCACTTCTTGTCACTCAATTAGTTGACGTTAAAGGATCGTTGTTAATTCCATTTCAAGATGATGGAAGTCTTTGGTTCGATCAATTACAAATGATCCCTAATGATGAAGACCAGGAACTCTTTAGACAATTATTTCTTTTAGAGGAAGGAAAGAAAACGGGTTTTGGGATGGAGGAAAAGAGTATTGCTATGTTAGATAGTTTAGTTCAAAGATACTTTGATTCGTTTAATGTAATTGTTACATCGATAGTTTCGCGAGGAAGACAAAGAGGACGATTATATGCTTTTGACAAAAAAGAGATTGTTTTTGGAAGCAATATTCATCGAAAACACTTTCAAATAGTTGCGGATCTCACTGGAGTAGCTATAGAAAACGATGCTATATTTCAGGTGCTTCGTAATCATGAAAAAGTTGATAGACAAATAAGTATTGGCGCTGAAATTCAATCACAATTATTACCTGATCAATGTCCAATAATTGAAGGAGTTGAGCTGGCTGCTTGCTGTAGACCAGCTTTTCAAGTAGGTGGTGATTATTACGATTTTATGCCTACTCGTCCAGATTTAGATGACACAGCAAAAGCTAGTGGACGTTGGGCTTTTGTGATTGGTGACGTTATGGGTAAAGGTGTTCCTGCTGGATTGTTGATGACTATGTTGCGAGGCATGCTTAGAGCAGAAGTCTTAACAGGATTAGCTCCTGATTCTATTTTACATGACTTGAATCAATTAGCTCTTGAAGATTTGACGCAATCACATCGTTTTGTAACTTTATTTTATTCTGACTTTGACGCGCAATCAAAGAAATTGCGTTTTGCTAATGCAGCCCATAACCCTCCTTTGCTTTGGAGTGCTAAGTCAAAATCAATTAATAGATTAGATGCTCCTGGTTTGTTGATAGGTCTTCAACCTGAAGCTGAATATGGATGCGGAGAGACAATGCTTCAGCCTGGTGATGTGCTTCTTTACTACACAGATGGAGTGACTGAGGCGCCTGGTATTTCAGGTGAACGTTTTGATGAAAATCGTTTAATAATTTTTTTAGACAAATTTGCTAGGGAAGGCTTAGGGGCTAAACAAATATTGAAAAAACTGTTTGAGAGATTAGATGCTTTTGTTGGTGTGAGTCATCAACATCTTGAAGATGATGCAACAATGGTGGTTTTAAAAGTGAATGAAGAATTAACGCTTCCTGAATTAACTCAGTAAATTTCCTGACAATTGCTAATACTCTTGCTTTATTTGTATTAGTAGTTTGGAAAATTCATTGAGTAAAACTTGGAGCGATAGATTTGATAAAGGACTTCATCCTTTTATCGAACAATTTAATGCTTCAATTGAATTTGATATTTGTTTATTAGAAGAGGATTTGGATGGATCTATTGCCCATGCTCGTATGCTTGGCATTCAAGGGATTATTACTAAGGAAGAGGCTATTAAATTAGAAAATGGTCTTCAACAGATTCGGAAAGAGGCTTCTGATGGCCTATTTCAGCCAGTTATTTCAGATGAAGATGTGCATTTTGCTGTTGAAAAAAAATTAATAGCCTTGATAGGTCCTTTAGGGAAAAAACTACATACTGGCCGTAGTCGAAATGATCAAGTTGGAACAGATTTAAGGTTATGGCTCAGAAAGCGTGTTGATGAAATTGATATGGATTTGGAGCGTTTTCAAAAATCTCTTTTTTTATTAGCAGAGAAAAATTTGCATACACTTATTCCAGGTTATACACATTTACAAAGAGCACAGCCTTTATCTCTAGCGCATCATTTATTGGCATATGTTGAGATGATGCAAAGAGATAGAAATAGGTTAAAAGATGTAAGAAAACGGGTTAATATTTCTCCACTTGGAGCAGCTGCTTTAGCAGGGACTTCTATTTCTATAAACAGAAGTATTACCTCTTCTGAATTGAAGTTTCAAGATATATATTCTAATAGCTTAGATGCTGTGAGTGATAGAGATTTTGTTGTGGAATTTTTAGGAGCGTCATCGTTAATTATGGCTCATTTGAGTAGATTATCTGAAGAAGTTATTTTGTGGGCATCGGAAGAATTTGCATTTATTCAATTAACTGATCGATGCGCTACTGGAAGTAGTCTTATGCCTCAAAAAAAGAATCCTGATGTTCCAGAATTAGTTAGAGGTAAGTCAGGGAGAGTATTTGGACATTTGCAAGCTATGTTGACCATGATCAAGGGATTACCTTTGGCTTACAATAAAGATTTTCAAGAAGATAAAGAAGCAATTTTTGATAGTGTCAAAACCGTTAAGAATTCATTAGTTGCAATGTCAATATTGTTTGAAGAAGGTTTGATTTTTAGAAAAGAAAGACTCAAGCATGCTGTTTCTTCTGACTTTTCAAATGCGACTGATGTTGCCGATTATTTAGTGGCCAAAAACATACCATTTCGAGAGGCTTATCAATTAGTTGGTCGAATTGTGAAAACTTCTTTGGAGGAAGGTGTTTTGTTAAAAGATATTCCTTTGGAAAGATGGAAAAAATTTCATAAATTTTTTGAAAAAGATATTTATGAAAAGCTTTTGCCTTCAAGTGTGGTTGCTTCGCGTTTAAGTGATGGTGGTACTGGATTTGAGAGAGTTGAAGAGCAGCTTGTTTTTTGGCGCGAGGAATTATTTAAGTAAAAATTTTTTTTAAATCTTTTTGAGGGCTTTCGGTATTAAAGTGTTAGTTGATAACTCAATTTAGAGTTATTAATTTTGGCTATTCTTAGCCTATTAGTTACATTTTATTTTCAGTCCAATTTTCAAGTGAGTATTTTTGTCGGCAACTTACCCTTCCGCGCTGAGCAGGAAGATGTCATTGAATTGTTTTCTCCCTTTGGGGAGGTGGCAAATTGTTCTTTACCTTTAGAACGAGACACAGGACGCAAAAGAGGTTTTGCTTTTGTTGAGATGGCTGATGAAGCAGTTGAAGCTTCAGCAATTGAATCTCTTCAAGGAGCTGAACTTATGGGTCGTCCCTTAAGAATTAACAAAGCTGAACCAAGAGGCAGTGCCCCTAGAAGAGGCGGTGGCGGTTACGGCGATCAATCAGTCCAAGATAGACCTTCTGGAGCTAAAGGTTGGGAAGATCGCAGTCATGGAAATGCCTCGCAAGATGCAAGTGGCTTTGATCAAGGTCGTAGCAGAAGAAGAAGAGGTGCTTCGCCTGAAGGGGGTGACGACACTACTGCAGATTATGGAGGCGCAGAATCTTAGAGATTGACTGCTCTTTGTTAATGCCCAGCATCTTTAAGTTGTTGGGCAATTTTTTTTAAAATTGAAATGTCGGCTTTTTGAGTTTGAGATTTTTCACTTAACTCTTGTCTTAATATTTTTGCATTAGGGATATTTTCTATCAGATTTATAATGTGTTTAGAAATTTGCCAGAGACGTCCTTCATTTTCTAAATGTTTTTGAGCAAAAGGAATAATTTTTTCGATTATTTTAGATCTAGATAATACTCTCTCTTGTTGTCCGTAAATCATCGAGTCTATTTTTGTCCAAAGGAAGGGATGTGCGTATGCAGCTCTACCAACCATGGCCCCATCCAAAATTTTTAGGGTTTTAATACAATCATCTATTGAATTTATTCCACCATTAAGTTCGATAATCAACTCAGGTCTATTATTCTTCAATTTTTGAACTCTTTCATATTGAAGAGGTGGGATTGTTCGATTTTGTTTAGGATTTAATCCATTTAGCCAAGCTTTTCTTGCGTGAACAATAAATCTATCTGCTCCTGCTAATGAACAATTATCAACAAATTCCATAAGGTGATCATCACTATCGAGATTATCAATTCCTAGTCTGTGTTTCACTGTTATTGGGATATTGCATGATTGTTTCATTTTTTCTATACAATTTGCCACTGTCTTTGGTTTTCCCATTAGGCAAGCTCCAAAGTTTCCAGATTTTACTTTTGGGCTTGGGCAACCAATATTTAAATTAATTTCGTCATAACCCCAATCTTCAGCCATTTGAGCTGCTTCAGCTAAAAGTTTCGGATTGTCTCCACCAAGTTGTATGGAAATTGGATGTTCAATTTCATCAAAATCTAATAATTTATTTCTATTTTTGCTGTAATGGAGTGCTTGCGCGACAACCATTTCTGTATATAAAAGAGATTTTTTGGTGATTTGACGCATAAGGACACGAAAATGCCTATCTGTGCAATCCATCATTGGAGCAATACTTAATCTGTGATTAGCTATTTCCTTTGTTTTGGGGGAATTGGAAATCATTGTTTATGAATTAATTTTTTTCAACCTATAGGGGGTAAATTTTATTAATATTGATTGGATTGAGAGATTTCTTTGAAGCGTAGATTTTTAATGATTGGATTCTTGAATACTCTTTTTGGTTTTATTATCAAACCAAAAAGCGCTTTTGCTGCAACTAAACTTATGGAAAATTATAAAACTTTAACGGATAAAGAATGGGAAAATCGTTTAGCCCAAGACGCTTTTTACGTTTTACGTAAGGAAGGAACAGAGAGACCTTTTTCAAGTCCTCTGAATGATGAAAAAAGGAAAGGAGTTTTTCGTTGTGCAGGATGCGGGCTTGCTTTATTTTCTTCAAAAACAAAGTTTGATAGTGGAACAGGCTGGCCAAGTTTTTTCGATCATTTACCTGATGCAATTGAGACAAAAACAGACTTTAAACTAATTGTCCCTAGAACTGAATATCATTGTCTACGTTGTGGTGGGCATCAAGGGCATGTTTTTAATGATGGTCCAAGGCCAACTGGTAAACGGTATTGCAATAATGGTGTCGCTCTTTTGTTTGAAGTTGATTCCTAAATGACTTTTTCTCTATTCAAAAGGTGTGGGCTTCCGCAGCTTGTATAAAAAACCCTTTGCTATCAACATGGTCTAATAGCTGTTCAAATTATATGAATTCAGAAGTTTCCTCCTCAGATCATGAATTATCTCAGGATGGTCCCTCACACGATGATTCTAATGAAAACACTCTAAGTTCTGATACAAGTCATGAATCATCTAAACAAGCTGAGCTTTCTGATAATCCAGAAGTAGATACTGAATTGAACAACGTTTCAGTAAATACAGCAAACGAAAAATCTTCAACTAGCTCTGATTCAAATATTAAAGTCCCAAATACTGAAGCAAGATTGCAGCAATTAGAAAAAGAACATGAAACTCTAAACAGTCAATATATGCGAATAGCTGCTGACTTTGATAACTTCCGTAAGCGTCAGACGCGAGATCAAGATGATCTAAAAATTCAACTTACTTGTTCTACGCTTAGTGAAATACTTCCTGTTGTCGATAATTTTGAAAGAGCAAGACAGCAATTAAACCCTGAGGGAGAAGAAGCACAAGCATTACATCGAAGTTACCAAGGACTTTATAAGCAATTAGTTGAAGTTTTGAAACAACTAGGTGTTGCTCCAATGCGTGTTGTTGATCAGACTTTTGATCCTTCTTTGCATGAAGCTGTTATGAGAGAACCCAGTGATGAGAAGGCTGAGGATATTGTGATTGAAGAATTACAAAGGGGCTATCACTTGAATGGTCGTGTTTTAAGGCATGCTTTGGTCAAAGTTTCTATGGGACCAGGACAGAAAAGTTCTAATGAAGAGATTCCTGATCAAAGTGCTATTAATCAAGAACAAAGTGAATCCTCAGACGTTTCAACAAAAGATGAGAATTAACTTCACGATGATCGAAATGGAAGTGAATTTGTTTAAATGAACTAATGGCTGATTTTTACGAACTATTGGGAGTCAGTAGAGATGCTGACGCTGACACTTTAAAGAGAGCTTACAGACAGCAAGCTCGGAAATATCACCCTGATGTGAATAAGGAAGCAGGTGCAGAGGATAAATTCAAAGAAATAGGTAAAGCATATGAAGTTTTAAGTGATTCTCAAAAGCGGGCTCGTTACGATCAATTTGGAGAAGCTGGAGTAGGTGGGGCTGCTGGTATGCCTGATATGGGCGATATGGGTGGCTTTGCAGATTTGTTTGAGACCTTTTTTAATGGCTTTGGTGGTTCTGGTTCGCCAGGAGGTTCTCGTCCTCAAAGACGCGGACCACAGCAGGGAGATGATTTGCGTTATGACCTAACGATTGATTTTGATAAAGCTATTTTTGGACAAGAAAAAGAAATCACGGTTCCCCATTTAGAAACTTGTGATGTTTGTAGAGGGACGGGGGCTAAGAAAGGTACTGGTCCTGTTACTTGTTCAACATGTAGTGGAGCAGGTCAAGTACGCAGAGCTACTCGCACACCTTTTGGAAGTTTTACCCAAGTTGCTGAATGTCCAACTTGTGGTGGTACTGGACAAGTGATTAAAGATCCTTGTAATTCTTGTGGAGGGAAAGGAGTTAAACAAGTAAGAAAAAAATTAAAAATCAATATTCCTGCTGGAGTTGATAGTGGAACACGATTAAGAGTTTCAGGTGAGGGTAATGCCGGATTAAAGGGTGGTCCTTCTGGAGATCTATATGTTTTCTTAAAAGTTAAAAATCACCCTAATTTAAAGAGAGATGGATTGACAATTTTATCTGAGGTGAATATTAGTTATCTTCAGGCAATTTTAGGAGATACTATTGAAATAGATACTGTAGATGGACCTACTAAGTTACAAATTCCAGCAGGAACTCAACCTAACTCTATTTTGAATTTAGAAAATAAAGGAGTACCAAAACTAGGCAACCCTGTTGCTAGAGGTAATCACCAAGTTTCTATAAAGATTAAATTACCTACAAAATTATCAGATTCTGAAAGAAATTTATTAGAGAAGTTAGCTGGCCATTACTCTGCACGTGGGCCTCAATATCATTATCACAAAAGTGGCTTATTTAGTAGGTTATTTGGTAAATAATAGTGGAGAAAAATGTCTTGATTGATCATTATTTAAATTTGTGTGGAGTTACTTGCCCGTTCAATTTTGTTAAATGTTGCTTGGTTTTAGAAAATTTATCTTCAAATCAATTTTTACAAGTAGATCTTGATATAGGGGAAGCCGAAATTAGTGTTATGGATGGTTTAAAAGAAAAGGGTTATCAAGTAAAAATACTTAATAAAGATTCTAAAAAAGTAACTTTGTTAATATCGAGTGAAGAAAAATAAATTTAAGAACTTAAAAGGTGTTGTTGTAGCACTTAAGGCAAATTTTTTAATTGTAGAGATTGACTATAAAGATTTTAAAGATGATTCGTTGGATCAATTTTATGAAAAAATTAGACTTCTATGCACACGAAGAAGCAAGTTAGATTATCAAGGTTTATTTATAGATGTAGGCGATATAGTTTTCGTTGAATCTATAGATTATAAAAACAAAAGAGCTGTAATTGCTGAAGTGGAGCCGCGAATTAGTTTTTTAAAACGTCCAGCTGTGGCAAATGTTACATTAGCTTCTATTTGTATCTCAGTTGATGAGCCTTTATTTGATATGGAGCAAGCAAGCCGTTTTTTATTAACAGTTGAATGCGCAAAGATAAAGCCTTTAATAGTTTTAACTAAAATAGATTTAGTTACTAAGAATGATGTGATTTCATATATAAATAAATTCAAATCTTGGGGTTACGATTGTATACCAGTATCTATACAAAACTCTAAAGGTATTGATTCATTAATAGAACGATTTAGAAAGACAAAACTAACTGTCCTCGCTGGTCCTTCTGGAGTAGGAAAGACAAGCTTAATTAATCATTTAATACCAACTGTTTCACTACCTACATCATCTGTTTCAAAAAAATTAAGGAGAGGTACTCATACAACCAGACATGTCGAACTTTTTGAGATTGGAAATGGATCTCTTTTGGCTGATACACCTGGGTTTAATCGTCCAGAAATAGTATGTGGACCATCTGAATTTGCTTATTTGTTTCCTGAATTCAGAAGTCAGTTAAGTAAGTCAACATGTAAGTTCCGCAATTGTTTGCATAGAGATGAGCCTAGTTGTGTAATTAATAAAGATCTTGAACGATATCCCTTTTATCGTAACAATCTAGAGGAAATTATTAGTTCTCATCTCCCATACCAGGCAGGTTAAGTTTGAATCCTCCTGTTAAATCTTCCATGCGCTCTTTCATAGTCGAAGTTGAAACTTCATGAGCGGATTGCATCGCTTCTAGTATGGCTTCTTCGATTATTGCTTTTTCTTCAGAGAGAAGAGATGTGTCAATTTCAACCCGTAAAGGTTTTTGATTGCCGGACATCCATATTTTTGCCCGGTTGTCATTATTTGTTCCCTCTATTTCCATGATTTCAAGTTCTTCTTGAAGTTTTTGAGCATTCTGCTGAATTTGTTGTGCTTTTTTAAAAGCTTCAGTTAGTTGTCCAAAATTTGGTAGTCCGAATCCAGCCATGAGAATTTCCTATTGTTATTGATTTTAGGGTTTAAATTTAAAAGCCACATTGTTTGACTTCTGTTTCTAACAAGATTCCATAAGAACTAAAAACTTTTTTTTGGATATATTTAATCAACTCTATGACGTCAGAAGAGGAGGCTTTATTTGCATTAATTATAAAATTTGAATGTATTTTGGATATTTCAGCTCCACCACAACGAAATCCTTTTAAACCAAGTTCTTCAATTAATTTTGCAGCTTTTAAAGGGTCTGGATTTCGAAAAACACTTCCGCAGGTTTGGGATTTATAAGGTTGTGTTCTTAATCGATGATTTAGGTTTTCATTAGTAGCCTGTCGAATTTTTGCTGCATGACCTGATACCAGCTTGAGTCGAGCAGATAAGACAATTAGCTTCTCATTTTGAAGAAGACTTTGTCGGTATCCAAAATTGAGATCCTTTCCTTTGATTGTTTTGTATTCTCCTTTCAAAGATAGTGTTGTAATGCTTTCGAGAGAGCCAGATATGCAATGTTCTTGTGCTCCTGCATTCATAACTACTGCTCCACCAATTGTTCCTGGTATACCAACAGCCCATTCAAGACCATGAAGTCCATTCGCAGCAGCTTTTCTGGCCAAAGTTGGAAGCATTTCACCGCTCAGGACTTCGATAATTCCACTATTTTTATCAATATGTATGCCTTTGAAATTACGCATACATATGCTTAAACCTTTAATTCCTTTGTCATTGATTAAAAGATTTGATCCAGCACCAAGAATATTGCATGGAATTTTTTTCTTATTTACCCAATTAATTAAATATTGAATTTCTTCAATATTTTTTGGTTGAGCAATCCATTCTGCAGGACCACCTATTCTCCAAGTAGTAAAATTTGATAAGGAAATATTTTTTTCTAATTGAATGTAATTCATTTATTAAGCAGCTATATTATTTATTTTATTATTGATTAATTCCAAAAATAGATTTGCACATATCATATTAATATCTCCTGCACCCATAATTAAAATCAAATCTTTTTCCATTGTATTTTCTTTTATTAGTTTTATTAGATCTTGATTATTATCCGGAGTATATACTTCTAGACTAGGTTTTAAATTTTTTAGCTGATTACCAATAGACTTATTAGTTATTCCTTCTATTTCATCTTCTCCAGCAGAGTAAATAGGAGTTATGAATACTAAATCAGATTTACTTAGACTTTTTGCAAATTCTTTTTGAAATTTTTTAGTTCTGCTATACCTATGAGGTTGAAATATTGATACTATTCTATCAGGTAATATTTCGGAAAGATTATTTTTTGTATTTTTTATAGTAGAAGCAATTGATATTGCAGCATCAATTTCACTAGGGTGATGAGCATAATCTTCCACTATTAATCTGTTTTTCCATAAACCTCTATAGTCAAATCTTCGTGAAGGGAGTTGTAAATATTTAATTACTTTTTTTATATCTTTAAAAAGAATTCCAGCTACTCTACAAGCTGCTATAGCAGCTACTGCATTACTTAAATTGTGTATTCCAGGAATTGGTATACTGATGAGATCAATAAATTTTTCTTTTTCATAATATTCTGCAATAATTTCACATCCATTAGATTCTTTTGGAATTAGTGCAAAATCTATACCACTAGTTTTTTGAATTGAAAACCATTTAGAAGCTTCTATATTATTTTTGAGGTTTTGACAATCATAATTTGCAATTAAGTAATCAGAATTTCCTGCAAATTCTTTCATTACTTTTATTATATCTTCTAGATTTTTATAATGATCAATATGTTCGAGTTCTATATTTGTAATAATTCCAATATTTGGATGAAATGTTACTAACGAACCATCCGATTCATCTGCTTCTGCTACTAATATGTCACTATTACTAACGTTGTAATTTTTTTTGTAGAGAGGAACAATACCACCAATTACAGCATTTGGGTCTTTCTTTAAAATTGAAAGAATAGATGTTATGTAAGTACTTGTAGTTGTTTTACCGTGTGAACCTGAAATAACTATAGATTTCTTTTGATTAATTAAGGATTGTAGTATTTCTGAGCGATGTATTATTTGCAAATTACATTTTTTAGCTTTTTTTAATTCGACATTGTCAGCACGTATTGCAGAGCTGATTACAACTAAAATATTTTTATTTTGTTTATCAAGAATTTTATCAATATTTGATTCTTTTTGAGTGTTAAATATATTTACATGATTATTAGCTAAATCTTCTAAAATAGGGCTATTTTTTATGTCAGAACCAGATATGGAATATCCATTTTTAGCGAGAATCATTGCTAGGGCAGACATACCAATGCCTCCAATTCCAATAAAGTGGATATGTGAAGGTAAGAGTAGTAACTTCTTCAATTTCAATTTGGTGTCGAGTGAAAGATAACTCTTCATCTTTCAAAAGGCACATTTTTTAAAGAATTCGAGTGTTTTGTACTTTTTTATTTGCTGAAGACATTATTTTTTTTTCAAAATGCTCATCGTTCTGTATGATCAGCGGCCAGTAGCTTATCCGGTTTAACCGTTTTAGAAATGACTTTGCGTGTTGCGATTAATGGATTCGGAAGAATTGGACGCAATTTTATGCGTTGTTGGCTCAGTAGGGGTGCAAATACAAATATTGAGGTGGTAGGCATCAACGTTACCTCTGATCCAAAGACCTGTGCCCACTTACTTAAATACGACTCGATTCTCGGTGCAATAAATGATGCTGAAATTTCACATACCGACGATACATTTGAAATTAATGGAAAAACTATTAAATGTTATTCGGATAGAAATCCATTAAATCTTCCTTGGAAAGAGTGGGGTATTGATCTAGTTATTGAGTCAACAGGTGTATTTAATACAGATGTTGGCGCTAGTAAGCACTTACAGGTTGGCGCTAAGAAAGTCATTCTTACTGCACCTGGAAAAGGTGACGGTGTTGGAACATATGTGGTTGGTGTTAATGCTGATCAATATTCTCATGGGGATTTTGATATTCTTAGCAATGCAAGTTGTACCACCAACTGTCTAGCTCCAATTGTGAAAGTTTTAGATCAAAAGTTAGGAATAAATAAAGGTTTAATGACCACAATTCACAGCTATACAGGAGATCAAAGAATATTGGATAATGCTCATCGTGACTTGCGTAGAGCAAGAGCTGCTGCAATGAATTTGGTTCCTACTTCAACAGGAGCAGCCAAAGCTGTAGCTCTTGTATATCCAGAAATGAAAGGAAAGCTTACTGGTATTGCTATGCGGGTACCAACTCCGAACGTTTCCGCAGTTGATTTAGTTTTTGAATCAAGTCGCAAAACCAGTGCTGAAGAAGTAAATGCATTGTTGAAAACTGCTTCGGAGGGTGAAATGAAAGGAATAATCAAATATGGAGATTTGCCTCTAGTCTCCTCTGATTATGCTGGCACTAATGAATCAACCATTGTTGATGAAGCATTAACAATGTGCATAGATGACAATATGGTCAAAGTTTTAGCTTGGTATGACAACGAGTGGGGTTATAGCCAGAGGGTTGTTGATTTAGCTGAAATTGTTGCTCAAAAATGGCAATAAAATTTATTTTCAATTCTTAGAAGTGTTGAAATAGGCTTGATTGGTCAATATTAATTTCTTCTAGGTTATCCCAGAAAATTTTGGGTTTACCCTTTCTTGTAAATCCAATTATTCTGGCAGTTTTTAATTTTTTTGATAATGTTTCAGCCCATTTTTTAGGGAGACATAGTATTAATTCATAATCTTCGCCTCCGTAGAGAATCCATTCATTCCAATTTGGACTTTTTGGCCAATCAGGGTCTTTTAGCAAAGAAGATTGTGACAAAACTGCTTGACAATTACTGCTTTGGCAAATACCTCTAATTGCTTCAATGAGTCCATCGCTGCTATCAGTCCCTGCGGCTCTCCAGCTCGTTAGAAAAGGTTTGGATTTAATTAGCGCTTTTAGCTCTTTTAAGGCGGGATAAGGCCGCTTGTGAGCTTGTATAGCTTTATTGATTAGCTCAGGACTTATTTTGTCTGTACTTGGTAATTCTTCTGACCTTAAGAGAGCTAAACCTAAGCGACTTAATCCATGATATCCAGTGCTAACGATGAAATCGCCTGGTAAAGCATTTCCTCTATGAAGCCTGGGCTTGTTCATTTCCCCAATTGCGGTAATTGAGATCATTTTTATTTTTCCGGAAGTGCAATCTCCACCAATTATCTCTCCACCAAATTCCTGAATTGCTTCGAACATTCCTTCATATAGTTCTTCTACCCATTCCCAATTTGTAGTAGGTGGTAAAACAAGCCCTACATTGAAGGAGATTATTTTTACTGAACCGCTGCAAATCAGATCAGAAACATTTGTCGCAATACATTTCCATCCAATATCTTTAGCATCCGAAATACTTTCACAAAAATGAATTTTTTCTACAAGTAAATCGTTATTTATAAGTATATTTTTTCTTCTTGATTTTATTTCAGCAACATCATCATCTATCTGACCATTACGCACAAACTTTTTTATGCGATTGAGTAATTCTATTTCTCCAATATCTTTTATAGTAGTGGTCACTATTTTTTAAACTTTAAGCTTGAGTTTTTAGATTTTCTGAACCATTTAATACTTTAATTTCAATAATTTTATCTTCTACTCCTAATTGATTTAATATTTCAGAACCTTCTATGACATAACCAAATGCTGCGTTCCTTCCATCTATAAGATTACGTCCAGCAGGATTTAATTCAGCTTCATATAAGAAGAAGAAAAATTGCGATGAACCATCATTTAAATCATAATCAGAATGAGCCCAACCAAGAGTTCCTAAGGTAGCAAATGGCAGAGTAGGTGTTTCTGTATAGAGACCAACATCTTCAAAAGTTTCACCATAAAGTGTATCTTCAAAACTTGGAGTTCTTATTTCTAATGGAACTTTTCTCATTTGATTACTATCAGGATCTACGTATCCTATTTCTTCACCTTTGGGA
Organism: Prochlorococcus sp. AG-409-J03; assembly: GCA_003215695.1. Classification (GTDB taxonomy): domain Bacteria; phylum Cyanobacteriota; class Cyanobacteriia; order PCC-6307; family Cyanobiaceae; genus Prochlorococcus_B. Next base: position 18,453 of record QCJZ01000003.1, on the reverse strand, counting down.
TCTCCAGTTTGAAGAATAAAAAATTCTTCGGCTCTGTTAATTGGTAAACCATCGTAAAAACCTTTCAATGAAAGATCTATAAATGCACCAGCTGTTAAAGGAGCATTATAACCGTCAATAATTGCACTCATATTTCCTTTTGATGTTTTTATCTCTACAGTTGCTCTACCTAGAAGTCTTGGTAAAGTGTCATATTCACTAGGGATTTTATATGGAAAGTTATTAGTGATTAACAAAGATTCTAAATTATCAATTGTTTTTAAACTTTGACGTCTGACCTTAATAAATGAGACTTTATTTTTTTCGTTCACGATTTGCCCTAATTCATTAAGCTCTTCTTTTAAATTGGAAAGTAGATTAACTGCTTTTTCTTTGTTTTCCTCTGGTATTGAGCTAAGAATTTGATTTTTTTTGTTACTTACTAAGAACTGAGTTCTTGAGGTGGCTTTGGCGATAGCTGACCATCTACTTCCTCGAAGATCTTCGCTGGTATTTTCCAGTTTGTTTTGTAATTCACGTAATTCTTTTTGGTCAATCGGTAAAGAGTTTCTTAAGATTGCGTAGGGATCTTTTAGTCGATTACCATTTGGAAGGCTTGCAACTGCAGGTTCAATCCATGGAGAGCTTAAAGAAAATAGGATTGAAATCAGGGCAAGAATGCAAATCTTTTTTGTCATGTTAATTCTATGTTTTGCATGACTTTGGCACAGACTTATGATCGTTAGGTATCTTTTGTGTGAATGATTTCAAGTAACGACTTTCGCACTGGCACTACTATCGAGTTAGACGGTGCAGTTTGGCGTGTTATCGAATTTCTACATGTCAAGCCTGGTAAGGGTTCTGCGTTTGTCAGGACAAAATTAAAAGCTGTTGTGAACGGTAGCGTTGTAGAGAAGACTTTTAGAGCTGGTGAAATGGTTCCACAAGCTCTTTTAGAGAAATCAAAATTGCAACATACATACATGGACGGAGATGATTTTGTATTTATGGATATGACTTCTTATGAAGAAACACGCCTAACAGCAAAACAAATTGGTGAAAGTAGGAAATATCTAAAGGAAGGGATGGAGGTTAATGTAGTGACTTGGAATGAAAAACCTCTTGAAGTTGAATTGCCCAATTCAGTTGTTTTAGAAATAAAAGAAACTGATCCTGGCGTAAAAGGTGACACTGCTTCAGGAGGGACAAAGCCTGCAATCTTGGAAACAGGTGCTCAGGTAATGGTCCCTTTATTTATTTCAATTGGTGAGAAAATTCGAGTTGATACTCGAAATGACAGTTATCTAGGCCGAGAAACACAATGACTATGAATCTTGATCACGAAGAGCTTCATCGCTTGTTGGCAACTTTAGCTGAGAGCGATATTCAAGAGTTTAGACTTGAGGGGGAAGACTTTTGCTTGGAAGTTAAACGTAATCTTGGAACTTCTTCAGACTCATCAGCTGGTCACAAGAAAATCACCTCAGAAGAGATTGATTCGTCACCACCTCAACGTAAAATTGAGGCCACTCCATTACTAAGTACACCGCCTCCTTCGGTGCCTGGATCACGCTCTGACCTGGTCGAAGTAACCGCTCCTATGGTTGGGACCTTTTATCGCGCACCAGGCCCCGAAGAGCCCCCTTTTGTGGAAATTGGATCGAGAATTACTACAGGCCAAACTGTTTGTATCCTTGAGGCAATGAAATTAATGAACGAGTTAGAGTCAGAGGTAAGTGGTGAAGTAATTGAAATTCTTGTTGAGAATGGAACACCAGTTGAGTTTGGGCAAGTTTTAATGAGATTAAAACCTGTGTAAAAGTTTGAGTTATTGAGAAAGAAGCCAGGCATTATTCATTGCAGCAATCATACTTTTCTCTCTAGCCTTGAACTTGCCTGCAATATCAAGTGCAGTTCCATGATCAGGTGATGTTCTTACAAAAGGCAGTCCTAGAGTTGTGTTCACAGCTTCATCAAAGGCAATCAGCTTTACGGGTATGAGACCTTGATCGTGATACAAAGCAAGTATTCCATCAGGCGCATTATTTTCATTTGAGGTACTACCCCATGCATTTAGAGCTGAAATCCAGCATGTATCTGGAGGTATAGGACCAGTAATTTTGATAGTCGGATTATCTAATTTCCATTCATTTAAAATAGGAATAATTAAGTTTTGTTCATCTATTCCAATTTTTCCTTCTTCTCCTGCATGTGGATTTAATCCGGCTACTTGTATGAATGGTTTCTCTTTGAACTTTTGACAGAACTTCAATAAAGTATCTAATTTAAATCGAATCAATTTTTTTGTTAAAGTCTTATTTATTTTGTTAAGAGGTATATGTGTTGTAGCTAATAAAGTATTAAATCTCCATTCATTATTTGGTGATATTGCTGTAAAAAGCATAGATGTTTTTTTATTACTTAACTTACCTAGTAATTCAGTTTGTCCCGCAAATTGATGCCCAGCTTTATGCCAGGCAATTTTTGAGATAGGTGCTGTCACGAGAGCATCACCTTTACCTTCTAGAAGTAAATTAGTTGCTTTCAATAACCATTTAAAGCTTGCTGAACCGGAATATTCGTCAACGACTCCTGGAATCACTCTCTTTTCTAAAGGAATATCAAATATATCAAGATTAATTGGATCGGGAATATTTTTTATACCATGTTTGATTAAATTAGAGCATGTTGAATAAATATTTTTTTTGCAACCTACAAGTAAAGGCTGTATTTTTTTATTTAAGTTCTTAGAACCTAGAGCTTTTAGGGTTATTTCAGTCCCTATTCCTGCAGGATCTCCTAATGAAATAATAAGTTTATTTTTATTATCTTTTTCTGTTTTCAATTCTTTCATTTGCGATGTGTTTGTTGTGATTTTGATTTGCTTAGACTAAATTAAATATTTATGAAGCGCTATTTAAATTAATTTGATTAAGTTTGTTAAAAGATAAAGAGTATAAACAGAATATGAACAATAAATCAGCAATTCATTTTTAGGTTTGAGAAACAATTTTTCAATCCAGATTTAAAATCAGGATAAATAAGAGAATAGCCAAGTGTTTTACATAGTAATCTATTATCAACTTTTCGATTCTCTTGCCAAAAAGATAGTGCCATTGGGCTCATTGTGTTTTTTGCAATCTCATAAGGAATCTTTGATGGCAGCGATTTTTTAGCTATTTTTGCTGCGAAAGAAATAACTTCAAGATTATTTGTAGGTAAGTTATCAGCAATGTTAACAACAGATGGATTCTTTCCTTGTGAATAGAGATTAATTAAAAATAAGACAGCTCCAGCAATATCATCTACATGAATTCTTGAGAAGACTTGACCAGGTTTGTCGATCATTTTCACTTTGCCTGTCATTATGCTTTCAAATGCAGATCTGCCTGGTCCATAAATACCTGGTAATCGCAGTATTTGAACAGGGAGTTTTGTTTCTAACCATTGTTTCTCACAGGAATATCTGCGAACGCTCCTTTCTTGTTGCGGTTTAGGAGATGTATTTTCATTTACCCACTCTCCTTTTGTATCTCCATATACACCAGTAGTCGACAAGTAACCAACCCACTTTAAATTCTTTGAGTTTAGTAATTGAGGTTTGAGTTTACTTAAGACGGGGTCTTCTCCATTTCTTAGGGGAGGTATGCAACTTAAAACGTGTGTTGCTCCATCAAGAATTTCATTAGGAATTTCGTTATCGGTGTTAAATATGAAATCAGCTCCTTCGCTATTTTCTTTCCTCCTGCTGCACAAAACTTTTGTTCCTAAATTTCTTCCTACACTTGCAATTCTTTGACCACTAAATCCACCGCCAAATATTATTAATTTTGATTTAGGCGGTAGAGGGTTCAATCGCTTGACAAAAACTTCATTCATTAGTACAAATGTATTAAGTTGATTATTTGGCAATGATTGCTACTTCTTTAAAGCCTAGTCTGAATTCCATCAATGGAGCTAGCAATTTAAGTAAACATAAAAGATTGTATCTAGCCAAAAAAAATCAAAACATAATCAAGCCTTTGTTTGCTTCAAGTTTATTTCTTCTTTGTATGATTGTAGTGCCAGAAAAGCCTTCTAATATAGCTTCTATTTGTGAAAAATATAATTCTTCTTATGCTTGTCAGGTTTGGTAGAATCTTATGCTGCTTGCCAAGAAAAATCATCATTTGATTGGGTTTTTGGGTCTCTAAAACTTTCACTCTTATTAGGCTGGGCCCATTTGAGAAGTCTTAGAGCTAAACGTATATCTCCTTCTGTCCATGCTCGTATAGCCATAGAGCGTCTTGGGTCGTAAAAACGTTGTTTTCTATACCATTCAAAAGCATCATTGTCCGTTTTACTTCCATTGCATGAGAGACAGGCAGGTACACAATTTTCAGTTATGCTTAATCCCCCTTTGCTTCTTGGTAAGACATGGTCAATTGATTCTGAATTTTTTCCACAATATATGCAGCATTTACCGGTGTATTCATGTAATGATTTGCGCCATCTTCGGTCACGTAGCTTTGGGCAGAGATCTTCTAAGAAAACCGCGTCCCTATTGTGCATACTTATTAAGTTAATAGTTCGATTTTGCCTTGATAGTAAAATAAGTCAATGTATCGAATATTGCATTTTTAGATTTTTTAAGATTTATTTTTAATTGATGTGGAACTAGAATAAAGCTTTTTCTTTGTTACCTAAACTGAATTAAATTAATAATTATAACGATCTATATATTTGCCTTTAGGACTTTTTTCTGTATTTTCGATTTGTGAATTTATTTCATTATCTAATTTTTTTTCTTCATTAATTGTTATTGAATTTGAGTTGTCAGAATATAGATCGCCTAAATAATTAATGCAATCTGCATATTTTGTAGGATCTTGTACCACTTCTTCAACAATTAAAGAAGCAGCTTGTTTTGGAGAGGTTTTGAATAAACCTTGCTTTTTATTTTTTATAAATTCATAAGCTGCTTCCCAGCTAGGTTCATGAGTATTGCCACCATTCCTCATAAAGCAATATATGTCTGCTCCATTGGTGATCGCTGCATTAACATTTAATCCTAAAGTGGAACTGCAGACTAAATAAATTATTGAAATAGGTAAGAAGTTTCGCTTTATCTCAATTGGCATGATTTTAAGAGAAATATCAATTTTAAATTATCTATTTTTCTTTCTTCTGTCTAGCTTTAGCATGCATTAGTGTTTTTGTTTTATTACGTGACTTGTGTGATGTTTGACTTGAAAACAAATCGTATTTAGAAATTTTTGAATTAAATGTTTTAATTTTGCTCTCAATTATTTTTTTAATATGAATAAATTATCTATCTTTTGATATAGTAACTCAACAAAAAATAATTGAATCTACAAATTTAAATATGGATGCAATACAAGTCAAAAAGCAAGCATTTTTAAAAGAGGCTGGTTATTTCTTTCAGAATGCATCAGTACAAGCTGATGAAGGAGATTTACAATCATCTGCTGGTTTGATTTTAAAAGCACTCGACAAAGAAAGAAGAGCTAGAGGAGTTGGACCTCAAGTGCTTCATCTAATTAAAACTAGATAGTTTTTTCATAGATTCTTATAAACTATTCTTTATTTAGTATAGAAATTGTTTTTGCAATACCCTGCCCAATTGGGACATTTAGTTTTCCCATTTTATAAAGAGTGCTTTCTAATGCTGATATCACACTAATAATATCGCGATCATTTACAAACCCTAAATGACCAATTCTAAAGATTTTTCCTTTTAAGTGATCTTGTCCACCAGCAAGAAGTATATCGAAATCAGTCTTTAATACTTTTCTTATCTGTTCTGCATCTATATTCTCAGGTTCGACAGCTGTTATCGCTGGACTTCCATACTTTTCTTCTGTAAATAATTTTAAACCCATTGCTTTTATTCCTTCTTGTGTTGCTTTTTGATGACGAGCGTGACGTTTGAAAATATTATTTAATCCTTCTTTTTCCATCATTGTTAGTGATGCTTCTAAAGCGAAGTATAAATTGATTGCAGGTGTAAAAGGATTACTATTTTTATTAACTGTCTTCAAGTATGGTTTTAAATCTAAATAAAATTTAGGTAAATTTGATTGATTATTTGCTTCCCACGCTCTTTTGCCCATAGCAACAAAACTAAGACCAGGAGGAATCATATAACCTTTTTGAGAACCTGAAGCTATTACATCAATTCCCCATTGATCCATTGGAATATTGCAGGCACCAAGACTTGTTACACAATCAGCAATAGTAATAGCTTTACCATGGTTTTTTACTTCGTTAGTAATTGCTTTAAGATCATTAATCACTCCTGTTGAAGTTTCTGAATGAGTTAAAATTACTGCGTTAATTTTTTTATTAGTGTCTTCTTCCAGAATCCTTTTGAATTGATTTGGATCAAGAGGTTTTCCCCAATCAGCTTTTACGACAGTTACATCTAACCCATATGCTTTCGCAACTTTTACCCATCTTTCACCAAATTTACCATTATCACCACAGATGACACGATCACCTTTGCTTAAGGTATTGATAATTCCTGCCTCCATCGCGGCTGTTCCACTTCCTGTAATTGTTAGGACATCAGCAGTTGTTTGGTGAAGCCATTTAAGTTGCTCAGTTGTTTTTTGAACAATTTTTTGAAAATCTTCACTCCTATGTCCGATGGGGTGCTTACTCATGCAACTCAAAACATTTTCTGGGACCGGTGTTGGTCCAGGGATCATTAGATTGAGTTTGTCTTGCATTTAATTATTTAAATCTAGATTATTATTATTTTAAAAAATTATTGAGGGAATTTCTTTTATCGTTAGCTCTTCGAATGATTTGAATAAATTTACTCTGCCAGTTTGGGTAGTTGCTGCTGCAAAGTCTGCAACAAACATTCTTATGGGTAATAAATTTAAAGACATTGAGATAATTGATTTACCAAATAAAAAAGAATCAATCAGGGTTCCTGTTTGTTCATCTGCATTACTTGATAATGGTGAGAGATCTTTAGCAGTTTGTCATTGTCAGTCTGGATTGCCTCTTGACGTAACAAGAGGACTAGAGATTTGGGCATATATACAGTTTCGTCAACTTAGTTTTCAATCTGGACAGTTGGTTGAAGATGGCTTTCCTAATTGGCTTGATTTCCATGCGGGTTATGGAGTAGGTAAATTCCAATCATCTGATCAGCCTTGTATATCTAAGTTTGCACGTGATTTGTTATGTATAAATCTTCATCCGCTTTTACCCAAAGGTAATTTAATTAAATTAGAAATTGTTTTACCTGAAGGGAAAGATCGTGCTCTAAAGACGAGTAACGAAGCATTTGGAGTCGTAGATGGATTGTCCCTCATTGGGACACAGGCTGAAGCTCAAATCAGTGCTTCTCCTGATCAGTTGAAAAATTGCAAAGAGATTCTTAAGGGCAAATGCTCTAACTCATTATTTGATGGCTTCCTGACTTATGTGATTGGTGAAAATGGAATGGATTTAGCACTTAAATATGGACTTCCAGCTCATCAAATTATTAAAACTGGTAATTGGTTAGGGCCTCTTCTTGTTGCTGCTGCTGAATGCGGTGTGAGAAAACTTTTATTGTTTGGATATCATGGAAAGCTTGTAAAACTCTCTGGAGGTATTTTTCATACCCATCATCATTTAGCCGATGGAAGACTTGAAATACTCACTTCACTTGCAGTTAAAGAGGGTATTTCATTTGATTTGATTGAGTTAATAAGTCAATCAACGTCGGTGGAAAATGCTTTATTAACACTTCAAGCAAGTAATCCGGAGGCTGTGTCTTTGATTTGGGGAAGGATGGCCAAAGAAATTGAAATTAAAAGCCGTAGTTACGTAAATCGTTATTTATCTTCATCAATGGAAATTGGATCGCTTTTATTTGATCGTCAAAGGCAAATTCGTTGGGCGGGCTTGGATGGTGTAAAACAAATAAATTCTTTAGGGTTAATTCTTCAGTGATAGGCACCATATTTCAATGCGCTTAATTATTCTATTTGATAAGAATGTTTTACAAGGATTCCTCAGGTTGATATGGCTTCAATGATTTCAGAAGAAAAACGAAACCCAGCAATCGTAATTCTCGATTTTGGTTCTCAATACTCAGAATTAATTGCTCGAAGAATTAGAGAGACAGAGGTTTACTCATTAGTCATGAGCTATACAACATCTGTAGCTCAATTACGCTCTCTTAATCCTAAAGGAATCATTCTAAGTGGAGGACCTGGATCTGTTTATGAAGAAGGTGCTCCTTATTGTGATCCTGACATTTTTAAATTAGGTGTTCCTGTACTTGGTGTTTGCTATGGCATGCAATTAATGGTTCATCAATTAGGAGGATCAGTCAAACCTGCTATTGGGAAAGCAGAATACGGAAAGGCTCCTTTAGAAGTTGATGATTCAACAGCTTTATTAACCAATGTTATTAGTGGATCAACAATGTGGATGAGCCACGGCGATTCCGTTCAGGAATTACCTAAAGGATTTGTCCGATTAGCTCATACTTCAAATACTTCAGAAGCGGCTATTGCTTTGCATGAAAAGAGCTTTTATGGAGTGCAATTTCATCCCGAAGTTGTTCATTCCACTTATGGAATGGTTTTAATAAGAAATTTTGTATGTCATATTTGTTCATGTGAGCAAGATTGGACAACAAATTTATTCATCGATGAAGCTGTTGCTCAAGTTAAAGAACAAGTAGGCGATAAAAAAGTTTTATTGGCTTTATCTGGTGGTGTTGATTCATCAACTCTTGCATTTTTATTAAATAAAGCCATAGGCTCTCAGTTGACGTGCATGTTTATTGATCAAGGGTTTATGAGAAAAGGGGAGCCGGAATTTTTAATGTCTTTTTTCCATGAAAAATTTAATATTAAAGTTGAATACATCAATGCTAGAGAAAGATTTATTTCTCAATTAAAAGGAGTTACTGATCCTGAGCAAAAGCGTAAAATAATAGGTAGAGAATTTATTAGGGTTTTTGAAGAGGAGAGTCTTAGATTGGGCCCTTTTGATTATTTAGCTCAAGGTACGCTTTATCCAGATGTAATAGAAAGTTCTGGAACTAATGTTGATCCTAAAACTGGTGAGCGAATAGCGGTTAAAATCAAAAGTCATCACAATGTAGGAGGCTTACCAAAAGATTTACAATTTAAATTGGTCGAACCATTGAGACGTTTATTTAAAGATGAAGTTAGAAAAGTTGGAAAATCATTGGGTTTACCTGATGAAATTGTTCGAAGACATCCATTTCCAGGTCCAGGATTGGCAATACGAATTTTAGGAGAGGTTACTCATGAAAAATTAAATTGTTTAAGGGATGCAGATTTAATTGTGCGAGAGGAAGTCAATAATGCTGGTTTGTATAATGAAATTTGGCAAGCTTTCGCTGTCTTGTTGCCTGTTTATTCAGTTGGAGTAATGGGAGATCAAAGAACCTATGCCTGGCCAATTGTTGTTCGTTGTGTTTCGAGTGAAGATGGAATGACCGCTGATTGGTCTCGCTTACCGTATGAAGTTCTAGAAAAAATTTCTAATAGAATAGTCAATGAAGTTGCAGGTGTTAATAGAGTTGTTTTGGATATAACAAGTAAACCTCCAGGAACTATTGAGTGGGAATAAGGGTGGGATGAGAACCCCAGTCATAGACTCAATACTTGAGTTTCACCAAAGTTTCACTTGTCACCTTGTCACCTTCTCTGTAGAAAAGTCGTAGAAGAATTGATTTCTCTACACTTTGTTTCCTGAACTATGGGTAGTAACAGGGGGACAAAATGATAATTCATATGCGTTGTATGAACAGTTAGAAGGGCGTTTGCGTGTTGATCCTTATGCTGAACAACCTTCATACATCTACAAATGATAGGTATACTCTGCAACTAAATTACTTATCTAGTTTCTAAACAAACTATGAAACTTAGATGCTTTTGAGTATTCAGATAGAAATTTTAGAAACCTAGAATTGATAGATACTTCTGAAAGTATTTGGATGCCTTTCTGCAAATCTTGCCCAGTTTTATAAGTTCGTTTGTATCTTTCTTTTTAGTTAAACTCCTATTAATTTCACTGCAACTTGCTTTGTCATATAGGAGATCGCCAAAACTTCATAAGTTAAATTATTATTAGAGCAAAATTCATTGAGTGCTTTATATTCATCCTGCTCCCAATTTTCATTGATAATAAACTCATCAAATATTAAAATTGTATCCTTATTTATAACAGGTTTTGAATAATTTAAAGCACAGAGAGTAGAAGAATAAAGGTCAGCATCAAAATTTATAATTGATGCCATAGGTCTTGATTCGGCAAAGAAAGTTGGAAGTGTGTCTTCAAATTTACCTGCTATAAATGTTCCGCCATCAATATTAGGAATGATTCTTTCTGCTGAATAACTGCCTTGTTTTGTTTGATGCCAATCTTCTGGTAATCCTTCAAAAGTATCAAATCCATAACCTTTTTTGAAAGTATTAATTAGATACTTAAAGGATTCACCTCGCCAAACACCAAATTCATAGAAAGGTCTATCTTTTTTACTTTTATTAATCATACTGTCAAATAATGCCCATCTATGGAAAAATAATTCAGGTAATTTTGGTAAAGTAGAAACCCATTTAAAGGAGCGCATATAAGGATGATCTTTGTGAGGAGATTTAATTAACTTTTCAAATGAGGATTGATCACCTTGATGTAATTTTAGAGCACTGAGATTGAGTTTTGCTTTTAAATGATTCTCATCTATTTTTAAGCATTGATTAATCCTTGCTTCTGCTTCCTCAATAGTATTTGCTAATCCAGATAAATTATAATAAGCACTTGTGAAATTATGATTAAGTTCAATTGCTTTGCGATAGAACTTTTCTGCTTCTTGTAACTTGCCAAGATCACTCAATATATTGCCCAGATTGTAATGCACCTCTGGATAATCAGGTTTGATTTCAATTGCTTTGCGTATGGATAATTCTGCTTCTTGTAACTTGCCAAGATCACTCAATAGATTTCCTAGATTAGAATGTGCTAAAGCGTAATTAGGATTAAGTTCAATTGCTTTGCGATAGAACTTTTCTGCTTCTTGTAACTTGCCAAGACCTTTTAAAATCCCTCCATAATTAGAAAAAACCCTGTGGTCTTTGAACCCTTGATTGATGAAATCTTGATAATAATTTACTGCTTTTGTAATGTTTCCTTTTAGATGATACTGAACTGCTTGCTTAATTATTTGTTCTTTAGAAGGTTTAGAAGGAGTGTTAGTAGTAACAGTGAGGTTTTCTTGATTTTCTCTTGAAGGAAATGGAACTGGGAATGTTTTTACCTCAGTAATTTTCTTGTTTTCTTCTCCTTCTTGACTAGAACTATGCATTTTCTCTTATCTTTTCTCTCTTTTGGTGATTCCTATTTTACTACTCATTTGAATCCTTATTAATTCTTTCTCAAATTATTGTTGTTTCATTTTGAGTGCCATAAAGTAGTATGTTCTTAGAATAATTCCCTACTATATCTCTAAGTTAAAGTCGTCTGTGAGGAGTTTTTAGTTTATTATCGTCTCTTATTAGTTTCACAAAAGTTTCACTTGGAAGTTACTTATTATTAAATGCTATGCTTTATTCAGTTGTAATAAGGGATCCTGAACTTGGTATTTTTAGAGGTTCTATTGAGTGGGAGTGAAGTATACGTCTACTTCTTGTTGATAATGTTATTCTGGTTTTTGCAACTATATAAATTCATACCATACACTATCGTCAAGAAGAGTAGCTTTGACTTTGATTAATTGACCTTTTATAATTTTTAATGGCTGATTAAGCTTATAAATTGGGTTTACCCATCCTGATGTACAGTTTTCACTAGGGTTATTTTCGAACTCAATATTTTCATAAAGCTTAAGTTTGAGCCACGATATTAAACCTAGACATATTCCGCTTTTACAAGCTTTTATTTCTAATATTATTTCTTTTCTTTTAATTATCTCTTTGCTATATAAGTCAAAAGAAAAAGGAACTTTGGTTTCGCTTAAAAAAGAAGTTGTTGTTTTTCTGCCAAGATATTGGACATTCAATCTTTTCCCAATGATATTATTGAATTCTGAAAGATCATATCCATTTACTCTTTCAACAAACATCTCTTTTTCTATCTCTGGACTGCTTTCAAGTAAAGCAACTTTAATTTCTCCAGCTTCAGGTATCATTCGTCCATTTTCTTTGATTAATCTTTGATTAGCATCTGATAACGATCTTTGAACTCCTTCTCCAACAAACTCAGAAGATAAAATTTCAGAAATAATTAGATCGGGTTTCTTTTCTAAATCTGCATTAATATTTAACTCAGTAGATTTTTTGTTTATAACTTCAATTCTATTTGAATACCCATTTTTTTTGATTATTTTTTTTGCTGCTTCAGCAATAGGTTCTGAGACTTCACAAGTAATGACTTTTTTTGCTCCCGCATCAATAGCCATCATCGAAAGTAATCCTGATCCAGTTCCAATTTCTAATACATATTCATTGTTCTTAATGGCACTCTTTATAGCTGTTAAATAAGCGTTATTTCTTTTATCGTCGTTCATCATAGGAATATGCCATAGAGGAACTTGTTGCTTAGTAATAAAGTCTAAATTTATTTTGGCTTTCACAAAATTAGGGTTAAGTTCAATAGCTTTTCGATAGGATCTTTCTGCTTCTTTTAAATTGCCAAGATCTTTTAATGTGCTACCTAAATTAGAGTAAGCCTCAACGAAATCAGGATTGAGTTCAATAGCTTTTCGATAGGATCTTTCTGCTTCTTTTAAATTGCCAAGATCTTTAAAAATATTTCCAAGATTTAAATGCGCCATAGTGAAATCAGGATTGAGTTCAATAGCTTTTCGATAGGATCTTTCTGCTTCTTTTAATTTGCCAAGATCTTTCAATATGCTACCTAAATTAGAGTGAGCCTCAACGAAATTAGGATTGAGTTTAATTGCTTTGCGGTTATAGAATTCTGCTTCTTGAAGTTTGCCAAGATTTTTTAAAATCACACCAAAATTACAAAAAACTCTTTGATCTTCAAATCCTTGATTGATTAAAAGTTGATAATATTTCGCGGCTTCTTGAATGTTTCCCTGTGAATGAAATTTAAATGCTTGGTTAAGTATTTGTTCTTTAGAGGGCTTATGCTCTTCATTATTAGAAAAAGAAATACTCTTTTCAATTTCTTCTATCGCAAATGGAACCGGGAATATTTTTATTTTATTGACTTTCTTTTTTTCTTGCTTTCGTTTATCTGACGCCTCCATTTTTCCGTTCTGTCTTTTGATTCGAATTATTTTACTACTAATTTTAATTCTAAATCACTTTGTATCAAACAATTTTGAGCTTATAGAGGGAGAATACAAAACAGGTCTATATATTATTTCTCCACTTAGAGAACTAGGACAAGGGGACACAAAATACCTAATGAAAAAAGGATGTAATATGATTTACGCAATCTCTATATGAATGTCTAAAACGGAAATATAAGAGGGCAAGTATGTCTCCTACATGTTTCTCCTAGTTTCCCACGAGAATTGGGAAAAAATTAGTTGAGTAAGGGACTGGGATTACAGGGAATATTTTGAGCAAGAACTACTGAGTTGGAATAGCATTGACTACTAAAATGTAGTTATACTCTAAAAAAGACACTTCACCGTAGAAACTTTTAAGTGTGAAGTGATAGAGTGACAAGGGATCTTAAACAGGCACGTCACGGTGCTATTGTTAAAGCAATAAACTCAGTCTCTGACTGCGTTTTGGCGCCCCAACTATGGTAGGACCTATTGAGTAGGAGTCGCAGAGATGTCTACTTTCCAGTGATAATTTGATTTATATGGTTTCACGTAGGTTTCACGTGTCACACTTTTACCGTCTCCATGGAGAAAACGTAGAAAGATGGTTTTTTCTACAGTCCTAATTTTTGTTTTACTAACAATCTAAATTTTCCAGATCAACCAAATCCAGTCATTTCTGTAAAGAGTGCTTTGTTTTCTGCTGACTCTGCAAATCCAAGAAGAACTTCATATCTTGTTTCTGCACCGCTATTTAATTGACCTAACCAATAGTTCAATCCACTGCTATCAGGTGATCTCCCTAGTACATTTTGATAGAGATTATTGACGTAAGTGGTGTCAGAGACATTTGCTCCATAACGCTCTTTAAATTCATCTGAGACAAGAAAAGAAGATGCTACTGCTCGTGAATCATTTTCTCCAGAACTATATTTACCGATCCAATACTTCAATCCATTAGGATCAGGAAGTCGTTTGAAAGAAGCGTTATATAAACGGAACATTTTTGCATCATCAGTATTTAAACCAGTGACTTGATCAAATGTTCCTTTGATGTCAGCAATGGCACTGATGTCTCTAAAAGAACTTGTTGTTGCTTCTCCTGTAAAAGTTAATAAAGGAAGACCTGTTATATCGTCATAATCGGAGTCAGTTTTGATTTGATAAATCCCATTGCCTTTGTTGTAGAACTTGTAATCACTAAACTCACCGCTATAGGTTTTAACAACGTCTACTTTGGATTCTTCTACGGTTTGATCAGTAAATTGAATGTATTCGATGTTTTTTAAAGTATCTGTTCCATCGGTTATTCCTGTTGTTCTTTGATCAGCGATTTCTAGTGTGTCTGTGCCACGTGTAAAGGAATAACTCGAGAAGTTACCAGTAAAAGAAACGGTATCTAGTCCTGCACCACCATCGATTAGTTCATTATTTGAATTACTTGTTACTGTGTCATTCCCTGACGTTGAGAATTTTAGATTGTTACCCATTAAGGGATGATTTTGACATTGGTAAAATATTTCTACTGGTGTCTCACTGGTTAAAGTGATATCTGTATATGCACCCGTTGAACCTGAGATACCAACTTCAGAAATATTTGTTTGATAAGAATTTATTCTATTTGCGTCAGTAAAGAATAGGATTCGATGATTGCTGTTACTGCTGTCTGATTGATCAAATCTATATACAATATTTTGTCTTAGAGTTAATGAAGGGGATTCTTTTCCATCAATAAAATATCCTTTTGATGATCCTTGACCAAAATATGGGTGAGATGAACTTTTAGAGTTTACAGTTACTATTTTGGTCGCAATATTCACGAATCCAGTCAACCTTATGACAGTATTAGATATCTAGATTGTAAATCCTTATATACCCCAACTTTATGTGCTTTATGTCACAGCGACTTCTCTACAAAAGCATCATTGAGTATGTTTTTCCTTGTAATCCATTGGCAAGAAAGGGTTTCACGTGGCACATTTTTACCGTCTCTATGTCGAAGTTGTAGATAGATAGTTTTCTCTACACAATCAAATATTTTAATGCTCTTAAATTAGTGAGGTTTACGCTTTACAAACCCAGAATTGATACATTGCTTTGAATGTGTTCGGATGCTTCTCTTCATATTTTGCCCAGTTTTGTAAGTTTGCTTGCTTTTGATCTTTTTAGAAATATTTTTCATAGAGAAATTTATTTTGATCAAATTTCACTTTTGCATAGATAATCTTCAAATAAAATAGACAGACAATCAGGGGAAAGGTGAGTGTCGTCACACATGTGAAGATTATTATTTTCTCCAGCATCATTAGATGTCAAAGCATAAACATCTACGAAATAAGAATTCCTAGATAAAACTTCTTGTTTTAAAAGGGAATTGTATATTTTGATAGTCTCAATTCTCTTTATATCTAAGTCATCAAGCAATTCGTTTTGTCTTAATGGTGCGGGAACACCAAAATAATATCTTTTTGAGTAATCTTGAGATAGAATTCTCTCCATATAATCAAGATAACCTTTCACTGTTTTTACACACACGTCTGAAATATTTTTGTTATTTTTAATTGCGTAGTTGAGTATTCCTTCATCTTTTCTACAATCTATCTCTCCAAAAGAAATCAATATTTCATCATTATAATTATGTTGTTTTATCTGTTGAGCTAGAGAATCTTTCCATCGATTATTTTTGTTATTAGCAAAATGCCATGCTTTCCCACCTACGATTAAAACTGGTTGAATCTTTTTGATTTGTGAGCATATAGATAGATTTTGATGAGCAAAAGAAAGACAATGACTTTCTCCTAAATGAGGTACCTTTTTTAGATTAGGATTGTTATCCTTCTTCTCAAGTTGAGGAAATAGTGAAGTAATGAATAGAAAAAAATTCAAAAAATTCCTTTTATTCTGATCATTTTTAATGTTATTGACTGCACCTTTACTTATTAGATCGTTGGTTTTGTTTATATTTAATAGGGTTTTTTCAAAATCTTTTTTAAGTAAATGTGTGATTATAATCCTTAATAAAGCTAATAATTTATATCCTTGATTTATAGATTTTGATTCAAGTGTTGATTTAGATAATAGAAGCAACTCGTTTGACTTGCCAAGATCTTGTAAAATGTTTCCCAGATTAGAATGAGCTTCAGCGAGATTAGGATTAAGTTTAATTGCTTTTCGAGTAAACACTTCTGCTTCTATTAATTTACCAATATTCTTTAATATGCTTCCCAGATTAGAATAAGCTTCAGCGAAATTAGGATTAAGTTTAATTGCTTTGCGAGTGGATAGTTCTGCTTCTTCTAGTTTCCCAAGATTTTTTAATATGTCTCCCAGAGTAGAATGAGCTTCAGCGAGATTAGGATTAAGTTTAATTGCTTTTCGTTGATATAACTCAGCTTCTTTTAATTTACCAAGATCTATTAATATGTTCCCAAGATTGGAATGAGCTTCAGTGAAATTAGGATTAAGTTTAATTGCTTTTCGTTGATACAACTCAGCTTCTTTTAATTTGCCATATGCTCCTAATATGACTCCATAATTAGTATAAATTCTGGAATCTTCAACGCCTTGATTGATTAGAAATTGATAATATTTGGCTGCTTCTGAAATGTTTCCTTGTGAATGAAATTGAAATGCTTTATTAATTATTTGTTCTTTAGATGGTTTGGAAGGAGTCTTAGTAGCAATATTGATATTTTCTTGAATTGCTCCTAACGCAAATGGCACTGGGAATGTTTTTATTTTAGTGATTTTTTTCTTTCCTTCTCCATCTTGACTAGAATTATCCATCTTCTCTTGTTTTTTCTCTCTTTTGGTTCTTCCAATTTTACTACTAATTTCAATCCTGATTAATTCTTTTTAAAATTATCTTGGAACTGGTAGAGCAAGAATCAAAAACGGGTCTGTAGATTGTTTCTCTAAGTAGAGAGCAGGTGACAAGGTGAGAGACGCATAGCAGGTGACATAGCAATCGGATACTCTAGCATTTCTCTACAAAAGCATCATTGAGTATATTTTTCCTTGTAATCCAATGGTATGACAGGGTTTCAGGTGAGTTTTACGTGCTATAATAAAGATGAAACCCGTTGGTATTACTGGGGTTTGAGAGCACCCTTTTGTGATTGGCTATTGAGTGGGAGTGAATATAACTACTAAAATGTAGTTATAGAGTAAAAATTGTAGTTCCACGTGAGTCCAAAGTGAAAATTGACGAATCTAGTTCCAAAGGTTTTGGTAGACGTGTTCAACGTGACTTCTACGTGTCCCCTTGTCACCTTCTCCGTAAAGACATCGTAGAAAGTTTGTTTTCTCTACACTCGTGGTTTGTTTTGATGGACCAGTTTCAAGAATCTTTTTACGAGTTCTCTACGCATTGAGAAATTCTTAGTGTCAAAAAAGTTCATTTTTTTCTATTACTAAATCGACTAATTGTTTTTTATTGAGTTTGGAAATTTTGTCTATACCAACAAGCATTGCCCTCAATTCGCTATTGGTCTTTTGCATCAGTACCGATTTCTGATCAACAAATATACCTTTCTTTAGGATCGAAAGAAGAGTTGAGAAGGCACTAAAAATTGCCATTGAAGCGATGATGCAAAACATCATCACAGAATCAGCAGTGGTAGTTAAATTCATTGGTTTTGAGGAAATAATTTTTGGTTAGTTAGGTAACTTCTGGACACCATCCAATGTGTAATACCCTCTTCTTGTGCCAGTTCAGGAAATGCTTTGTGAGATGTTCACCTTGAGAGATAAGACGTTGGTGAAGAGGACAAGTCAAAAGAGTTATGCATGATTTATCGCACGTATAAGTGAAGTGTTGACACGTAAGGCAAACAGAACTTCCTTTGTACTTCACCAGTTCCAGATTAGTGAAATAACTCCACTCTTCTGGATGCTCAAGTGCTTCAACTTGAGCAACAACTTTTGGTGTTTTAATTCGACCCATCTTGGTTCTCCTTGTGAGAAGAGGCAAAAAGTACGATGCTTACTTCGTGCTTCCTTTGCCGGCTTAGTTATGGGGACAATACTAATACAAACGTACTATATTTGTCTATTAGGTCAAGTCACCTATTTTTTCCATAAAGAAGGGAGCGAGATTTTGGTCGCTCCCTTTGAGTCAAGCACTCAACTGACTGAACTAAATTTCCATTCTTTGTTTAACTTTGACCCACAGAAGGTGCTGTGACTCCTAA
>QCJZ01000002.1 GCA_003215695.1 Prochlorococcus sp. AG-409-J03 | reverse complement strand
TTGCCTTATTTTTCAGATTTAGCTAAAGAAAATTCTTCTAATACAAATTTTATAGATCCAATTAAAACTCATATTCTTGGAACCTTAGATAATCCTATTGAAATCTTAAAAACTTATATTCCACAAGATTGCATGCCTTCAGATATTCTTACAATTGGAGAATCCCCCTTAGCAATAATGCAAGGTAAATATATTGATTATAGAAATATACGCACAAGTAAACTTTCAAGATTAGCTTGCAAAGGATTTCACCCAACTAGTAGCTTGGCTACTGCTTGCGGAATGCAAACTCTAATAAATATTTATGGTCCAACACGCATAATAATTTCATGGTTATTTGGAGCGATATTTAAAATATTGGGTGTTAAAGGCATTTTTTATCGTTTAGCAGGTGAACAAGCTAGATTGATTGACGATATTACTGGTACAACACCTCCGTATGATAAAAGTATTGTATTAGGACCTAAAGACACCAAACACTTTTGTATAACAGCATCAAAAGAACTAAACATTAATGTAGCTGTTGTAGATGTAAATGATCTAGGAAGAGTCAAAATTTTATCTACAAATAATGTTAATAATGATGAAATAATTAAAAGAGCTTTAACATCAAACCCAGCAGGTAATGCTAACCAACAAACACCACTTGTACTTATAAGAACTGATAAAATAAAGTAGAAGTCACATGACAGTTGAAAATATAATAAAATAAGTAAATGAAGAATAATGAAGCATTACCTTCAGATTTAATAATTGAGCCACTTATGCTCAAGCATTTGTCAATGCTTAAAGCTGAAAGTAATTCTAAATATCTTGGAATATTTCAAATACTATTATGCAAAAAATGGTTTTCTTCATTAGAATCAAGTCTTACTGATTTAATTCCCACTCGTAACTCAAAATGTTATGTAGCAGTAGAAAGAAATAATATAATTGCTTACATTTTAGCTTCCCCCATTAATCGTAGAGGTAGTTGTTGGTCGATATCAGAACCATACTTTATAGATGATTCAATATCCTTTAGTCGCTATAATTTATTGCAGAATTTATTAAGAAAGGTACTCTATCAAAGCAATATTAATACCCAAAGTTTTTTAATTTCCATAAATACAAATGACAACCAGAACTTATCTATAATAAGGCAATCAGGTTTTCAACCACTAAGAATAATAAAATACTGGAATAGAGAAGAGGATACTAAATATAAAAACAAAGAAGATAAAGGTAATTTCATTTGGGAAAAGCTAAATGAAGTAAATACACAACAAATATGGAAACTTGAACAAGCTAGAGAGTCATTAAATTTTAGAGCAATTTATGATAGACAGTGGCATGATATTTATGAAAAAAGAAATACTTTCACAGGTGTTGTTAAATCTAAAGAAAATAATATTATAGTGGGTTTAATACCATCTATTTGTCCACAATATAATTATTCATTAGAGCTAATAAGAGGATTAGCCTGGGATGACAGATTAAGTCAATCTATTCCAGAAAAAATTAATAATATAAAGGTAGGTAAAGACAAATATTATATAGAAACACCAAGTGAGGACAAAAAGTTAAATGAAACATTAACTAATAGCAATTGGAAGATAAAAGAAGAAAGAATACTCCTCGGAAGAAGTGTATGGAAACGGCAAAATGGATATACCTTAAAATCAATCGAAACTGAGTTACTAAATAATCTTGTGGGAAATTTACAACAACAGCCTGAATTGCCATCAACTATTCAAATTGGAAAAAATAAATGATTATGCCAAAACCCTGTTCAGTTTTAAGTCTTGATATTGGAGAAAAGCGAATCGGGATAGCAGGTTGTGATCCACTTGGTATATCAATAACTCATCTACCTGCCATCTTTAGAAATAGCTTTGAAAAAGATCTTATAGAATTCAGAAAGGTCTGTTTTGATCGACAAGTTAAGGGGCTCATAATTGGAAATCCTCTAGACATGCGTGGCCAGGAAACCAATCAATCTATTCAATGTAAAAAATATGGATTTAAATTAGCGAAATCCTTAAAACTTCCCTTGGCTTTTGTCAATGAACAATGCTCTACATTCGAGGCTAAAGAAAGATTTTCTTTAAAAAAAGACAAGACAGGAAGAATTGATAGTGCAGCTGCCGCTATACTTTTACAACAATGGCTTATTGAGGGGCCTAATCTAGATGACTCAAATTAAATACTGAATATGATATATAAACAAAATCAAATAAAAACCAGATACTGAAAATAAAAACTCACCTATGTCAACAACAAATAAAAACGAAGAAGTACCTACACTTTTAGTTAAAGATTCCCAAGGTTCAGATCTCCTATGCTTTCTTGAACAAGTAGTACCTCTAGAAGGGAATGAATATGCATTATTAACACCTGTAGATACTCCTGTCTCTATTTTTCAATTAGTTGACGATCAGGATCCAAAGCTAATAGAAACAATTGAAAAGAATGAGCCAATACTAGAAGTCGCGGATATTGTCCTTCAAGAACATGATCTTAGGCTTGTTAGATCAGCGATCACTCTTACAGTTTCAGGTGAATTAGATGAACCCGAACCTGAAGAAATTGAAGAAGAAGATATTGATGACGAGTCAGAAACTTACGAACTACTTGTCAATTTCAGAGTAGATAATAATGAATATGGTCTATATATTCCTCTTGACCCTTTCTTCATAGTTGGGAAACTAGAGGATGGTGAAGTTAAGCTTGTTGAAGGCGAAGAATTTGACAAAGTACAATCAGGCATTGAAGCTGAACTGGAGGAGAGGGGATTATCAGACTAAAAATAAAAGAATTACTTAATCCAAGTTGGAAAGTAAACGACAAAATTTCAAGGATCTCGATAAATGATTTATTATCGAAAAATATTAAATCATTAATACTTGATGTAGATGGAACATTAATCTCTGGGAACAAGCCAGTGCTATCAAATGATATAAAGAATTGGATTAACAATTCAAAACAATACTTTTATACCTACTTATTTAGTAACAACCCATCTAAGAGCAGAATAAAATTAATTGCTGATCAATTAGATTTAGAATTTACATACTCAGGTGGCAAACCAAGTAAAAAAAAATTAAAGAAAATTATAGATAAAATACCTTATTCTTCAAACGAGATAGCAATAATTGGAGATAGAGTTTTTACAGATATTCTTGTAGGCAATCGATTAGGAATGTATACAATATTGGTAGACTCAGTAGATTTTTATGGTAAAAAAATCGAAAAAAATAATCTCCAATCAATTGAGAGATACTTAGCGAAAATCATAACCGGAGGTCTTTTATGACAACCTGGGTAATAAAGATTGGCACAAGCCTCTTAAGAGGAAACGACAAGTATACAACTTTTGATATCATTAAGAATTACTGTTCATACATATCAAGAGCTCAAAAAAATGGAAATAAAGTCATTTTAGTTACTAGTGGAGCTGTAGGACTTGGATGTCACAAAATGGGATTCAAATCAAGACCTAAAGAAATCATCTCTCTACAAGCGACTGCCTCAATAGGCCAACTTCATTTAATGGCTTTGTATGAAATTGCAATGAATAAGTTTGGATATAAAGTTGCACAAATATTATTAACTAGATCAGAATTGGGTTCAAGAAAAAGTTATAAATCTGCTTCGCAAACTTTAAAGAGACTGATTGAATGGGATGTCATTCCAATTGTGAATGAAAATGATATAGTCTCAGATGAAGAATTGAAATATGGAGACAATGATACTTTATCAGCATTAGTTGCAACAGCTATATCTGCTGATCAACTGATTTTGTTAACGGACATTGACCATCTCTATTCTTCTGACCCTAAAATTAACAGTACAGCGAAGCCAATTAAAGATATTAATAATTCAACAGAATTGAATCAATTAGAACTAGAAAATGGGCAAACGACATGGGGTACTGGAGGAATAAAAACAAAGCTAACTGCGGCAAAGATAGCCACCGAAAGTGGGATAAAAGTTCAATTAGCTGATGGCAGAGATCCTAAAACTTTAGGTGAATTACTTGAGGGGAAAAGGATAGGAACTGTCTTCCACCCTCATCCGAAACCAATAGGTAACAGAAAGAGTTGGCTGTCACATGCTATTAAGCCAGTAGGAGAAATATACCTTGATGATGGTGCAAGTGAAGCTATTAAACATAAAGGTGCTTCACTATTATTGGTTGGAGTAAAAAATGTTAGTGGTAATTTTATTTCTAACCAACCTGTAAAAGTTATAAACAACAATGGAATTGAAATTGCCAAAGGAATTTGCTCTATGAGTAGTGATGCAATAAAAATAGGAATTAATTCAAAATTAGAGACGACAGGATCTCCCCTTGTTATTCACCGAGATGTTCTAGTTCTAACCGGTGAATAATTCAGACATATAGTAATTTCTTCTATCCCAATCAAATCATGCAATTCACTGAACTTGTAGAAAACCTGAAACGAGGACAATCAGGTGTAGTTGACTTTAAAATAGAAAAAAACCCAGTTATTCTATCAGCGGCTTCTTTAGACAAAGCTAACGAGAATGAGATAAGTTTTCTAGACAAAAATAGTCCGTTAAATTTAAAAAATCTCCTCAAAACGTCACAAGCATCTGCTCTATTATTGCCAGCTAATGATGCTTTTATTATTGAAATAGTGAATCAACTATCATTTGATTGGATACTCTTAAAAGAGCCCAAGATTGCTTTTGCTGAAACACTAGATTTTCTTTATCCCTCTGAGAGAGAAAGAGAGGGTATCCATAAAAGTGCTGTAATTGGTGAAAATGTAAAAATTGGTCCTGGAGTTTCAATCGGAGCTAATGTCTATATTGGAGACGATACAGAAATTGGCGCGGAAACTATTATTCATGCAGGAGTTGTTGTCTATAAAAAAGTAAAGATTGGTGCCAAAAATTTAATTCATGCAAATAGTGTTATTCATTCCGGATCATCACTCGGAGACGAATGTGTAATAAATTCAAATGCAGTTATTGGTGGCGAAGGTTTTGGATTCGTTCCCACATCAAATGGATGGAAAAAAATGCCTCAAGTGGGAATAGTAATTTTAAAAAGCAAAGTAGAAGTTGGTAGTGGATCAACTATTGATAGACCTTCTGTCGGAGAGACAATAATTGGTGAAGATACAAAAATTGATAACCTTGTACAAATTGGTCATGGAGTAACAACCGGCAGAGGATGTGCTATGGCTGCACAAGTAGGTATAGCTGGAGGAGCTGAAATTGGAGACGGAGTTATTCTTGCTGGACAAGTAGGTGTAAGTAATAAAGTCAGAGTTGGCGATAGAGTCATAGCCAGTTCAAAAACGGGAATAGTATCAAATATTGAAGCAGGAAAGGTTATTAGCGGCTTCCCTGCCATTCCTAACAAACTATGGTTGAGATGCTCTGCTAATTTCAAAAAACTACCTGAGATCGCAAAAGCTATCCGTCAATTAGATCGCAAGAACGCCAGGTAACCCTTTCCCATAATAAATAAAAAGAATGAAATCTTACAAAATAACATTATTGCCAGGTGATGGAATTGGTCCAGAGATAACAAACGTCACACATAAAATTCTTGAACTAATCTCAAGGAAATTTGATTTTGAACTTAAATTTAAAGAAATGCCTTTTGGTGGATCAGCTATAGATTCAGATGGGATCCCCTTCCCTGATAGAACTCTTCAGGAATGTAAGAATTCTGATGCTGTTCTATTAGCGGCTATTGGAGATCCAAAGTATGACCAATTGCCTAGAGACAAAAGGCCTGAGACAGGTTTACTGCGTCTGAGATCTTCATTGGATCTTTTTGCAAATATAAGACCAGTAAAAATAATTCCATCCTTAACGAAAGCAAGTAGTTTGAAAGAAGAGTTTATTAAAAAAGTTGATTTAGTAGTTGTCAGAGAACTTACTAGTGGAATTTACTTTGGCGAACCAAAAGGAAGGATAAAAACAGACAAGGGAGAGAGGGCATTTAATACGATGACATACACCTCAGAGGAAGTTAATCGAATAGCAGATATTGCTTTTAAATTGGCCAAACAACGAAATCAAAAAGTTTGCTCAGTTGATAAAGCTAATGTTTTAGATGTGAGTCAATTATGGAGAGAAGAAACAATATTGGTATCTAATAATTACAAAGATATAGAACTAACACATCAATATGTGGATAACGCGGCAATGCAACTTGTGAGAGATCCAAGCCAATTTGATGTGATTCTTACAAGTAATTTATTTGGAGATATTCTTAGCGATATTGCAGCCATGCTTACAGGCTCAATTGGCATGCTTCCTTCTGCTTCTTTAACTATTGATGGTCCAGGTGTTTTTGAACCTGTTCATGGTTCCGCTCCTGACATAGCAGGTAAAGATATAGCCAATCCAATAGCAATGCTTTTATCTGCGGCAATGATGTTGAAAATTGCCTTAAATGAGATAAAAGCGGGTGAATATTTAGAAAATGCAATTAACGAAATCCTTAATGATGGATATAGAACTTCAGACTTAATGAGCAGTGAGACAACTAAAAAGGTTGGCTGCGCTCAAATGGGTGAACTATTGGCAGAAAAATTAAAATAATTAGTTCACAAATTAAAAAACTCTTTGCATAGTTTCCCTTTCAGGGTCAGTCGACCTGTAAAAATAAAAAGTCAATACACAAGCGTCGATGTCAAAGCTTCACCCAGTAGTAGCAGTAACTGGTTCCTCTGGAGCAGGAACAAGCACCGTCAAAAGAGCATTTGAGCATATATTTGCTCGTGAAAAGATTGTTCCTGCAGTAGTTGAAGGAGATAGTTATCACCGTTTTGAGAGAATGCCTATGAAAAAGGCCATGTCTGAGGCACTTTCAAGAGGTGAAAACTTCTCTCATTTTGGACCAGAGGCAAATTTATTCGATAAATTAGAAGAACTTTTCAGTCAATATGGAAAAACTGGTGGTGGTCAAAAAAGGTATTATTTACATAGCACTGAAGAAGCAGAGGAACACAACACTCGCTTAGGAACAAAATTAGATCCAGGTCAATTCACCCCATGGGAGGATATTCCAACAGGAACAGACCTTTTGTTTTATGAGGGACTACACGGTGGGGTAGTAGGAAAAGATTATGATGTAGCTTCACTAGCTGATTTACTAGTTGGTGTAGTACCTATCACAAATTTAGAGTGGATACAAAAAATACATCGAGACAACGCAGAAAGAGGATACTCGGCGGAAACAATCGTTGATACAATTCTTAGAAGAATGCCAGATTACATTAATCACATATGTCCTCAATTCAGCCGAACAGATATTAACTTCCAGAGAGTTCCTACAATTGATACGTCAAACCCATTTATTTGTAGAAACATTCCAACACCTGACGAAAGTTTTGTAATTATTCATTTCAGAAAAGGATCAAGAGAAAAATGGGGAATTGATTTCCAGTATTTATTGGGAATGATACATGATTCATTTATGTCAAGTCCTACAAGTATTGTTGTTAATGGTGGCAAAATGGGGTTTGCGATGGAACTTATTCTTACACCTATTATTCATAAAATGATCGAAGAGAAAAAAGCAGCAGGATAATAAATATAATTTTCTAAATACAATCTAATTAAATAGATTTTAACAGATAAATATAATAAGTAATGACATTTATAATATTTTTTAGTTTAATACTCTTATATATATTGTTTTGGATATCAATAGAAGATACAAGAACCATGCTTATAAGTGAACATAAAATACTTATACTGGCTATATCAGGTATTATTTACTTACTATATGCAGGCTTATCAAACGAAAAAATAAATACTATAGAATTAATAATAAATAATTGCTTGTATATGATAATTATCTTTTTTATAACGTATTCAATACGTCTAATAAGTTATAAAATTTTTGGAATAAATTCATTAGGTATCGGTGATATAAAACTTTCATCGATCGGTACAATATGGCTTGGTATTGAATTTAGTTTTATATCATTATGTATTTCATTTTTACTATCAGCTATCTATTGTATTTATGGGAAATTTTTTAAGAAATTAAAACCATTTCAGCAGTATCCATTTGCACCATTTATATCAATTGGGATATTTTGTTCTTGGATTATAGATAAGATTTAACTTTCAAATCTCTTTAGAGGGTCACAAGGTATTAAATTAACATCAATCACAAAATAGCTGTGTCACTATTCGACTGGTTTGCTGATAGAAGAAAAGGCCAATTTGTTGGCAAAGTCACTCAGGAATCGGATGAAAGTGATGGTCTATGGGAAAAATGTCCAGAATGCGGCCAAGTCGTTTACAGAAAAGATTTAATAGATAATTGCAGTGTTTGTAGCAACTGCAACCATCACAATCGAATAGATAGCGAAGAAAGAATAAGGATAATTTGTGATCCAAATACATTTAAACCAATCAATAATCACTTAACTCCAGTTGACCCTCTAGGTTTTAAAGATAGACGTGCTTACGCAGACAGATTGAGAGAAAGTCAGGCGAGTACAGGACTTAAAGATGGAGTAATAACAGGGACATGCGATGTCGATTCTATTCCAATGGCATTAGCCGTAATGGATTTTAGGTTCATGGGTGGCTCAATGGGATCAGTTGTTGGAGAAAAAATTACACGTCTTATCGAACACTCAACCAAAGAAAAATTACCGTTACTAATTGTTTGCGCATCTGGTGGCGCTCGAATGCAAGAAGGGATGTTAAGTCTGATGCAAATGGCAAAGATTTCAGGAGCACTAGAAAGGCATAGAGATGCTCAATTGCTTTATATGCCTTTACTTACTCATCCCACTACCGGGGGAGTTACTGCTAGTTTTGCCATGCTTGGGGATTTAATACTTGCTGAGCCAAAAGCACTGATTGGTTTTGCAGGGAGAAGAGTAATTGAACAAACATTGAGAGAAAAACTGCCTGATAATTTCCAAACAGCAGAATATCTTCAAGATCATGGCTTCGTAGATACCATCGTACCTAGAACAGAACTTAAAGAAACTTTGGCAAAGATACTTCGACTACATAAGACTGAAAAAAGCAAAGTTACAAACTAATGCTTAAAATAAATAAAAACATAAGAAATAAGTTTAATTATCTCCTAAATATATTAGTAGTAATATTTATAATTTTATTCAACAGAGCAAATACAGTATATGCAGCCAATGTTAATTGGGTAGAAGTGAGTAAAACGCCTGCAGGAATTCAATATTTAGACAGAGACAATATTTATATTAAAGGTAAAGGGATAATAGAACTAACCACAAAATACCTAAAAATAGACACTTCTACATCAAGGGAAATAGATGAGAATATTTATGTAATGAAAATCAATTGTTTAACTAATAAATTTAAAGATATTTCAGTTAATGGAAAAAAGAATTTAACCGCAAAATGGCAAGACCCAAATGGGGATAAACTATTAGTTGATGTGATTTCAGATAGCTGCGAGAATGTTTAAACTCGATAATTTTTAAAGCAATGATCAAGACAGATCAATCGCTACGTATAGCCATTGCGGGACTAGGTTTCGGTGAAAGTGTTCATATTCCTGCATCATTATCTAATAAAAATATTGAGCTTGTTGGGTTGTGGCACCCTAGGGAAGAAAGACTTAAAGAGGCTTGCAATAAAAACAATCTTCATGCATACGATTCATGGAAAGATTTAGTCAATGATTCCAAAATAGATGGAATAATCGTAGCCACACCACCAGCACCCAGATACGAACTTGCACTAGAGGCAATTAAAGCGGGAAAACATCTTTTGCTAGAAAAGCCAACTTGCTTAAACTCTGACGAGGTAAAAGAGCTTCAAAGGAATGCTCTCCAAAGAAATTTAAAAATAGCTGTCGATTACGAATATCGAGCGGTTCCTTTGTTCATGCAAGCAAAGCGAATAATTAACGATAAGAATCTACAAGAACCATATTTTGTAAAACTAGATTGGCTAATGAGTAGCAGGGCCAATCCCGATAGACCATGGAATTGGTATTCAGATAAAGATTCTGGTGGAGGAGTCTTGGGAGCTTTAGGTACCCATGCTTTTGACATGATTCATTGGCTAATTGGTCCAACTCACTCTTTAAGCGCAATAAATTCTACTTCAATCAAAGAAAGAGTTTGTACACATTCAAAAAACACTAAGAAAGTAACAAGTGAAGATGTAAGTATTTCTCAACTACAAATAAAAACCATTAATAACAATTTGATTCCAGTCCAAGTAAATCTATCTGCAGTAACAAAACAAAGCAAGGGTTTTAGTCTGGAAATATATGGAAGCAATGGAACTCTTGTACTCAGCAGCGACAACCAGAACGATTATGTCCACGGATTTGGTTTGTGGTACTCAACTAAAGGAGAAGTTCTTAAGAATATTCAACCAGATTCAGATCTTTCCTTTTCAACAACTTGGAAAGATGGGCGAATTGCTCCTGTAGCGAGAATACAAAGCTGGTGGGCACAAAGCATAAAAGACGATACACCTGTCATCCCAGGCTTAGCTGAGGGGTTAGCCAGCCAAAAGGTTTGCGACAAGGTCAAAGAATCAAACTCAATAGGAATGAAGCTTGAAATAAATTAAAGAAATTCACTAAAAAGCAAAAAACAATTTTTTAAGTGTAATAAGCCACAAAAAGGGACGTTTATATGGAATAATCTTAAGGAAATTTTTGTTGCATAAATGGCCCTCTCGTACTACGCAGAAGAACTTAAGAAAACAGCAAGTGCCATAGCCCAGCCAGGTAAAGGGATTCTTGCTGTTGACGAATCAACCAAAACAGTAGGAAAAAGACTTGCTTCTATAGGTGTTGAGAACACTGAGGACAATAGAAAAGCATATAGAGGTATGCTTTTCACCACAGAAGGTCTTGGAGACTTCATAAGTGGAGCAATTCTTTTCGAAGAAACTCTTTTCCAGAACCATCCAGATGGTGAGCCTATGGTTAAAAAGCTTGAGAAGCTAGGAATAATTCCAGGAATTAAGGTTGATAAAGGTCTAAGACCATTAGCTGGTGGACACGATGTAGAAACTTTTTGTTCAGGTTTAGATGGACTTGTTGAAAGAGCTGCTGATTATTACGAGCAAGGTGCAAGATTTGCCAAGTGGAGAGCAGTGCTTCAAATAACAGATGATGGTTGCCCTTCTAAACTTTCTATAAGAGAAAATGCTTGGGGTTTAGCAAGATACGCTAGATCAGTACAAGAATCAGGCTTGGTTCCAATTATTGAGCCAGAGATCCTAATGGATGGTTCACATTCAATTGAAAAAACAGCAGCAGTTCAAGAAGAAGTAATTAAAGAAGTTTATTTAGCCTGCCAGGTAAACGGAGTACTTCTCGAAGGAACTCTTCTAAAACCATCAATGACAGTACAAGGTGCTGACTGCTCAACAAAAGCTGATCCTCAGCAAGTTGCTGAGATGACAATCCGTACAATGGAGCGCTGTGTACCTGCAAGTGTACCTGGTATTACTTTCCTTTCAGGTGGCTTAAGCGAGGAAGCTGCATCAGTTTATTTAAATCTGATGAACAAGATCGACAGAAAGGCTAAGTGGAATGTTTCATTCTCATATGGTCGTGCCTTACAACATTCATGTCTAAAAGCATGGAAAGGCTCAAACACTTCTGAGGGACAGAAAGCACTTATAGCAAGAGCTCAAGCAAACTCTGAGGCATCAAAAGGATTGTATGTTGCTGGTTCTCAGCCTTCTTCTGATGAACAATTATTTGTAGCTGGATACAAGTACTAAGCTAAAAAACCAACAAAAAGCTGCTATCTCTTCTTGGATAGCAGCTTTTTTAATGCCTTAATATATAAATTCAGGAAAGAAGTGTACTCAGAATTAACTGACCATCAATATTGCCTAAAGCATCATCACTCGCTCTTTCAGGATGTGGCATCATCCCCAAAACATTTCCTTTTTTATTTGTAATTGCAGCAATATCATGGATTGATCCATTTGGATTATCCGTATATCTAAGAGCAACGGAATCATCATCCTGCAATTTTTTCAAAACGTCAGGGCTACATTGATATCGACCTTCTCCATGAGCTATAGGTAATGTAATAGAATCATGTTTTTTGTAATTTTTCATCCAAGATGATTTTGTGCTTTCAATAGATAAATTTGCATTATCACAAATAAAATGAAGATTCTTATTTCTTGTCAAAGCTCCTTGCAAGACACCGAGTTCAGTAAGTATTTGAAACCCATTACAAATACCAAGAACTTTTCCACCTTTATCGACAAACGAGATTAAAGAATTTAAAGCAGGTGCAAATCTTGCTATAGCTCCACAACGTAAATAGTCTCCGTAACTAAATCCCCCTGGGATAACAATTGCGTCATAACCACTTAAATCAGTTGTCTCATGCCATATAAAATTTGTAGGAATTCCAAGGCGTCCTTCAGTAGCCCACCTCACATCCCTGTCGCAATTCGATCCTGGAAATACAATAATTCCTATTTTCATCTTTTTTAGTTTGTAAGTGCTTTCAGTTCGTCCTTAAATTCCAAAGTCCAATCCTCAATTACGGGGTTTGCGAACAACCGATCACTCATTATCTCAATTTTAGATCGAGCATCGTCTTTATTTGCAGCTTCGATTTCAAGTTCAATAGATTTGCCAATTCTTAGCTGCGTAACACCATCAATTCCTAATCTCTTAGTCGCTGACCTCGTAGCCTCTCCCGCAGGATCTAAAACTGAAGGCCTTAAATGAACAAAAACTCTTGCTTTAAATAAAGACACTTTTAAAAATTAATGTAGTTTTCCTTTTCCTTGGTTAACCCAAGTAATAAGGTTAGAAATTTATTGTAGATAATATCTGATAATTTTCTAATTGATATTCTCAATTTATTCACTTATTAGGCCCTTACCTAAGCATGTCAGACAAGTGTGATAACAATTTGGGCTAGATTTCATATAACCATTACCACCACATTTAACGCATGTTCTTATATTCAAAGTATTGGGAAGACTCTGAACCTGATTTTTTTCTTTGCTGGAAACTGCGTTACTCACAACAACGGTAGGATTAGAAACTTTTAAAATTTGATGCAAGAGAATTATCTCTTAATTAATAAAGAATCGCGGAAATATACAAAAAAACAACCTATTTTTAATATAAATATAATAATTTGAACCGATTAATTAAAAAGAGCGTTCAAAAGCTTTTTCAACTCCGCCTTTAAGACTCAAACAGACCAAATCAAGCCCACCCCTAGAAGGTTTCCATGAATCATCATTCGAGCTTTCAAACCATGAATTAAATCTAGTTCCAACCATTTGGATCTGAAGAGGCAAAGCTTTACCCTCTATCCAGCATCTCCCTTTTAACCGAAGGATTTGATATTCCGGAACAAGTTTTACAAGTATTTCTCTCAATACATCTTGCTCAATTGGGAATTCGAATCTTAAATGCTCACTAATTACATCAACATGGTCATGGTCATGGTCATGGTCATGGTCATGGTCATGGTCATGGTCATTTTGATTAAGACGAGAAATATTATTTTGTTCATTGCTAAGACCGAGAATTAATGAAGGTTCAATTTTCCCATTAGCTATTGGCAGAATACTAGTAGTGTGATTTCCTTGCTTTTTCACCTCATCCCTAACCAATGCAAAATCTTTTGCAGAGAGCAAATCAGACCTACTAATCAGAACGAGATCAGCAGAAATCAATTGGTCTCTAAAAAGCTCATTTATTGGAGTTAAATGGTCAACACTATTATCATTCATTATTTGTTCATTAATACTTTTTAAATCACCTACAGGACTTCCATTTGAGAGTGCATTTCCATCAACCAATGTTACGACTCCATTAATAAAAACCTTACTTCTTATTGCAGGCCAATTAAGAGCTTGCAATAAAGGCTTTGGTAATGCAAGACCACTGGTTTCAATAATGATTCCATCAAGCTGATTTGATCTAAGGAGCAAAGCTTCCATAGCAGGAAGGAAATCCTCTTGAACAGTGCAACATAAACAGCCATTATTCAATTCAACTATTCTTTCATCTACTTGATCATCAGGGCAAAAACCACAGTTTTTTAAAAGATCTCCATCTAAGCCTACTGTTCCAAATTCATTAACAACTACTGCTAGACGTTGATGAGCTTCACCTAAAAGATGCCTCAAGAGTGTTGTTTTGCCAGAGCCTAAGAATCCTGTAACTACAGTTACCGGTAGACGACTATTACTCATTTTTATTTTTCAACATATCAGCAACCAAGACTATAGCTTGTATCCTCCCCAGTCTTTGAGTTTGTTCCAGATGCCATAGAACATAATTCTTTTTGCTGTATTCTACTAATTACTGCATCAGTAAAATCTGCTCCGTCAATAAGAGAATTAGTAAAAGTACTTTCCATCAAAAGTGCACCATTAAAGTCGACGTCCCTTAAATCAGCTCCTTCGAAATCAGTCGCATATGCCAATGCATCAGTTAATTGTGCACCATGCATATCCGCATTATTCAATTTGCTGTTGTTAAAAACTGCACCAGTAAGGTTAGATTCACTAAAATTTATTCCTTTAAGATCTAGTTTTACGAAATCATTTCCACTTAAGTCCTGACTTGACATGTCTTGTGAAATATTAAGTTCTTCTTGATTGCGAATCTCAGCAGGCGTTCTAGCGAAAACTCTTTGAGCAGGGAATATAAAAACGAAGATAAGAAATACAGTTAAAACAATTGCTTTAAAATGAGAGATGAAAGAAGTTTTTTTGTTCATTGGAGCTTAAAAGGACTTTTAACAGGTAATTTAATTATTCACGTTATGGCAAATAAGGCCAAGAATGAATCATGTCAATGAGCTTAAGAGTAATAGTTCCTCCTCACCCACTCATATCACATTGGTTAACTATTTTAAGGAACCCTACTACCCCAGAAATTCTTTATGCAACAGGTCTAGAACAACTTGGCACCTGGCTCACTTATGAAGCTCTGAGAGATTGGATCCCAAGAAAAAAAGAACAGATCACCACTTCAATAGGAGTAACTGAATGCTCAATTATTGATCCAAATATTCCTATTATGGCAATTCCATATTTGCCTGCAGGGCTTGAGCTCTTCAGAGGTGCTAGAAATTTAATTCCGAATTCAAATTTATGTATTGGCGGGCTACCTAAAGAAATTGAAGAAAATGCAGGAATTATTTTTTACATAGATCAAATAACAACCGGTAAACAACTTTTAAAAGATTTAAATGATCTTAAAGATAAAAATATTGATGCTAGAAGGATAAGAGTGATTACGGTATTAGCCGCAAATCAAGGGCTTAAAGAAATCGGCGAAAATATTCAAGATTTGAATATTTATTGTGCTTGCATAGATCCTGAATTAATATCAGAAAATGAACTATCTCCAGGAATTGGTAATCCATCATTACGTATCAAAACCAGAGTCACCTCATCGGACTAGCATTTAAAGAAGTTATTCAAAGTTATGAGCCAATACCGAGATTCAAATTCAGGGAGTTTGGCATCATTAATTAGTGGTGCCGTACTAGGAGCTGCAGGTCTAGCTTGGTGGTTGCTTTCTGAAGCAGAAAAAAGGCAAGAAACCAGGAAGCAAAAAGCAATGCTTTATGCACCAAGAATTCAAGATGGTTCTGAGGCAACTGAATTAGAATCAAATACAGAAGGGAATCAAAGTAATGAGCACCTTGAACAACGTGTTGAACAGCTTAATTCCGCAATAGCAGACGTTCGTAAACAATTAGAAGACCTGGGATCTTCAAATTAATTCTAATTTTTAAAACAATTAAATAGAAATCAAATGCTTAGATCAAATGCAATAACACAGGGTATTCAACGGTCACCGAACAGGGCAATGCTAAGAGCTGTTGGCTTTGATGATGATGATTTTAACAAGCCAATCATTGGAATAGCTAATGGTCACAGCACAATAACCCCATGCAATATGGGATTGATGGACCTGGCTAATAGAGCTGAGGCCGCTTTAAAAGAGGCTGGTGCAATGCCTCAAACATTCGGAACCATAACTGTTAGTGATGGCATCTCTATGGGAACAGAAGGGATGAAATATTCATTAGTTTCAAGAGAAGTTATTGCAGACGCAATTGAGACAGCTTGCAATGCTCAAAGCATGGATGGTGTATTAGCAATTGGTGGATGCGACAAGAACATGCCCGGCGCAATGTTATCAATGGCAAGAATGAATATACCTTCAATTTTTGTATATGGAGGAACAATTAAGCCTGGGAAATTAGACGGTTGCGACCTAACAGTAGTTAGTTCTTTTGAAGCTGTCGGTCAATTAACAAGTGGAAAAATCGATGAAGAACGTTTAATAGCAGTAGAAAAGAATGCCATCCCAGGTCCTGGTAGTTGTGGTGGCATGTTTACTGCAAACACCATGTCTGCGGCAATTGAAACGATGGGTTTTAGTTTGCCATTTAGTTCAACAATGGCTGCTGTAGATGATGAAAAAGCAGAAAGCGCTGCTAAAAGTGCTCAGGTGCTTGTCAATGCAGTTAAGAACAACATAAGGCCATTAGATTTACTCACAAAAAAAGCCTTTGAGAATGCAATCAGTGTCATCATGGCTGTTGGTGGCTCAACAAATTCTGTCCTTCACCTACTTGCCATTGCGAGGACTGCAGGAGTTGATTTAACAATCGATGACTTTGAACGTATAAGACAAACTGTTCCTGTAATTTGCGACCTCAAGCCAAGCGGTAAATACGTAACTGTAGACCTTCATCAAGCTGGGGGGATACCTCAAGTAATGAAATTACTCCTTGAGGCAGGAATGCTCCATGGAGAATGCAAAACTATTGAAGGTAAAACAATTGAAGAAGTTCTTGCTGATATCCCCTCAAAGCCCAAAGAGAATCAAGATGTTATTAGACCAATAACAAATCCTATTTATAAAAAAGGACATTTAGCTATTCTTAAAGGAAATTTAGCTAGTGAAGGAAGTGTGGCGAAAATTAGTGGTGTAAAAACTCCTGTTTTAACTGGGCCCGCAAGGGTTTTTGAAAGTGAAGAGGAATGCTTAACTGCAATTCTAGACAATAAAGTTAAAGCTGGAGATGTTGTAGTCGTTAGATATGAAGGGCCTGTAGGAGGACCAGGAATGAGGGAAATGCTCTCTCCCACTTCAGCAATTGTGGGTCAAGGCTTGGGAGAGAAAGTTGCACTAATTACTGACGGCCGATTTAGTGGCGGATCATATGGATTAGTGGTTGGCCACGTTGCTCCAGAAGCAGCCGTTGGAGGAACAATTGGATTAGTAGAGGAAGGAGACAGTATTACCATTGACGCCAATAAATTGTTAATTCAATTGAATGTCGAAGAACGAGAACTAGATAGAAGGAGAGAGAATTGGGTGAAACCAAAGCCTAGATATAAGAATGGCATTCTTGGAAAGTATTCCAGATTAGTAAGTTCATCAAGCCAAGGAGCCACAACCGATCAAATATAGTTCAGGTCAATGAAGACTTAAAAACCGTCCTAAGTCTTCTTGCCAGCGTCTCAAAAAGCTTTCCATATGAAGGCATTTCGCATTGAACACCAGAAGAGCTATCCATCCAAACAGCATGCTTCCCTTGCCATAATATTGGCCTATCAATTAAAGATTTCCAAGCTATAGTCATATTTACCTCATTCCCACTTTTATAAACTTCAAGTTCAATATCCATAGTTTCTTCTCTTTCGCCATCTATATTTCTACATTGAATTTTAAAAATCAAATCATCAAGCTCATTATCATCATTTAATTGATTTTCTAAAAAGACAGAATGAACATATGGCTTCATACAAATATCTGCCGCTTTGGCGACTTCAGCTATCAAGCTATTTTTCAAATCAGGAGTATGCACTAATTGACTTAATTAAGATTTTGATAGGCCCAGCAAAAAATCCTGAATTCATTTTGCCTGGTTGGCCAAATTTTGAATGAAGTATCTGAAATCGATTAATACATGTGGCATCAAAACTAAGAGGTAGTCGAACAGGCTTTGCTCGACGAGCCGGTTCCAAATCTTTGAAAGGTATTTTAATTCTACTAGCTCCATTTTTCTTAGTAGGTACTGACGCAACCCAACGGATATCACCTTTTAAAAGATTTGATAGTGATAAAGGTTTCTTTTCACAAGCTATCGCAAATTTCAACGTTCTCCCTTCTCCTTCAACGTCAAGAATTAACCCAGAATATTTGGAAAGATCAAAAGGTTTTTCAAAAATTGGAGATCGACAACTAACAAAGCCTCCACCTTCTTCTACCAAGTTACCTTCAAGAAATAAGCCTTTCTCAGAAGAACGACAATTTGCAAGACTTGATCCACCCATAATTGTGTCATTCAGTGATTTCCAACCTGAAAAGTCTGAACCCTGTATGAGAGGAGTTATTGAAATTTGAGTCGGTGGCGAATCAGGAAACA
This sequence comes from Prochlorococcus sp. AG-409-J03, assembly GCA_003215695.1. Taxonomy (GTDB): domain Bacteria; phylum Cyanobacteriota; class Cyanobacteriia; order PCC-6307; family Cyanobiaceae; genus Prochlorococcus_B. The sequence goes on along the minus strand of QCJZ01000002.1, from coordinate 72,929 downwards.
ATTTAAAAGTACTTCTCTACTCATACAATAATCTACCTATAAAGATGGGTAAGCATGTTTATCAGCCAAAATAATAATTTCAGAATTTGGTGCAACTAATTTTGCAGGAGTTCGCTCCCATGATTCAGATTGATCAAGTAGACGCTTAAGAGCGGTTTGTTTCGCAGATCCACTGATTAGGAAGACCACATTATCTGCAGAACTGAGCAGTTTACTGGTAAAAGTAATTCTTTTATAACCTTTACCTTCACCAACAGTTATTAGGCTATCTCTTTCAAATAATGAATCCGATCCAGGAAAGAGGGAGGCTGTATGACCATCATCCCCCAAGCCCAATAAAATCAAATCAAATCTTGGTGGATCCTCATCAAAATTCTTCTTCAAAATTTTTTCATAATCTTTAGCACTATCCTCTGGCGAGGCTAATTCAACAGTTGAGACACTAAAAAATGATGCCTTTAGAGCAGGATTCCCTTCTATAAACAATGAATTGTTCAATAAAAAACAATTACTATCTTGCGAACCACTGTCAACCCATCTTTCATCTCCGAGAAACAAATCGACTTTCGTCCAATCAATATTTTTTTTACCTAATAAAGTATAAGCAGACTTTGGGGTAGATCCGCCACAAAGAGCAATTTTAGCCCTTGTTTTATTTTTCAAGGTTGACTCAATAACCTGAGCAATCAAATCAGAAGCAGAAAGAGCAAGAGAACTTTTGTCTTCTGAAACTTGGATTTCATATTTAGTCATTGATATCAGTCAGTCCATTCAGTATGGAAAGATCCGGCTTTGTCTACACGCTCATAGGTATGGGAGCCAAAGCAGTCTCTCATTGCCTGGACCAAGTTTTGAGGCAGTCTAGAAGTTCTAAAACTATTTAAATAATCAAGTGTACTACTAAGGCAAGGCACTGGAATACCAGCATGAACAGCCACAGAAACCACCTGCGTTAATCCAGAGAGACGATTATTCACCTGATCAGTAAACCAACTATCTAGAATAAGATTGCTTAACTTTGGATCTTTTTTAAATGCATCTTGTATACGACTCAAGAGAGTAGATCTTATTATACAACCACCTTTCCAAATTTGCGCTATGGAGGGCATATCAAGATCGTAATTATATTCATCAGAAGCGAGTCGTAAAATGTCCATACCTTGTGCATAGCTCGCTATTGTAGCCAATACAACTGCATCCATTAACAAAGGCATACCATCTGAAGGCTTTCCAAGATCAACAAACGAAGGCTTATTTCCATTCAAAATTGTTTCTGCATACTTTCGTTGATCTTTCATCGAGCTCATAACCCTTCCATTCAAAGATGCATAAATAGTTGGGACAGAAGCTCCAAGTTCAAGTGCGCTGACAACTGTCCATAAACCAGTACCTTTTTGACCCGCTTTATCCATTATCTTTTCAACAAGATCTGAACTGTCTTCTGGATCCTTAACTCGTAAACATGCCTCAGTAATTTCAACAAGATAGGAAGATAGTTCTTCGGTTTTATTCCAATAGCCCATAACGGAGGCCATCTCATCACCGCTCATTCCACAAACTCTCTTCATCAGGTCATACGCTTCAGCCAAAATCTGTTCAATACCATATTCAATTCCATTGTGAACTGTCTTAACAAAATGTCCTGCTCCCCCTGGGCCGATATAAGTCACGCAAGCTCCATCTTCAACCTGCGCCGCCATTTTGTTTAACAAACTCTCTATTGCGTCGTAAGAAGTCTTTGTCCCACCAGGCATCATACTAGGTCCTTCCAATGCCCCTTTTGCTCCACCTGAAACACCCATCCCGATATATCCAAAACTTTTACTCTCAAGGTCTTTAACTCTTCGTTCTGTATCCTTAAATTGAGCATTTCCTCCATCGATAAGCAAATCTCCTTCTTCGAGGAAAGGAGAAATTTGATTAATGACAGCATCAGTTGCAGATCCAGCTTTAACCATCATCAATACTCTTCTTGGGCGTTCCAACTTTGATACAAATTCTCGAAGATCCTTAGCTCCTTGAATTGATTTATTCACTCCTCTTCCTAAAAGAAAATCTTCTGTTTTTTGATAAGTACGGTTATAGACCACACTAGAAAAACCATTTCGCTCCGCATTAAGAACAAGGTTCTCTCCCATTACTCCAAGACCGACTAATCCAAAATGTGCCTTGGCCATTAAGTTAATAAGCTTATACTTGAGTTAGTGTGACTACTAGGAAATAATTTCGCTGCATTAAAGGGCCCAATGTCAGGAATGAAGGATTCTTTCAAAAAATATTTGATAATAAAATATTGAAAAAGCTAGGCTTATTAAATTTCTAGAACATTAAATAAAAATCAAATAATAGTTCCATCAGGAATTGTGGCATTTTTGACAATGACTACTATTCCATTTCGAATATAAAAGCCTTGATCAGCTCGATCAGCTTCTTCAACATTGTCTTTATTGACTATCGTCACATTGTTACCTATTCGAGCATTTTTATCGAGGATCGCTCTTTTAACTGTTGTTCCCTGCCCAACACCTAAGGGGATGCCTCCCCCATTTCTTAGAGCTATTCTCTCTTCATAAGACTCATAAAAATCAGATCCCATAACTAGAGTTTCATTTAGAACAACGTCACTTTCAATGCGACTCCTAACTCCTAAAACACAATGATGAATGCTACATGATTTAAGGATTGATCCCTCGGAAACGATTGAATCAGTTATTTGTGTATCTACGATTTTTGAAGGGGGAAGATATCTAGGTCTTGTATAGATAGGGAACTTCTCATCATAAAAACTAAATGGTGGAGTTGGTTGTTGAGTTAACGCTAAATTTGATTCAAAAAATGCACCAATAGTTCCAATATCCTCCCAGTAATCATTAAAAACATAACTCTTGAGCTTGTCTCCTCTTCCTAAAGCTTCAGGAATGATTTCTTTTCCAAAATCTGTGTAGGAAGGAAATTTATTTAATAAGTCAAAAAGAGTAGAACGACTAAAAACATAAATACCCATTGAAGCTAAGTAAGGTTTTTCTTTAGCCTCTCTTTCTTCCAAACCAAATCTTGAAGTATCCACAGCCATGGCTTTCAAAGAATCGCCTGTAGGTTTTTCACGAAATTCCTTAATATTTCCAGATTCATCAGTGCGCATCAAACCAAATGCTTCAGCTTGAGCTGAATCAACTGGCAAGGCTGCAACGGTTAAATCTGCACCCGTTTTTCTATGCTGTTCGACAAATAAGCTGTAATCCATGCGATAAAGCTGATCTCCAGAAAGAATCAAATATTCATCAACATCCCACTCCTGAAAAAGCCATTGATATTTTCTGACGGCATCAGCAGTTCCTTCAAACCATGATGGTGTTTCTGGTGTCTGCTGAGCTGCTAAAACCTCAACAAACCCTTGACCAAAAGGTCCGCTGAGATTATAAGTTTGGGAAATATGCCTATTTAGTGAAGCACTATTGAATTGCGTAAGAACATACATTTTACTGATGTCCGAATTTATGCAATTACTTATAGGAATATCTATTAATCGATATTTACCCGCCAAAGGAACAGCGGGTTTTGCCCTCATTTTCGTTAATGGATATAGGCGTGATCCCTTTCCACCGCCAAGAATAATGGCAAGTACTCTCTTCATGAAGGCAGTATTAATAGGCTATTCGCTGCAAACTTACTGGATAGAGTGCTCATTAATCCATAAAGAAGTGAAATCTAGTAAGAATTTCTTAAGTAAAAGAATAATTTCAACTGTTTTTTGTCTTATTCAAAGAACTAGAAACATCCAGATTAAAAAGTTTTTCAATCACATCAAGAGCATCTCTGCGATCATTCCTTGATTGAGGTGCCCTTAATTTTGTTACTGGAGTATGAAGTATTTTGTTAATTATGCCTTTGCTTAATGCCTCTACAACTTTTCTTTCTCTAGCGGAGAAATCAGGCCCCATTCTACTTAATGCCTTCTGGAGTTCTTCTTTCCTGATTGCCTCCAGACCAGATCTAAGACAATTAATAGTAGGAACAGCCGCTAAACTATCCCACCATTCTAGAAAAATACGACACTCTTCCTCAATCAAACCCTCCGCTTCTAGGGCAAGCTTTTGTCTTGCTTCTTGATTTCTTGAAACTACTTCTTGAAGGTCATCCACATCATGAGATTCAATCCCATCAACAGATTTTGCATCAGAAGAAATATTTCTTGGTACTCCAATATCAATAAGTCTTAGCAAAGGTTTTCTATCGATTTTTAACAATTTTTCTGCATCTATAATTGGCTCATTAGCAGCTGTACTTGTAAATACCAAAGTACTAAGTGATAGACAACTATCAAGTTCATCAATTAATTGACAATCAACTTTAATATCTGGAAAAGCAGCTGAAAGGTCCTCGGCTCTTTTTTTAGTTCTATTTAAGAGAGTAAGAGAAGAACATCCTTTTGATTGAAGATGCTGAAGCAACAAACGACTCATTCGTCCAGCACCAACTACTGCGATCTTCTCACTCTCTAAAGACATCAATTGATCTCTGCCACATGCTTGCCCCAGTTTTAATTGAGCTAGTTCTACAGCAGCAGAACTAATAGAAACTGCACCAGTTCCAAGATTTGTCTCACTTCTTACACGCTTACCAGTACTAACTGCCTGAGTTAATAATCTGTTCAAAATTGGACCGAGACTTTGATGGTCTTGACCAAGACGAACCATTTTTTTTACTTGAGAAAGGATTTGCCCCTCACCTAAAACCAAACTATCCAAACCAGCAGATACCCTCATTACATGAGAAACAGCTTTCTCTTGGACAAAGTTAAATAAGTGTGGGGAAAGAATCTCATCTTCAAGGCCCGAAAATTCAAGAAGAAAAGACTTAATTGCTTCTATCCCCAATTTGGGATCCTTAACTAAACTATAAATTTCAAGCCTGTTACATGTACTCAAAATAGAAACTTCTAATATTTGATCAATTGTCTTTAAATTGTTGAACGATTTCTCAAACAGTTCCTCTGGGATACTTAGCTTCTCGCGCACTTCGACTGGGGCCGTGCGATGGCTAAGACCGACGACAGCAATATGCATAAATAGCCCCTTACTTCATTTAATTAAATCTCACTTCAAAGAGATGCTTTGAGCACCTTCTTTGATGTGAACTGTATTGGTAAATCTTGCTGTTTGATCAAGAGTACTAATAACAAGGCTACTAGTTCTAATGCAATCTTTTTCAAATTTAACACCGTCAAATAGCAACCCATCTGTTATGCCACCACCAGCAAAAACAACATTTTCTCCCGAGGCAAGTTCATTTGCTTCATAGATCTTGTCGATATCAGTTATGCCCATTTCATTCAATCTTTTGATATTTCCCTCTTTTGTATAGTCTGCCCATTCTGATGTTTGAGCTATAGCAGGGTCATAAACAAGTTGTCCCTGAAAATGACCTCCTAGTGCTCTCATAGCAGCAGCTGAAATAACTCCCTCAGGAGCAGCCCCTATCCCCATTAAACAATGCGTACCAGTTCCCTCGAATCCACAAGCTATAGCAGCCTGAACATCTCCATCTGAAATAGGCTGGATCCTTGCACCAGTTGCCCTAATTTCAGCAACTAAGTTTTTATGTCTAGCTCTATCCATAACAACAATAGTTAAATCGCTAATTGCGATACCTAGGCAATCGCTCAAGATTTTTATATTTTCTGTAGGAGTTTTTCTAATATCAACTTTGCCCTTAGCAGCTGGTGGAGCAGCTAATTTATTCATATAAAAATCTGGAGCATTAAACAAACCACCCCTATCTGAGGCCGCCAAAACAGCCATGGATCCACGCTGGCTGTTAGCACATAAATTAGTCCCCTCACAAGGATCGACGGCAAAATCCACTCCAGGTCCAGTGCCTGATCCAACTTCTTCTCCGATATAAAGCATTGGAGCTTCATCTCTTTCTCCTTCTCCAATAACGATCCTTCCTTTCATCTGAATCGTGCCCATTCTCTTTCGCATTGCCTCCACGGCAGCGGCATCAGCTTCATCTTTTTGACCTAAACCAGTCAATTGAGCCGAAGCAATTGCAGCTTGCTCAACTACTTCAAGAATTTCTTGGACGAGAGTACGATCCACTTTTGCAGCTAGGTAAAGAAATTGTCGCCTTAAGGCAGATAATATTGTAAGTAATTGAGGGCATTGAAAAATGCTCAGTAAAAAGTACTCACAAAAAACTTATTATCTGTTGATAAGCGACAATTACTGTATCAGTGCATGGTCACACTAGAACTTCTGACCATCAATTAATAGAATCTCTGCCAAAAGACAAAAACAATGATCAAATCCATTTCTTCAGCAATTTTTTCTGAACACCGTCCAGTTCAAATAATCCCTTCAGTCTTGCCAGCCGACTGGGCAAACATGGGCCAGTGCGTAAAAGATCTTGAATTAGCAGGTGTAGACAGGATTCAATTTGATGTGATGGATGGGAACTTTGTTCCCAATCTCACATTTGGCCCAGAAATGATTTCCGCATGCCGAAAGTATTGCAAAGTTCCATTTGAGACTCAGTTAATGGTTAGTCAATACAATTGTGAAACCATGCTTGAGGGTTATGTAGAAGCAAGTAAGGGTGCGAATGGAGAGCCAGGGGTAGTAATTGCTCATGCTGAAGCTAATGTTCACCTTCATAGAATTCTTGGCAGGATTCGTCAACTTGGAGGGTCACCCTCCGTAGCTCTTAATCCTCATACTCCAATGGATATGGTTAAAGATGTCCTTGATATGGTTGATCATGTACTAGTAATGACGGTCAATCCAGGATTTGGTGGACAAGCTTATATTCCAACAATGCTCAACAAAATAACTCAATTAAGAAAAATAATTTTAGAAAATGGATATAACGTAGATATAGAAGTTGATGGAGGAATAAAAGCGGATTGGTCATTATCTCAATGCTGTGCTGCAGGAGCAAACTGTTTCATCGCTGGAAGTGGTATGTTTGCTTACCCAACACTTAAAGAAGGATGTGACGCATTAAGAAAAGTGGCGAATGATGCACAGAATGGAATAATTATCGAAAAATAATTCATTAATTGTTAGTTACTATTAATCAAAGAACCAACCATAACTGTGCAAACCAACCCCAAGTAGATTGACTCCAATATAGCAAATAATAACAACCAAAAAGCCTGCCACGGCAATGAATGCAGGCTTTTTACCTTGCCATCCTCTTGTTAGTCTGGTATGCAAATAAGCCGCATAGACCAACCAACATATTAAAGCCCATGTTTCCTTAGGGTCCCAACTCCACCAACTACCCCATGCTTCATTAGCCCATACAGCACCACTAATAAGACCAACTGTAAGCAATAAAAATCCAGCAGTTATTGATCTATAACTTAAAGAATCAAGTTGCTCAGCATTTGTAAATTCGACCGGTTGGATTGAATTTAAGTTCTCATTTCTATCATCAAGATATAGCTCAGAACTTTGCCTAAACAAACCAGATCCAAAAGAGCTATTGCGAATATTGAATTGCTTTTCCCCGTCAAAGAGAAAAACACCAAAAGACAAAATTGAACCTATTAATAATGCAGCATATGAACACATAATTACACTCACATGCATTACCAACCAACTAGAACGAAGAGCTGGAACTAAAGGAGCAGAAGATTGCAAATTTTCTGGTAAAACAAAGCTAGCGAAACCAATTGAAAGCAATGAGACAGGAGTCGCAACTGCTGAAACGATTGGAGAACGCCATGCCCTTTCGACAAAAAGTTGAGTCAACGTACAACCCCAAGTCAAAAAGCAAAGTGATTCATAGAGATTACTAATTGGGAAATGTCCCGATTGCCACCATCTCAGGATCAATTGGCTAGTTAAAAAAAGATTGGAAATTGCAACTAAAAATCTAGCTTTTGAGGACCCACTGCTACCAGCAACTGACCAAAATGAAATAGGTAATGCAATCAACAGGGAAATAAAAGCTATAAAGCCAAGGGAGACGACAGGATCAAAGGAAAGTTTATTTAACTGAAAATCAACCATGGGAAAAGCAACTAGAGATTATTTAAAAAGACCAGATCATTTGCTTGCCTGTTGTAACAAAAAACCTCCCCCCAACATAGACAAAAAAACAGGAGACCAGGCTGCAAAGAAAGGATTTATAATTCCTTTAACTCCAAGAGAGCTAAAACTAAAACTCAAAATGTAATAAATAAGTATCAAAATAATACTTAATCCAAAGCTTTGACTTCTACCTCCACCTTTGTTTTGCATTACGCCAAAACTACAACCAATCAAGGCAAAAACTGAACAAGCTATTGGTAAAGTGAATTTTTCTTGAATTCTTACTTTCATTCTTCTTGCTTCTTTAATATTTCCACTTCTTTGATATAACTCCATAGCCGTATTCGCTTCTCCAAGATTCATCTCATTAGCATCTTTTGGTAGTTGTGCGATGTTTGTAAGTTCAGTACCTAATGGATATAAAAAACTCAAAAATTTAGTTCTTGTATTACTTCCATCAGGACTAAGTGTCAAAATATCTCCTTCAAAAAATTCCCAATTATTTTTATCACTATTCCAAATTCCTTTTTTTGCCTTAAGCATTTGAGTAAAACCTAGCTTTGAGAAATCAATTACAGTAACATCTATCATCTCCCCCTCAATAAATTTCCAAGCATAAAAAAGATGAGTAACTCCTCTTTTTTTATAGTTTGAGTATGGATCTTGGATTTCTCCTTTCTTTGAAAAAATAATATCTTCTCCCTGTTCATTCGCGAAAGATCTTCCTAAAGAATTAGCCAGGATAACCTCGGAATATTTATTTGTATTAGGAACAATATTATTATTAAAAACAAAGGTCATATATGACATAAATATTGATAAGATTATGCCTGGTAAAATAATTCTATAAATTGATATACCTATACTTTTTAATGCCTTTATTTCACTATTATCATTAAGCCCACCATAAGCCAGCAAAGTTGAAAGTAACATTGCCATAGGGAAAGAAATAACAATAAAGCTTGGTAATTTTAGAAAAAGTATCTGTATAGCTACAGAAAAAGGAAGTCCAATCTCAACTATTTTTCGAATAAGATCAAAAATAACACCTACGGAGAGAGAAACGACAGTAAAAGCAGCTATTGAAAAAAACAAAGGTGGCAATAATTCAAAAAGTATCCATCTATCTAACAACGGAATTATTTTCCACTTTCTCTCTACTAACTTTTGGAATCTAGAGAATAAGAAAAGAATATTAAACATATCTAAATCAATCGAATGAATTCCCAAGATAACTCTCTTTTACAACTTCATTTCTTGTTAATTGATCCGACGTTCCATCAGCAAGAATTGCACCTTTACTAAGGATATAAGATCGATCTGTTATTGCCAATGTTGCTCTAACATTGTGATCAGTAATTAATATGCCTATATTCTTATTTTTTAATTTCAAAATTAAATTCTGCAGATCATTAATAGCAATAGGGTCAACTCCTGCAAAAGGCTCATCTAAAAGTAAAAATTTAGGTCCTAAACGTCCAACTGCTAATGCTCGTGCCACTTCACATCTTCGTCGCTCTCCACCAGAAAGTTGATAACCAAAACGATCAAGAAAAGAAACCAAATTAAATTCCTCAATCAATTCTTCGCGCTTTTTCCTCAATAAAGAAATTGACAAGTTAGATTGAGAAAGGGCAATATCCAAATTTTCAATAACGGTAAGATTTCTAAAAACACTTGGTTCTTGGGGCAAGTAACCTATACCTAATTGAACTCTTTTTGTCATAGAACAATTTTTTATACTATTTCCTTCGAAGTAGATATTGCCTTTGTTTGGCTTTATCAAGCCAACTATCATATTAAAAGTACTAGTTTTTCCCGCACCATTTGGTCCCAAAAGGCCAACAACCTCACCAGGTTTAACATTTAAATTGATGTCTTTAACAATAATTTTATTGGATAAGGTTAAGTCCAAACTCTCAATAAGCAGAGTCATTTCAATAGAACCGGCAGAGAAAAAGTTTATACATACGAATTGTCTACAAATAAATAATACCTAACATAGGCAAGGTTAATCAATAATCCTCTCAACCCAATACAAGTAGAATCTCTCTGAATCATGAAAGGAATTCTCAAATTTAGAATCAGCAACTACCCTGAACTTTTCAAAGGAATAAGATTCACCTGGCTCTAAATTTTTAATAGAAGATCGATTACTTAAAAGTAGTAAAAATTTGTTTATTTTGGGGAATTTATTTAAATAAACTTGTACTTCATCGAGGGTTTTAGTTCTGTCTATCGTAACCCGATTAGCCCACTGAGCATAACTACCAAATCCATTCAACTCGGGAAGGTAGAATTCTCTATCAAGGTATCCAGATACTGTCGCCACCTCAACATCTCTAGTAGCGAATATAGGAGAATCCTCCCACCCCTTAGCCTCTATATATTGTGCAGTTTCTTTTCCAGCTGAATATGGCAACCGAAAATCATTAATGACCATATGAATACCCACAACCATATGTATAGCCAAACAAATTGTAAGTAATCTAGGAAAATAAAATAAATTACCTTTTCTGAATAAACTTTGGTTTTCTCTAGACGTAAGTTGTTGCTCTTGATTAGAAATTGCTATCCATAGTGAGGATATGATTAATAAGAAATAATACCCATAATGTCTTGCCCCATCACCTAAAAATAAAAAATAATTAAAAAGAAATAAAAATATAATACCGCTAGAAAAATAAATTAATGCTGGACGATAAAAGTTAATAAATTTAATATTGCTGATAAGCAAAATAAATGTAATTAAGGCACATAGAACTAAATCGAAAAATCTACTAGAATTTGGAATAATAAGCATGTAGCCTCCGAAAAGCTGCCCTATTACTCTAAGAAAATGTCGTATATCAACGATAGAAGAAATTAATTTAACTGAATCTCTTACCTGAAGAAGACTAAAAGCTCCAAAACATAATAATGATAAAGATATAGTAATACTTGAAGTCAAATCAAAAATCCAATTTTTATTCTGCATAAATTTTTGTCTTTGATGTGAATTTAAAAACCAATCAAAGACAAGAGTCATTCCAATAGCGAATGCTAATGACCAAGATAAAGCTTGTGTATTAGCCAGAAGTCCTATACATATCGCAAAAGGTATATAAGTTTTTTGTCTTAAATGAAAAATAGAGCAAAATATAAATATTAATAATTCTGCAATTACATAATGACGACACACAAAATAATATTCCCAAAATGGAAAATATCCAAATGTAAATAAAGATTTAGTTATTAGATTAAAAGGACTAAATCTCCAAAAAATAAAAATCGCAGAACTACCTAAAAGCCAATGCATTATTTGCATACTTATAGGAGTTCCAGTAATATTTTTTGAAAAATAAACTAATAAAGACCAGAGGATAGGATGACCAGATGGTGCATTATTTTTCCATAAATCTAGTAAGTTATCACTTTGCCATGCTACGAGCCATCCTTGCATCTCATCTCTCCATAGTGCATGATTAAATACACCAAATAGACCTATAATTATAAATAAAATAGGGAAGAACAACTCATAAAAGCGGTGATCAGGTAATTGTATTTGGTTGATTTTTCTTGATTCCATTTTGATTTTGCAGAATGTCGATCTATATAATTGAATTAATACAAATTGTACTTTTATTTTGTACTCAAAGTTGAAACAGAGTAAAAATCATAATAAGAACAATCATATAAAATCACCTATCTTTCAATAGAGAAAAAGAAAGAGGCTTTACATGTTTTTAAAGGAACCTTAAAACGGGCAAAGTGCAACCAGATATCTCCTTACCAATTTGTAGAAATTCCAATCTTCTTAAAACGCATTTAGAAAGTCCTTCAATATCTAATCCAAAATTTGAATGCTGAAATCTTTTTAATCTACCCAAAGCTTCTCCATAAAGTATTGTAGCCCCATTTGTGTTGCTATTTTCCAAATGGACTTGTGCAACAGCCACTTGCAAAATACCTTGCAATAACTGCCTTTCAGGATCGTCAGTCTCATGCCATATCTCTTCAAAAACGTCGTGTGATTTGTACCACTGACAAGAATTAAATAATTTCATTCCTATTTCAAAACGAGAGTCATTTATGAACAAATCATCTTGTTTATCTATAAGAGTCATTATTTTTTCATATTTTTCTTTCCATTAATTTTTCTCAGCCTTATCGATTCAGGAGTAACTTCCAACATCTCTTCTGGCCCAATGTATTCAAGAGCTCTTTCTAATGTCATTTCAATTGGGGATTGCAATTGATCTAATTCATCTGCGCCAGCTGAACGCATATTTGTAAGTTGTTTAGCCTTACATATATTCAATTCAAGATCTTGTGGGCGATTATTTTCCCCAATAATCATCCCTTTATATACTTTGGCTCCAGGAGTAATAAAAAATTGTCCACGGTCTTCTGCATTTTTTAAGGAATAAAAAGTAGCTACACCCTCCTCAAAGGAAATAAGTACTCCATTTCTCCTTTGTTCAAAATCTCCAACAGACGGTCTGTATTCAAAAAACGAATGGCTCATAATCCCTTCACCTCTTGTTGCACGAATAAATTCCCCCCTAAATCCAATTAAGCCTCTTGATGGAATAACAAATTCAAGTTGAGTTCGATGATCAGTACCAGTTTCCATATTTTGCATTTCACCCTTCCTTACTCCAATACTTTCAATACAAGCTCCAACCGAAGCCTCAGGGACATCTAAAACTAAGGTCTCAACTGGTTCGCATTTAATTTCATCAATAGTCCTAAAAATGACTTGTGGTTGAGAAACTTGAAATTCATACCCCTCTCTTCGCATTGTTTCTATAAGAATTCCTAGATGTAACTCTCCTCTTCCGCTTACAGAAAAACGATCGGGTGAATCGGTATCCTCGACTCTTAAGGCAACATTCGTAAGAAGTTCTTTGTTTAAACGATCCTTCAACTGACGACTGGTTACAAACTTGCCTTCTTTACCTGCAAAAGGAGAGTCGTTGACAACAAAAGTCATCTGCAATGTAGGCTCATCTACCTTTATTAGTGGTAAAGGTTTTGGTTCATCAGGACAGGCTACTGTTTCTCCAATAGAAACATCTTCAAATCCAGCCAAAGCGACTATATCTCCAGCATTTGCTTCATCTATTTCAATTCTTTTTAATCCCTTAAATCCCAATAGCTTATTAATCCTTCCTTTTTTTAAAGTTCCATCTTCCTTAATTAAACATGTCCTTTGGCCATTTTTGATTACACCATTATGTACTCTTCCAATAATAATTGTTCCTAAAAAATCTGAGTAATCAAGAGTGGTGACCTGTAATTGTAAAGGCTTATTTTTATCACCCACAGGAGGGGGAACTTGCCTAATAATAGCTTCAAATAAAGGTTTCATATTTTCACTTTCACTTTTTACTTCAGTCTTTGCAAAACCACCTAATCCACTACCAAATAAATAAGGGAAATCACATTGATCATCATCAGCTCCTAATTCCAAAAATAGATCTAAAACTTTGTCTACAGCAGTCTCAGGTTCTACTCTTGCACGATCAATTTTATTTACAAAAACAATAGGTCTTAACCCCTGCTCTAAGGCTTTTTTTAGTACGAATCGAGTTTGTGGCATGGGCCCCTCGTTGGCATCAACAACAAGAAGACAGCCATCTACCATACCCAAAACCCTCTCCACTTCTCCTCCAAAATCTGCGTGACCTGGTGTGTCAACAATATTTATCCTGGTGTCGTTATATGTAACTGCTGTGTTTTTCGAAAGAATTGTTATTCCTCTTTCACGTTCCAAATCATTTGAATCCATTGCACAAGTGGGTACTTCCTCGTTATCACGAAAAGTCCCAGATTGATTTAAAAGTGCATCAACCAAAGTTGTCTTACCATGATCAACGTGAGCGATTATTGCGATATTCCTTATGGCTTGTATATCAAAACTCATAATTTAAATAAAATTTTCTTGGTTAATACAAACATAAAGAATATCTCACAATGACTTCATTTAGTGTTTTAAATGCCAATTAAAATATCGAATAATGAATTGGAAGTAAGAAAATTTAATTCAAAATTATTTGAATTTTGTAATTTTATTGGCAGCTTCAAATTTCCTCAAAGCATTCACAGTCCCTTCAAATCTCCAATGCCAAGGCTCATAAGTTACTCCTTGTTTGTTGTTGGGTGGAAAAGAAAGAACGAAATGATATTTATTGGCAAACCTCTTCATCCATTTAAAAGCAGGCGTTTGCTCGAATTCAGCTTCAAAATGAGTATCTGGATAATTACCATCACCAACATCGATAGCATATCCAGTGCTGTGTTCAGAATAGCCAGGAGGAGCTGAGACATTAGAGCGTTCAACAGCCGTTTGATTTCTAATGGATTTATTTTCATAAAAAATATCTCTTTGCAAATCAATTGATCTATAACCACTTAATAGTTGTAAAGAGACTCCTCGTTGTGCCGCTATAAATTGCATTTCCTTGAAATTTTCATAAATCTCTTTATGAACATAAATACCTGGAGAGAAAAGAATTAATTCATCTTTTGAGGCCTCAGGGTAAGGGAGATGGCCTAACAAACTTTTATTTTTATTTTCACTAGTGGGGGTATTGGAATCATCTATGGATTTTACTTTCACCAAGAATGATTTGTTAGCGATTAACGTTAACGAAATACCAAGTCCAACAAATAGAGCTCCTAAACCAAAAGAAGACTTAATAGTAAGGGTTTTGATGGATCTAAACCTTTTGGCCAGTGGGATGTCATCTTGATAATTCATACGATCTGCTTATGGTCCAAACAATTGGAATTCGCAAAAATGATGTTTCGATAGTAACGAGTATCTCCAATCTTTATACTTTCTATGAGATTAGGATGTAAGTTTTATATATAGAGAACTAAATTTTTCATCCAAAGATGTTAAGAGTTGCTGTTATTGGTGGTGGTCCAAGTGGATCATGCGCTGCAGAAATTTTGGCCAAAGCGGGAGTTAAAACTTGGATTTTCGAGAGAAAGCTTGATAATGCAAAACCATGTGGAGGTGCGATTCCATTGTGTATGGTTTCTGAATTCGACCTTCCAGAATCAATTATTGATCGGAAAGTAAGGAATATGAAAATGATATCCCCATCAAATAGAGAAGTAGATATTATTTTGGATGATATTTATCCAGGAAGCGACAAAGAATATATAGGCATGTTAAGACGTGAGGTAATGGACTCATTCATGAGAAATCGCGCCGCAGAACTTGGCGCAACATTAGTAAACGGACTAGTCTCAAAAATAGAAACTGGTACTAACAAGCAAGGACCATACACACTTCATTACACCGAAATCCTTAACGACCAATCAGAAGAGAAAGGCAAGCAACTTGAGGTAGATTTAATTGTTGGCGCTGATGGTGCAACAAGCAGAGTTGCAAAAGCAATGGATGCAGGTGATTACAACTATGCAGTAGCAATTCAAGAAAGAATAAAACTTCCTAAAGAGGAAATGAAGTACTACGAAGACAGAGCTGAAATGTATGTAGGAACAGATGTATCACCAGACTTCTATGGTTGGGTTTTTCCAAAATACGACCATGTAGCAGCTGGTACAGGAACAATGAAACAAAATGGTGGTTTAATAAAAAGCCTCCAGATTGGTGTCAGAGAGAGAGCGAAGAAGAGACTGGTAAATGGAGAAGTTATAAAAGTAGAAGCTCATCCCATTCCTGAGCATCCCAGGCCAAGAAGAGTCGTTGGCAGAATGGCTCTAGTCGGAGATGCCGCTGGTTATGTAACAAAAAGTTCAGGAGAGGGCATCTATTTTGCTGCCAAAAGTGGAAGGATGTGTGCCGAACAAATTGTCGAATCAAGTCAAAATGGGAAAGTAATACCCACAGAAAAAGACCTCAAAAAATATTTAAAAAAATGGGATAAAAAGTATGGAACTACATATACAGTTTTAGATATTCTTCAAAGAATTTTCTATACCAGCGATGGAGCAAGAGAAGCTTTTGTAGAGATGTGTGGCGACATGGATGTACAAAGACTTACATTTGACAGTTATCTTTACAAAACTGTAGTAGCGATGAAGCCGCTTCAACAATTAAAACTTACGCTATTAACAATTGGTTCAGTTTTAAGAGGTAAGGCTTTAGCACCAAGCACATACAAGCCAGTACCAAGTGCAGTTAGAGATGACAAGGAAGTTAATAAAATGTTAGCTGTAAGTTCAATTAAAGGTGGTATAAAGACTAGTAAAAAATAATAATATTATTAATTTTAATAGTTAACTTAGCTTACTAAAATCAGCAAGCTTTAAAGACTGGTTTGTTAAGATCGTCAGTAAATTAAGCCTATTATTTCTTAACTCAATATCATCTGTCATAACCATTACGCTGCTTTCTCCATCAAAAAAGTTAGCTAAAGTTTCAGCACTTGAAACCAAACCATCAGCCAACAACTTATATTTAATACGATTGCCATTTATTGCTAGAGGTTTTAATTTCTCCAAAATATTAAACATGTCGCTTTCACAAGCTTTTTCAAATAGGGTCTTATCAACAATACCTAAAGGATCTATTACATCTTTTGAGATATCACTTTTAGCTGCCAATTTAGAGGCTCGAGTTACTACAGCTTGCAACAAACTAAGTGTATTATTTCTCCTCATCTCCATTAATAATGAAGAACGAAAATCAACGTCTGTTGGATCTTCTAATAATTCTAAGGTTGAAGTTGTATTTCCTGCAATTGCCTGAATAATATCAAAATCAATACCTTTCTCTTCTAATAAGCTAATAATTCTTTGACGAAAAAATTCCATCAATTCATGCGCAAGAGTACTTGTTTCAAAGGAGAGAGAAGGGAAAAGCTGCCTCCAATATATTAATGAATCATTAATTATTTCATTGAGATTTAATTGCCAATCCTTGTTCCATAAAATCAGCAATATTCCATTAGCAGCCCTCCTCAAGGCATATGGATCAGATGAGCCAGAGGGACGTTCACCCTTTGAATAAATGCTAAAAAGCAACTCAAAGCGCTCAGCTAATGAAACAGCATTGCCAATGTTATTTGAGGGAAGAGAGTCTGTAGTCGCTTTAGGCTTGTAATGTTCCAAAACCCCTAAGCATACATCTCTTGATTCACCCTCATGAAGTAAGTATTTAGATCCAATTATTCCCTGCAACTCTGGAAATTCATCAACCATATTGCTAACTAAATCATGTTTAGAAAAATGTGCAACTTTGATGGATTTTTCAATATCTTCTTTATTAAATTGAAGCTTTGATGTCACTAATTTAGTAAGCCATTCTATTCGAATTACACGTTCATATAAAGAACCTAATCCTTCAGCAAAAGTAACATCTTTTAATTTATCAATACGTTTACTACTACTAATTAAAAAATCAGACTTTATAAAAAATGACGCATCAGAAAATCTAGCCTTTAAAACTTTCTCATTTCCTAAAATAATATTTTCTTTTGCTGAAGATAAACCATTGCTGATACACAAAAAGCTAGGGCGTAAAATGTCTTTGGAATTAAGTGATAAAGGATCAAACTCAACATTCGCTTTATATAAAGGAATATACCTTTGATGAACCTTCATCACTGTAGACAAAACTTCAGGAGGTAATTCGAGGAAGGATTCATCAAAGCCACCAATTACCAGGAGAGGAGACTCAACTAAATCTGTAAGCTCATTTAGAAGATGTTTTGTCAGATCTGGCTTAACTTTGTTATTTAGTTCGTGATTACTAACTAAATCATTGATATTTGATAAGCGACTGTTCCTATCAGCTATTACTCCAACATCTTGTAATTGATCATAATAAGTTTCAGCATTTTTTATTTCTAATTTTGATCCATGCAACCTATGTGGTCTTGAAATATTTCCTATTTGAATTTCCGGATCGCACCCTGAAATTTTAAAAGACAAAATTTCTGAATCAATTAAAGAAACAATCCAACGGATAGGTCTCGAGAAACGAAAATCACCTTTGCCCCATCTCATAAATCTTCTTCCTTGAATTTTACTGATCCATCTGGGTAAGTACTCAGACAACAGGCTCTCAACGGGCTTGCCTTTCTCAATTGATTTAGCAAAAACAAACGAACCTTTAGGAGTTTCTCTAATCTCTAGTTTTTCTGGAGAAATTTTATATCTTTTAGCAAAGCCTATTGCAGCTTTTGTAGGTTTTCCATCATTAAAAGCTTGAGAAGCAGGAGGTCCTTTTCTTTCTGAAATGTTATCTTCAGAACATGGAGCAAGTCCTTCAATAGTTAATGCAATTCTTCTGGGGGTAGTAGTAACACTTATTTGACTAAATTTTATTTGAGAAGAATTCAAATCATTATTTACATTTAATTCAAGCTGAGAAATAACCGATTCAGCTAAATCAGCTGGTAGTTCCTCAGTTCCGATTTCTAAAAGGTAAGTAGACAAAAAAATCCCCTTATATGCTTTACAAGATTAGGTCTAAATTTGAATTACTTCTACATTCTGTGTCTTAGAAAAAATCTAACCATCAATTAATTGCTCATTAATCAGTCATGGTATTTTCTGAACAATTAGGTACAAAACAACACGAAAATGATATAGTGTAGGTACCGGTGTAGGTACCATTGCCTAAGATCATACAAATCCCTGGGAGATCCGGGTTTTACTTAAGAGTTGCTGTACCTAGAGGGAAATTAAGGGATGCTTTTGGGACATGTGATGTAGTAAAAAAAATAGGAAACACTAAAGAAGAAGCCAAAGAGAACATTAATTCAGCAGAAATAGCTATTCAACAAAAATTCGAGGAAAAGCTAAGAGAAGAAGAGGCAAAACAGATCAACAAATCTTTGCCTAAGGGATTTAAACTCGAAGCGATTAGTAAAGGCAATTCAAAAGAATCTGCCAAAAATATAAAAAAAGACTTAAAAGATGCTGGGTTTAGTAATGGGGCTATTGAAGCTCTGATCAATTTTGAAGAAAATGAAATAAAAGGTCAGGAAGATATGGAAAAAACTGTTCCTTCACCGTGCATAGCGAATAATTCCCCTCGAGCCAAATTCGAACAATTTAAAGCCGATAGTAATTACTTGAATGAACCCCTACAAAGTGAATTATTAAACAACAGCGATCACTTCACTAATGATGCAGTACAACTTTTAAAATTTCATGGTAGTTATCAACAAGATGATCGGGAACATAGAAAAAAAGGAGGCACAGGTAAAGATTGGCAAATGATGCTGAGACTAAGAAATCCAGCTGGTTTGGTCCCTGGCCCCCTTTTTGTAGCATTGGATGATCTCTCGGATCGACTAGGAAACAAAACGCTGAGAGCAACAACTCGTCAATGCTTCCAAATGCATGGAATAAAAAAAGACAATATTAAAGAAGTAATAGGAACAATAGTTAAGTCGATGGGATCTACTCTCGCCGCTTGTGGAGATATCAACAGAAATGTTATGGCTCCAGCGGCACCATACGAAAAAGGATCCTATCCCGCAGCCAGAAAATTAGCTAAAAATATCGCTGATTTATTGTCGCCCCAGAAAGCAGAGGAGACATACATCGATTTATGGGTTGATGGTGAAATTAAATATGCTATCAAGCCATCCTTGGAAGTCAAAAAGAACAGAAAACTGCAACTAAATCGTGGTGTGTTTAGTGGTGACAAAAATGAACCTTTATATGGTGCAACCTACTTACCAAGAAAATTCAAATGTGCCACCACAGTGCCAGGAGACAACTCTGTGGATATTCTTACTCATGACATAGGTCTAGTTACATTCACTAATGCAAAAGGGATTTTAGAGGGATGTAATGTCTACGTAGGTGGAGGTATGGGTAGAACACATAACTTAGATACAACTTTTGCTAGGATTGCAGATCCCATTGGTTATGTTGAAGGGAAACATATCTTAGAGCTTGTACAATCTATTCTCGCTTTTCAAAGAGATTATGGAGATAGAAAGACGAGGAGACATTCAAGACTTAAATATGTTTTGCATGATATGGGCGTCGATTGGTTTAAGAAACAGTTAACAAGCAAATATTTCACAAAACCGATTGTCGGTATGAGGAACGAAGGGAAAAAAATACTTGAAGATTATTTAGGCTGGCATCGACAATCTGACAAACTCTGGTTTGTTGGCCTACCACTTTTATCAGGTAGGCTTACTGGGGAAATAAAGAAAGAATTGAGAAAAATAGTTGAAAGATATGCCTTAGATGTACGTTTAACTCCTAACCAAGATTTACTTTTATGTAATATTGGTAATTATCAAAAAATCAGTGTGAAAAATTCGCTAAAAAATATAGGTTTTGAGAATCCAGGGAGTCCTAATCCATTAGCCAGGCATGCCATCGCCTGTCCAGCTCTTCCATTATGCGGACTTGCGATGACAGAAGCAGAAAGATTTTTACCAGAGCTCTTGAAACGAATAAACAATCAATTAAAAAGGCTAGGGATCAATAAATCAATAATAATCAGAGTAACGGGTTGCCCAAACGGATGTGCTCGTCCATACATGGCAGAATTAGCTCTTGTTGGTAGTGGGTTAAATCAATACCAACTATGGCTAGGTGGTAGCACTGACTTACAAAGATTGGCTACTTCATATCTACCAAAAATGTCTATAAATGAATTAGAGAAGACATTAGAACCTCTATTCCTTAGCTGGAAAGAAGCTGGTACCTCATTAAGTCTTGGAGATTATGTTACTAAACTTGGTTCTGAAAGTGTAATGTCTTTACTCACCTCAAGTGGCGCTCCATAAATAGCATTATCTTTCTTGTTTAACCAAGACCATAGTTGGTCTCCATAGCTAAAATGCCACCATTCCTTAGGGTGTTGAACAAATCCTGCGTGTTCCATAACTGATAACAAAAGGGACCTTCTCTTATGAAAAGTATGATGTGTTGACAAAGGCATCCTAATGGAGTCTTTCTTATAGAATTCAGGGTCAGATTCGGGTCCAATAAAATCTATTTCTCCCCCTAGATCTAATGGGGTACCAGTCAAATCAGCAAGCGTCAAATCAATAGCAGCACCAGTACTGTGCGGGGGTGGAGTAAGAGGATCAGAAGATGGTTTAGCCCAAAAATGGCCAACCTCTTCAATCACATCATTGATGCCTCCATTTACAGTAATAGCATTAATATCAAGCCCCTTCGACTTACAAGTTTCTACAATAGTGTAATTAAACATATATTTTTGGACAGAGATAGGTCTCCAAGCATCAAACAAGGCCAATTGTAACTGCGGATTAATCTCGGAAAGGTGTTGTTGCGCACGTACCAATCTTTTTAAAACACTTTTACGTAAAATCCATGGATCTGCTCCAGCTAAATATGGGGCACCTAACGACATATAAGGGTGAGGTGTTAATCGATAAATAGATTTTGGAATAGATATAAAAGGCTCATTACATTCATTTATTTTTATATTATTCCAGGGTCTCAAATTCATAGTTTCTAAAAATATAAGTATTAAATTTAAAATTCATCTAATCCTACCTATAAAAATAAATGTGTTCAATATTTAGAATTAAACAAAAAGTTAATTTAATTTATTAACAATTTTTAGTTTCTCCCACTTATCTTTTATTAGCGAACGAAGCATTGAGTTATTCCTAAGCAAAGGATCAGCATCTAAAATTTTTCGACCCTCATTCCGTGCAAGTTCCAGTACATCAGAATCATCAGCTAATGATGCTAGAGCAAAATCAGGGACCCCCGATTGTTTAGTACCTAAAATTTGTCCTGGTCCACGAAAACGCAAGTCAATTTCAGAAATTTCAAATCCGTCATTGGAATCAACCAAAACTTCCAATCTTTGTCGAGATAATTTATTTTTATTTTGATGGCTCAACAGGCAGTATGACTTGGAGGCTCCCCTTCCAACTCGGCCCCTTAATTGATGCAATTGAGCAAGGCCAAAACGATCAGAATCTTCTATTAGCATTACACTGGCATTTGGGACATCAACACCTACTTCTATAACCGTAGTGGAAACTAGTATGTCGCTTTTCTTGTTAAGAAAATTCTGAATAACCTTTTGTTTTTCTAAACTCTTCATTTTGCCATGAAGTAATTCAACAGTGAAATCTGAAAAAATTTCAGTAGACAATTGATGATGTACGTCAACTGCTGCACTAAGTTCAAGCTTCTCAGACTCCTCAATCAAAGGCAGAACAACATAAACTTGATGTCCTTTATTAATCTCACTCCTTATTAAATCATATGCATACTTTTTATCTGTTGGTGATATTAGCTGAGTATTGATAGGGGTTCGGCCTGGTGGAAGCTCATCTAATTGACTAACATCTAGATCACCATGCAGAGTGAGTGTCAAGGTTCTAGGTATTGGTGTAGCAGTCATTGTTAGCAAGTGAGGTTGTAAACCTTTATTCAAAAGCTCGTTCCTCTGTTTAACACCAAAGCGATGTTGCTCATCTACAACCACAAGACCAAGACGATCAAAGACAACTGAGTCTTCGAATAGTGCATGCGTTCCCACAAGGATTTTTGTAGAACCATTTGCTAAATCAGTAAGAATTTGTTTACGACGAGTCTTGGGTGTAGAGCCAGTTAACAGATCTACATTTAACTCAAGCTGAGGAATCCATTTGCTGAGTGTTTGATAATGTTGTGTAGCAAGTACTTCAGTTGGTGCCATAAAAGCACCCTGCCATCCCGATTGAACTGCGGTGAGGAGTGCTGAGATAGCGATAACAGTTTTTCCGCTACCAACATCACCTTGTAATAGTCGAGACATTGGTTCAGCTTTGACTATATCTGATTCGATTTCCTTTAAAACTCTTTTTTGGGCATCTGTCAGAGAGAAAGGAAGAATACTCAAGAATTTCCCGACTAGGCTATCAACATTGGTCTGAAAACTTAATTTAGGTGAATTACATTTTTTATGTAATTCGCGTCTTAAGAGAAGACTAAGTTGCAATAATAAAAACTCTTCAAAGACAATTCTTCTTTTTGCTCTAGCCAAAGTTGTTGAATCTTCAGGATTATGAATATGAAAAAAAGCTTCCTTCTTAGTAGGTAGATCTAATTTCTTCAATGTATCTTTTGGAAGTGGGTCCTTTATTTCACATATCAAATAAAGGATCGATTGAATTATATCTCTGAATTTATCAGCAGTAATACCTTCTGTTAGAGAATAAACTGGGATAATTTGTCCAATAGTTCTCGATTTTAAAAAACTATTTGGACTATCAATAACTTCTATTATTGGATCATGTAATGATTTGCCATATTTACCTTCCTTGATTAAACCGCTTACAGCAACAGTCGCGCCAACAGCATATAAACTTTGTTGAGATTTTACGTAAGAAATACTGCTGCTGCGACGACCTGCAAAGAATTTAGTAACTTTCATTCCTCCTGTTCTATCTTTAATAAATAACTCTAGAATTGAAAGATTTGGGTTCTTAGGGCTTTTAAATGAATTGCATCGTCTGACTTTTGCGACGACTGTCACAGTCTGACCTGCTTGCGTTTTATCGATTGTTTTCAATGAAGTATAATCAACATAATCACGAGGGAAATAAGTTATAAGATCACGAATTAAAACAAGGCCCAATGCAGACAATCTCTCTGCATATTTTGGGCCCACACCTTTGAGAACTGAAATCGGACTATCTAAACATAATGAATCTGTCGAGGAGATTTTCTTATAAGAAATAGCGTCATATGTTCTTCTTATATTTAATTTTTTTCCCTCTCTATTCTCTACACCTTCTTGATGCTTGGAAAGATTATAAAGAGACTTTCTTGTTTGAACAATTAATCTACGTCTACAATCTATAGACATAGTTGAATATTTCTTATAATTCACTGATAATTCCTTTAATTTATTAAAATCACACTCGTTAATACTTTCGCAAGGACCACTTAATAAATATCCACTTATAAAATCAGAAAATTTGCTTGACCTACCTTGAATATTAATAAACCCATGATCGACTTCAACTGTTAAGGCTTGTTGTAAAGATCGAATCCAAGTTATTAGTTCACCCACTTGTCTATCAGAAGTAGATTTTACCTCAGCACTGTTTATATTTTTGTTGTATCCTTCCACCATTCTTTATTAACCTCTTCTGCGATGGAGCGACCTTGCCAGTAACGTTGTTGTTTAATCATACCCATAAGCACATTTTGATAATCTCTAATGTTATTTCTAATTTTTCTAAGTCTTGGATTGTCAAATTCCATATCCGAAGGGGTAATTAGCAAGCAATCAACATCTAATCCACCAGAAGCCAATGGATTATTTGTTGGTAATTTGAAAGAAAGAATATTAGATACAGATTTAGAGGAAATTAATTGGCCTGACAAAGCAGCATCTAATATATTAATTGGAACAAGTGTATTTACCAAGCCTGATTTTAAAAGCTCAGTATTAATTGAGTGTGATAGATCACGCAATCTTCGAATCAAAGCTGCATCTATAGAAATCATCCACTCATACAAGCCAATTGGTGATTGTGGTAAGAATCGATTATTTTTTACATCTTCCAAATATTGAGTCTGATCAGATGAATTTTCAGTTTCTGAATATAGATCATTTGAATTAGATGCATCAGTCAAAGCGAATATTGACTGTAAAATTTCAATATCTTTATTCTTCAAATTAAAATTATCGGAATCTTTAGGATCATCTTTTAATGACTCATATTCATTAGTTTTATTTTGAATTAGATAGTCACTTTCTGATATTTTACTTTTCAGAGAATGATCTTTATCTTCTATTGAATATGGGATTTTTAATTCTCCATTCCACCCTTCAGTAATTGACAAATCCTCCAAAGGCGGAGTTAAACTTATATCAATAGAATTAACACTGACAAAAGATCCCGATTTCTCCGAATCTCTTGTCATACTTAGTGAATTTGACATTTCATTTTTAATATTATTTAAATGTAGAGTATTTTCTTCATCAATTTTTTTTGCCAATTCATTTAAATGTTCAATTGTTATTAGTGACAGAGTGTCTGCAACTAATTTATCAATCTTGACCTGAAATAATTTTCTTGACCGAACAGTTGAGAACCCAAAATTTTCTCCAAATCTATCAGTGATCAAAAAGAATAATGACGTTTTTATAGTTTGAGGCAAGAAACTTCTTAGTTCCTCAAGATAAAATGAATTAACCTTATATAAATGAGAAGATATATTATTACATTTTTCTTTGAGTAAATTTATTTGATCTAAAGGATCAAACTCAAGATCAGATAAAGGCTTTTTTTCAATCAAGGTCAACCTGAAGTCATAGAAGCAACCTCTTCTGCAAAATCAGGTCCTTGAACCTCGATCCCCTCTCCAAGTGTGTATCTAGTAAATCTACGCACTTTTATATTTTCTCCTATTTTACCAGCAACCTGTTTTACCAACTCTTCAACATTTATTGAACTATCTTTTATAAATGGCTGTTCTAGCAGAGCCATTTCTTTTAATCTCTTTCCTATTCTCCCTTCAACAATTTTAGCTTTGATTTGATCAGGTTTACCTGAAAGGTCATCTCTTCCCATCTCTATTTCTTTCTCTTTATTGGCAATTCTATCAGGAATTTCATCAACACTTACATACTCAACATTCGGGCAAGCTGCAATTTGCATAGACAGGTCTCTCAAAAGGCCTTGAAATAAATCTCCTCTAGCAACGAAATCAGTCTCGCAATTCAATTCGAGAAGTACACCTACACGAGAACCTGTATGTATATAACTTCCTACAGCACCCTCAGCAGCAACTCTGCCCGATTTCTTTTCAGCACTGGCGATACCTTTTTGCCTTAACCACTCAATAGACTTATCCATATCACCCTTATTTTCAATTAGGGCTTTTTTACAATCCATCATTCCTGCAGATGTCTTATCTCGCAGTTCTTTAACGAGTTTTGCTGTTATTTCCGACATTTTAATTTGGGTAGTGAGAGAAAAAAGAGGTTAATAGGAATTTATAAATAAATATGCTAATTAATCATTGGGACCATGTCTCCCTTCGTTTATAGCGTCAGCCAATCTCCCCAAGACCAGTTGAACGGATCGGACTGCGTCATCATTACACGGTATAGGGATTTCACAAAGATCTGGATCGCAATTAGTATCAAGCATTGATACTAATGGAATATCAAGTTTTCGGGCCTCTAAAACAGCATTTGTTTCTCGCCTTTGATCAACTAAAACGACAACATCAGGCAGACGTCTCATACCTTTAAGTCCGCCTAAGTATTTTTGCAATCGTTCTAGTTCTCTACGTAGTACGGCCGCTTCCTTTTTTGGGCGCATAGCGATAGCACCACTCGATTCCATTCTTTCAAGATCTTTAAGTCTATCAATTCTTGCTTTCATTGTTGTCCAATTTGTAAGCATCCCTCCTAACCATCTTTGATTAACGTAGGAGGCCCCACACCTGGTAGCTTCTTGCGCTACGACTTCTGAAGCTTGTTTTTTAGTGCCAACAAATAGGAATCTTTTGCCACTTCTCGCTGCTCCTCTTGTCCATTTATAAGCACTGTTCATACAAACAGCCGTTTTAACTAGGTCAATAATATGAACCCCATTCCGAGCAGAATAGATGTAGCGAGACATCTTAGGATTCCATCTTCTTGTCTGATGCCCAAAGTGAGCACCAGCTTCCATCATTTCCGAGAGAGAAACTACAGCCATGTTTTTTTGAGGGTTCCGGGTTCGCCTCCACCCAACAGGGATAAATTAAATAATGATTAAAGAATCAAAATTTAGATATCACCCGAAACAGTCAGGTGTGCGGGTTTAATTTTCGATACTAATCTAACAAACTGTGGTTCACCTAAGTCCATTTAATGATGCTTCTCTAAAAATTTGTCTTACTCCAATTAAATTAAGAGGTAATCTTAGCAATTCCATAGCCAAACCAGATTGACCGTTCTTGATTAGAAAAGCCAATAGAGGTCTAAGTGTCTTTGTATTAATAAGTCCACCAAAAGTTAAAAATTCCCAAAGACAACGATGAATAAATGTGTATTGAATTATAAATTTTACTCTCAGACTGGGGTGTTTACGATAGAAGACCAGGCCCATTTTGGCTCTCTCTTTTTCAATTTGAATTAAATGAGGAATTTGATTAAGATCTAACGCTGGATGCCAATGATATCCAACAGCATTGGGACATTTGATAAGTTTCACTCCCATATTTTTTAATCTTTCTCCTAATTCCAAATCTTCCCAACCATATAATCGAAAAGAGGGATCAAAAAGGCCTGATGTTTCTAATAGTTTTTTATCAATAGCAACATTTCCAGTAGCGAAATAAGCCCAAGACAAGTCCTGAAATTTAAAAGATTCGGAATTTGGATTATCAAAATTAGAAGTATTTATAACAGATCCATATGTGAAACATTTTCTATTACCAAGTTTTTCCCATGATCTTAACAAGGATTTAATATGATTTATCAGGAAAAATCTATCAACGACTAGATCACTATCTATAAAAACAATTAATTCTCCTTTTGACTTTTCTACGCCAAGATTTCTTCCTAAAGCAGGGCCTCCATGTGATTGTTCAAAAAGTCTTAGATGAGGATAATTCTCCATATTTTTCAGAAGCCAACCAACGGTCCCATCTGTTGACCCATCATCTACCAATACGATTTCAAAATTATAAATTTCATCATCCAAAATTTGACTTTCTAATGCATTCAGACACTTTATTAGTATCGGAAGTCTGTTGTAAGTGGGTATAACAACGCTAATTAACATCCTTTATTAAATAAATAAAATCAATTTTTTTATTAGACACTTTAAATTAAAGGATTTTATAAAATTTTATAAATATTTATTGATTTGAATAACGATTTATTAATCAGCAGCTCCACCATTATTTGCAGTACCGGTAACGCCATTACCGGCACCTTCCCCCCTTCCATCATTGCGAAGCTTACGTTTCTTAAATTTCCTCGCATAAGCGCGATTTCTCTCTTGCTTCTCTTTCTTAAGATTTCTTCTTTTGGACATACCAAAGCCTAAAAATTTTATATATAACTAATTTACTAAACAGTGGGCAATATTTGGCCATCTTCCATTCGCAAAAGACGATCTGCTACATCCAATATTCTGGGATCATGAGTAACCATCAACACTGAACAGGATTGTTCTATGGCTAGTTTTTTTAACAAATCAACAATTTCTCTACCAGTTGAACTATCTAAAGCTGATGTTGGTTCATCAGCTAAAAGTAATTTTGGTCTAGCAGCAAGAGCTCTGGCAATAGCAACTCTCTGTTTTTGACCACCTGATAAATCATGCGGAAGCTTAGAGAAGTGATCTTCCAACCCTACAGCTCTAAGCCATTCTCTAGACTGAGCCCTTCGAGCCTTGTATGAAAATCCATTTAAAAGATCAGCACCCATTTGGACATTTTGTTCAGCAGTAAGACATCTCAATAAATTATGCCCCTGAAAAATCATGCCAATATTTTTCCTTAGATTCTGCCTTGTTTTTCTAGTAGCTCCAAAAAGTTGTCTACCAAACACCTTAAGGTCACCATCTTGAACTTTACGAAGAGCTCCGATCAAAGTCAAAAGAGTAGTTTTTCCACATCCAGAAGGGCCCGTGAGCAAAACGACCTCACCAGACGAAATTTCCATGGAAATAGATTGGAGAACATGCCTTCTCATCTCTCCATAACCATACCAATGATTCAAAGAGGTAATTTCTAACGTTTTTTTATTTATGTTTTTCATAAATTATTTGAATTTAAAATATTTGATTTATTCATCAAAAAATCTCCGCAGGATCAGCATCTGCCAATTTTTTCATAGCTGCTATTGCTGATCCCATACACATAAAAAGTATCAAGAAAAATATTATTGATGCTCTGCTAAAACTCATTTCTACGGGTAATTTGGTCGATGCTCTAACTAACGCATATAAAACTTGTCCAGAAACATATGCAGGAATATATCCCATAATTGATAAAATAAAACCTTCTCTAGCTACCACTCCTAGCAAGCTTCTTAAGTTATAACCCATAGCCATTAAGGTTGCATATTCAGGTAAATGATCACTAACATCACTATAAAGAATCTGATAGACAATTACACAACCAACAATAAATCCCATTGCAGCACCCAAAGTAAAAATAAATCCAATCGATGTACTACTCTTCCAATAATTCTTTTCAAAATCTATAAATGATTTCAGAGACATAACCGTAACATCGCTAGGCAAACTCAAATTCAAAGAGCGAACAACTTTTTCAACATCAGATCCCTTCCTTAATCTTACTAAACCAATTTCAATACTTCCTTTAGGTATACCAGGAGATAAATCTAAGTATGTTTCACTGCTAGTTATTAAATTACCATCTGCGCCAAAGGAAGGACCTAAAGAAACTATTCCAGAAACCCTTACTCTTTTACCCGCGACTTCTGTTTCAACTAAACGCCCTGATTTAAACCATGAAGAAATAGGCCCAAACTCATCTCTGGAAAGATCATCAAACAAAACCCTTCTTTTATTTTTTAGAGTTTTAGCCTTTCTTTCAAAATCAGAATCAATCAATAATGGTTTACTTGGCTCAAAGCCTAAAGCGAGAATAGATCTTGTTGATAAGTTTTCAGGGTTTCGCCAAAGCAAAAAATTCCAATTAACAGCTGTTGTTCCAATAACGTCCTTATGTGCCATCGCTTGAACTAATCTTCTACGAGGAAAGCCACTCATACTTATTGAACTTTTTGAGCGAGGACTGATTAAGACCAGATCTGCGTCAAATAACTTATGAACAGTAACACTTGCGTCAAACAAACCATCTCTAAAACCTAATTGCATAAACATCAAAATCCCAGCAAATGCAATCCCTGCGATAGCCACCAAAATCCTCAAAGGTTGTCTCGTCAGCAAAAGCCAAGCAAGAGGAATTTTCCTTTGTTTTAGAAAATTATTTATTACCACTACTGCTGAAAACGAGCAATGACTTTCATCCCAGTGAGATGAGAAACTTTTTCAGCTGATGGATTATCAAGCTTGACTCTAACCTCAATAACTCTTGAATCAGCATCGCCAGTTGGATCAGTTGAAAGCACTCTTCTTTGCCTGACTTGAGGACTGATTAAACTTACTTGTCCTCTTAATGACCCGTTAAATCCTCCATTCTCACTAATCAACTCAACAGATTGCCCCATATAAACTCTATCTATATCGGATTCATAAACCTCAATAAGCGCTTCCATTAATTGATTGGCGCCGACATTCATTACACCTGACGATTTTGGTCTCTCTCCTTCACGAATCAAGATTTGCAGAACTATCCCGTCAATGGGGCTTTTTAATTGTGTTTGATCTAAATCAACTTTTATTGCATCGATTGCAGATTTAAGTTTTGAAATTCTGGTCTCAGAAATAAATAAATCATCTTTCATCCTATCTAAAACAATTAGTGCCACAGCACCTTTATCTACAAGAGCTTGATATCTATTTATTTCCCTTTTTTTTATATTAATTTCACTCATTAATATATTTAGATTCGCTTGCGCAGATTTCAAGTTAGCTTCGATTTTAGGACGATTATCAAAAACAGCTAAAATTTGATTCTTAACGATAGGGTCGCCTTCACGAATTAATAGTTTAGATAGTCTTGGGGTGCCACCCTTCCCACTAGTAGGAGCAGCTAATTGTCTTACTTCGCCAAGAGGATTTAATTGGCCTAAAGCAGCTACACCATCAATTCTATCAACTACTTCTGTACTATTAATAATTGGATTTACTTCTAAATCTTTACTTCTACAGCCACTAACTAAACCACAACATAAAGGGGTAAGAGCTATAGCTAATATGAATTTTATAGACTGATATTTAAACATAGTTAACATTCAAAAAGGATTTTGTTGATGTATTCTTCTGCCCAAGATGAACCAAAGTATTTAGTTAAAATACCTCTTGTTTTTTCATTACGTTTTTGATTTAAACAATATCGTTTTTGATAATCAAGTCTAACCATTGCATCTAAAGAATCAATTTCATTAGGATCTACTCTAACTAATAAAGATAATAGTAGTGACAAATATTGGTCAATTATTTTTAAAAATAATTTCTCTTCGAGATAATTAACTGGTCTAATAAAGCATACATAAGGAGAAAAGATAAATCCCCACTCCGGAAGCTTCCCAGGCTCATGGAATTTAGGAACTTGTAATGATTGCATTTCAGAGACTAGGAAATCAGGCAAAAGTTTCCCAACAGGGGATAAATCAACAATGGCAGCGGAAATATTATTTGAATTAACTACCAAATCTGTACCAAAGATTGGGAGCTCATAGCAAGGATCAGGGAAAAAGACACAATGGAGGATTTCCAATGATTTCCCAAGTTTTGCGACTTCCAAATGTATCTTTCTAAATCCTCTTGCTTGGTAAAACTCGTTGCCAATCAATAGTTCCTCCTGATTTATCTTGCTGTAAATCTGACACGACTTAGGATCAACGTTTAAATATTCAACATCAGTCAACGAATTGATTTTATTTTTGATAAGTTCGAAAGCCTCAACCAAAAGAGGATTCGATTTTCTTTGAGTGCAAAAAACTGTCTTCAAAACAAAAAGCTCAGGCTAAAAGGTTTAAGAGAAGATTCATAAAACTGTTTATTTATAAATGTGCTTATACAGTATTATATGATTATTAAGGCTAAAAAAAACTAAAAAAGAGATAGTTATGCAAAGAAAAGTGATTATGTACAAAGGTTCAATCTTTAAGTAAAAAAAAAATATTAAGTTTCTAATAACAAAACATCTAAAAAAGCACAATTCAAATATAAAATAATCATATATCTAAAATCATATAAATTTTAAAATGAATTTTATGAATTTAAAATTTCCAAAACCATAGGTTTTTAATTTATCAATCTTATTTGCATATGTATATGCATAAACAATTAGAATCCATTAAGATATAGAGAATGAATGTAAATCATTGGACATTACCTAATGGTGCTACATGTGTTGTAGCGGATATAGAACAATCAACATTGACTTGTATAGATTTTTGGTGCAAAGGAGGGAGTCTTTATGAAATGAAAGATGAAGAAGGTATTGCACATTTCCTAGAGCATATGATATTTAAAGGTAGTAAAAGTCTTAAAGAGGGTGAATTCGATTTAAGAATTGAATCTCTTGGTGGAAGTAGTAATGCCGCAACTGGATTAGACGATGTTCATTATCACGTTCTATTACCACCAGAAAAAGTAGAAGAAGGATTAAAATTGTTATTAGAATTACTATTGTTTCCTAAAATTGAACCAGACGCGTTTGAAATGGAGAAAGAAGTAGTTTTAGAGGAAATTGCACAGAGTATTGAACAGCCAGATGAAATTATTTATATGAAATTATTAAAAGAATGTTTAACACCTCATAGATATTCTAAACCAATACTTGGCAATGAAAAGACTATAAAAAAAATAACCCCTGAGCAAATGAAATTATTCCACAAAAATCACTATGTAGGGAAAAACTGCTCACTCTGTATCGCAGGAGAATTGCCTAAAGAAATCTTTTCGATCGTTAACAATAGTAAACTTAATGAATTAAAAGCAATATCTGAAGAAACAATTAAAAGTAAAAAAACTACTTTTAATATAGGTTATAAAAATGAAACCATCCCCAGACTTGAGGGAGGCAGAATATTGAAAGCATGGAAACTTCCTCCAGCCAAAGAGCAGATCTTAATTTTAGGTGCAGAAATTGCTGCAACAATGTTATGCGAAGGTAAAAATAGTTTTATTGTTAAGAAATTAAGAGAAGAAAAGCGTATTATCGAATCAATAGATATTGATTTACAAATCCTTGAAGAGGGTGGATTAATTCTCCTAGATGTAAGTTGTCCAGAAGAGAATATTAAAACTGCCGAAAGTGAAATCAATTTCATTCTGAAAGAATTAGCTGAAGGTTTAGTTGCTGACAAAGATTTAGAACGTGCAAAAAAGTTAGTTATAAATAATATTTATTTTGGTCTCGAATTGAGTACGCAAATCACTTCAATATTAGGTAATCAATGTCTATGGGGAAGACATCAACCAATATTACAATCAGTAGAGGATATCTCATATTGGACAACATCACGCTTAAAAAAATTAATATTTCCATTATTTAATCCAAAAAGTGCATTTACATTAATTGCTGAACCTGAGAAATAAATATGAATATAATTCTAGACAAACTTAATAGCAGAAATATAATGGCAGCAAAGCTTTGGATAGAAGATGGAAGTAGAAATGATCCCAAAGATAAGAAAGGGATTCACCAACTTTTAAGCTCAACAATGCTTAGAGGCTGTGGACCATACAATAATCAACAAATTGCCGAAATAGTAGAAAATTCTGGAGCAAATTTAAACTGTGAAACTTACGAAGATGGACTTCTTTTAAGTCTTAAATGCGTCGAGAGTGATGCTTCCAAACTTATTCCTTTATTTGGTTGGATGATTACAAAGCCAATACTAGAAATGGATCAGATTGAATTAGAAAAAGATCTAACGATAAAAGCAATTAAAAGACAAAAAGAGAGTAATTACCAGAAAGCTTTTGATGGGTGGAGAAAGGCCGTATACGGAATTGGACCTTATGGCCATGATCCACTTGGATCAATTGAAGATATAAACAAAATAAAGAAAGAACATATAATTCCAATAGCAAAATCATTAATTTATAGAAAAAAAGTCCTAGTAATCTCTGGAAAATTTCCCATTAATATTCAGAATTATATAGAAAATTCAATTGAATTTAATGGGATTAGTCAAAATCATTATAATAAAAAAAATATATATATAAATAATAAAATTAATATTCCCTATGAACACACAAACAGTATTTATACAAATTCATTAGATACACAACAGGTTATTCTGATTTTAGGAAAAGCAACAATTAGATATGATAATAAATCGGACATTTTACTTAGATTATTGTCATGTTACTTAGGCTACGGAATGTCAAGTTTATTATTTAAGGTCCTCAGAGAGAAGTATGGAGTAGTTTATGAAGCAGGAATGTATCATCCGATTAGAGAGAGTCAAATACCATTTGTAATGCATGCATCTACCACTAAAGAGAAAGCGATCCTTACTCTTGATTTACTCAAAGAATGCTGGAGGAAAATTATTGACTTTGAAATTTCTCCTGAAGAATTAGAATTAGTAAAGATAAAGTATCGAGGTCAACTGGCCCATTCGTTTCAGAGTATTAGTCAAAGAGCAGAGCATAAAGCCCATCTCCTAGGAATCGGACTAACTAAGGATCAT
The DNA here is from genome assembly GCA_003215695.1 of Prochlorococcus sp. AG-409-J03. Taxonomy (GTDB): domain Bacteria; phylum Cyanobacteriota; class Cyanobacteriia; order PCC-6307; family Cyanobiaceae; genus Prochlorococcus_B. The sequence goes on along the minus strand of QCJZ01000002.1, from coordinate 38,660 downwards.
GATCAAAAGGTTCTATCAAGACTGGAGAATGTAACTAGTAAAGAAATCAAGGATGCTGCAAATAAATATTTAAAGAACCCATCGCTAAGTGTATGCAGCAATAAAGAGGTTATTCGAAAAATCAGAGCGCACTGGCTTATATAGTCAATTTTTCTTATGATCATTTATCTAAAATCTGTAGTCTTTCTGTAGGTATCAAAAAATTTCCCCTTCTGAATTGTACCTCTACTAAATCATCTGTTCTTATACCAATTATTACGCCAATCTCATCAAGAGAGACCAGATCAGGCGGTCTCAACATCGAGATAGAATCAGATGTCCTCAGATATGGCAAAGGAACCTGTAAGGATACTTTTTCTCCAACTGAAAACTTCATTAATATTTTATAGGTCTAAATAATCTTATTGACATATCAATCAATTTGTAAATAATACTGTATGAGAACTGCTAATTAAAATCTTTGCACACATTTAATAGTGGTTTAAAAGCAGTATCTGGCGTAATGTTGATCATAATATGCGCAATGATACCGTCATCTATAATTTTACCTCAAGTAGACCTATCGCTCTCAATCATCCCTCTTAATAGCAACTGGCAAATTCAGGGCCTACTTTTGACATCATTAATTTGCGGCCCCCACGTAGGAACAATTTCAGCACTTTCCTATCTGATTATAGGTTTGTTCTATTTACCGATTTTTCATGGAGGTGGTAGTGTTGGTTATATTTTAACCCATGAATTTGGATACTTATTAGGATTCATTCCTGCAGCATGGACATGTGGTTCTTTAACAAAAAAATATTCAAAGGCAAATTTAATTAATTATTCAATTTATACAACCTTATCAATATGCATTATGCATATAATTGGTATAATTTATCTAATTTTTGGTAAAATATTTTTCAAATGGATAGATAATTTATTTGATCTTATTTTAATCAATTCTTTTCTACCTTTACCAAATCAATTATTGCTGTGCATATCAATAAGCCTAATATCGGTATTTTTAAAACGTATATTAATACTAAGATGAATTTACTAAAAAGTAAAAAAAAGAAAATAATAGCTTGCTCATTTTACATTATTTTTTTAGATCAACTTACCAAATTTTTAGTTTTAAGTACTTTAGGTTATGAAAGATCTAAAATTATATTTACAAATCTATTAACTTTAAACTTAGTAAAAAACAAAGGCGCTGCGTTTAGTCTTTTTAGTAATTCAACAAACATTCTTACTATTACAAGTATTCTAGCAGCGTTGTTATTAATTTCTATTATCTTAATTTCACCACCAAAATCATTTTGGAATTCAATTGGACTGGCCTATCTTTTAGGCGGGACAGTTGGCAATGGAATTGATAGACTATTCAAAGGTTATGTTCTTGATTTCTTGGAGATAATTCCAATTAATTTTCCTATTTTCAATGTAGCAGATATATCAATAAATATTGCTATAGTATGTTTTATCATTGATATGATTAAGACCCAATATAAATCAAGGGAAAATTATTAGTCTTATGATTCTATGAAAACATATAATTCAAAAAAAATTATATTTTATATATTCATATTTGTCATTAGCCTGATATTTGTAGGTTTAGTTGGAGCAATAATCAGATTAATAAATATATCTTCTATATTTATTACTGCATTAATAGTTGGTACTTTAATTTATTCAAAAAAAATAGAGTTTTTGAATAACATTAAAAAATCCTTATTTAAAATTAAAAATGAAAAAAAACTACTAGATTTTTCATTATCCAGCAAAAGGCAAGCTGCAGATAAATCACTAAAAAGTGTTGATCAGATGATCAATTTAATTAATGATAAAGTCAAGGCCAAAGCCTTAAAGGATAAAAAGGATAGAGTTTCATTAGAGTTGGAAAGAGGGGATATTATTTTGGTGATTTTTGGAATTGGGTCTAGCGGCAAAACTTCACTAATAAGAGCACTCTTAAAAAGAATAGTCGGCGAGGTTAGTCCTCAAATGGGATCAACAAGAGAAAAGGAAACTTTCCGGTTGAAACTTAAAGGACTTCAAAGAGGAATACAAATTATTGATACTCCAGGAATATTAGAAGCTGGAGAAGTAGGAAGAGAAAGAGAAAGAAAGGCATTAATAGAGGCACGTAAATCTGATTTAATATTAGTAATAATAGAAGGTGATTTACGTTCTGAAGAGACAAGAATAATTAGGAGTTTATCCCAATTAGGCAAAAGACTATTACTTGTTCTGAATAAAATAGATTTACGAGGAGAAAATGAAGAAAAAAGATTAATCAAAATTTTAAATTCAAGATGTAAAGATTTTATTGTTCCAAATGATATTATTTGTACATCCGCGTCACCTCAGACGATTGCAATCCCTGGCAAAAGGCCCTATCAACCTGAACCGGAAATCAATAGTTTAATTAGAAGATTAGCAAATATCTTACACGAAGAAGGTGAAGAATTAATTGCAGATAATATTTTAATTCAATGCAGTAATTTAGGTAAAGAAGGAAAAAAATTATTAATTAAACAAAGAAGTCAATCAGCCAAAAAATGTATCGATAAATATGGTTGGCTCAGCAGCGGTGTATTAATACTAACTCCACTACCTGTTGTAGATATGATCGCAGCAGCAGCTGTCAATGCGCAAATGGTAATAGAAATAGCAAACATATATGGTGTTAAAATCACAAATGAAAGAGCAAAGAATTTAGCTCTATCGGTAGGAAAAATACTTGCAACAATGGGACTAGTGAAAGGTGGAGTTTCATTAATAAGCTCTACATTAAGTTTATCACTGCCAACATTATTTGTAAGTAAAGTTATTCAAGGTGTAAGTGTTTCTTGGCTTACCAGAATTGCTGGATCTAGTTTTATTACTTATTTCCAGCAAGACCAAAACTGGGGAGATGGAGGAATACAAGAAGTTGTTGAATATCACTACAACTTAAACAAAAGAGATGAGTATTTCAAAAGTTTTATTCGGAGAGCTTATGAGAGAGTTATTGATCCTTTAGTTGAAAAGAAACTCAAAAGATTAGCACCGAGATCAAGGCCTCAGAGGGTGGAGGACTCATCGGACCTCTAAAATCTAGAACAAAAACCAATGCCAAGTAAATTAAGCCAATTAGAATAGATATAAAAGCTGTTATTAAGGCCAATATATTTTTTTTATTAAAAATATCCTTGTTCATTTTAAAATCAATTAACTGAATAGTTAATAAGGTGAGCTAATTTTTTTAAATCATCGAATTTAGTATTAGGGTTTCCCATAACAGCTTTTAAATAATATCTATCTCCATAGAATGGTCTTGAAAGCATAAACTTTTCAGCCAACAAAAAGTGTCTTGTTTTCACAGACCAATTGGATGATTCAGAAACACTATATTTGATCGGTGTTAAAGCTAGAAGATGTAGTGGTCCTGAAATTATTTTAAATTTTGAAGAGTCAATTAATGATTCTAAATAACATCTTCGTCTAATAGAATCTAAGAGGATTTTGTCAATACCCTCTTCACCTAATTGTCTTAAGCCAATCCACAATTTCAATGTTTCGGCGGATCTAGTTCCTTGAATTCCAAGTTCTCCTCCATGAAAATCATTTCCTGTAATTGGTTCGGCATAAGGAAGTCCAGTTGAAAAAGTAGAAGAAAGATGTTTTTTATTAGCTACAAGTAGTAAAGAAGAAGTTTTGGCGATCCCCAATAATTTCTGAGGATTAACAGTTATGGAATCGGCAGAACATAAGCCATCAAGGATTTCTGCGGTTTTTCTTGATAAGCCATAAATCCCACCAATTGCACCATCAACATGAAGCCAGATTTTCTCTTTTTGGCAAAACTGAGCGATTTCAGATAGTGGATCAATGGCTCCTCTTACAGTAGTTCCTGCTGTCGCTACAACGGCGAAACATTTCTTCCCTTCAGATTTAATTTTATTAAAACTCGAACGCAGGTTAGAGATTTTTAATTGACCATTTTCATCTATAGGAATTTTTTGTAGAGATTCCTGTTTCAGTCCAATAATCGTAAGGATTTTCAAAAATGAAACATGACAATCATCACTTACAAAGAAGACAGCAGTGGGATCATTTTCTAGACCAGCAATTTTTCTTGCCACTACTAAAGCCATTAAATTGCTTAAACTTCCTCCACTAGCGGCTACACCTCCAGATAAATCGCCAAGCCCTAACTTCTGACAAAACCAATTACATAAGTTTCTTTCCAAGGATGACAAACTAGGTGATAATTCATCGGCTAAAAGATTATTATTTAAACCTGCACAAATTAGTTCTCCCACAATTGAAGCTGATAAAGGTGGTGGATCCAAATGAGCTAGAGATCCTGGATGTGATGGTCGGTAGGCCCCATTCATCAATAATTGAAGTTCGCCCAATAAAACCTCATTAGAAACACCTTCTTTTGCTGGAGAGACTTGAGGTAAATCAAATGAATCAGGCATTGGGCCTTGCGTACCTGAATCGGCAAACCAGTTACAAAGATTACTTGAGGCTTTAGAAAGTAAAGAATGAAGTTCTTTATCTAAATTGTGAGGCGAAGCGAAAGGGTCCAAAGAAAATAAGCCTCTATTTGTAGTATTGGATGATCCAGTTCAAACCAAAAAAAAATGATTAATCTCTAAGTAACTATTTTATTTGATAATTCTCCAAACATCTAAAAAATTGTCAAAACCAATCGCACTGAGTCAGGAAGAAAAAATAAAGTGGATGACAAGATTGCTAACTAAAGCAAAGCTTGTAGGTGAAAGAGGAGAAGTTCCCATTGCTGCAGTCATTCTCGACAAAAGAGGTAGATGTATAGGCTATGGGGAAAATAGAAGAGAAGCAATGAAAGATCCTTTGGGTCATGCAGAGTTGGTTGCACTTCGACAAGCTTCTTGGATAAATAATGATTGGAGATTTAATAATTGCACATTAATAGTCAATCTTGAGCCATGTCCAATGTGCGCAGGCGCTTTAATACAAGCAAGGATGGGGATGATTATCTATGGTGCTGAAGACAAAAAAAGAGGTGCATTAGGGGGAACTATTAATCTCGCGGAACATAAAAGTGCCCACCACAATATGTTGATTGAGAAAGGGATAATGGAGAAAGAATCTAGAAAGATAATAGTGGATTGGTTTAAAGAAAAAAGGGTTCTGTCTAGAAATAATTTATTATCTAAATCTAGGTAATTCATTTTCAAAAATATTTATTATCTTATCTACATTTGTAGAAGTTGAGTTGAATCCCATTAAACCAATTCTCCATACTTTCCCAGCGAGATCACCAAGGCCTCCTCCTATTTCAACACCAAAATTATTTAGTAAATGTTTAGCAAATTCCTTACCATCAACGCCATCAGGTATTTTCACTGTAGTTAGAGTAGGTAAGCGCAATTCCTCTTCAACATGTAATTCCAAACCAATATTTTCTAACGAATTCCAAAGAGATATCGCATTTTTTCTATGTCTATCCCATGAAACTTCCAATCCTTCTTCTGCCAACAATCTAAGCGCTTCCCTAATGCCAAAATTCATGTTTACAGGAGCCGTATGATGATAAACACGATCACTACCCCAGTATTTATTTAGTAAAGAGACATCAAGATACCAATTAGGAACCTTATCTTTTCTCTTAGCCATTTTATTTTCAGCTCTCTCATTCATTGAGAATGGCCCTAAACCAGGAGGACAACTTAAACCTTTTTGACTACAGCTGTAGGCTAAATCAATTTTCCACTGGTCCAAATAAAGAGGGACTCCTCCTAAAGATGTCACGGTGTCGACAAGAAGCAAACAATTATATTTTCGACACAAATCACCAATCCCATCCATTGGTTGACAAACGCCTGTTGAGGTCTCCGCATGAACAATAGCTAATACAGCTGGATTATATTTTTTTAATGCTTCTTCTATTTCCTCAAGATTGAATGCCTTTCCCCAATCTTTCTTTATTGTTTCAACATTTGCCTTATATCTTCCTGCCATATCCGCTAGACGATGTCCAAAATATCCTTTGATGGCTACTAAGACTGTATCGTCAGGCTCAACAACATTTGCTAGCGTTGCCTCCATTGCAGCACTTCCTGTACCACTCATTGGAAGTGTTAATCGATTGCTAGTTTGCCACGCATATCTAAGTAACTCTTGAACCTCACTCATTAAATCCACATAAAAAGGATCCAAATGACCAACAGGAGGTTGAGAAAGAGCTTTCAGAACAGCAGGATCAGCATTTGATGGACCTGGCCCAAGCAATAACCTTTCGGGAGTAACAGTTGGACCAAAATCTTTACGATGTTGATTATCAACAGAAGGAAGAATTTGAGTGGCCAAGAAAAAGATCGGTTTATATCTTATGAGCCTAAAAGGCCATAGGCAAAGTCGGGGTGTTTTTTTTAGGGATTGCAATAGGAATTTGCTAGATTCTCCTAATAAGACAGAAATCAATCAGATATTTCTGTGAAAAGTCTAAAAAAAGTGCTTGTCAATACAAAAAGAGATGCAAACGATGATTACGTTCATAATTAAGTAACTCTGCTGCAAATCAAATTCATCATGAGTAAGACCTCTCAAGATGTTCTTCGTCAAATCAAGGATGAGGGCATTGAGCTAATAGATTTAAAATTTGCTGACCTACATGGCAAGTGGCAACACTTAACTGTAGCTTCAGACCTTATTGAAGAAAGCTCTTTCTCAGAAGGACTTGCTTTTGATGGCTCTTCCATTCGAGGTTGGAAAGCTATAAACGAATCAGATATGTCAATGGTTCCAGACGCAACAACAAGCTGGATAGACCCTTTCTACAACCATAAAACTCTTAGCTTGATTTGTTCAATTCAGGAGCCTAGAAGCGGAGAACCGTATGCTAGATGTCCAAGAGCATTGGCGCAAAAAGCACTAAATTATTTAGGAAGCACTAGTTTTGCAGACTCTGCATTCTTTGGCCCTGAACCAGAATTCTTTATTTTTGATGATGTTCGATACAACTCAGGGGAAGGTGGAAGCTTTTACAGCGTAGATACGATAGAAGCTCCTTGGAATACAGGCAGAGTGGAAGAAGGTGGAAATCTTGGATACAAAATTCAACTTAAAGAAGGATATTTCCCTGTCTCCCCTAACGATACAGCTCAAGACATGAGGTCTGAGATGCTTCTATTGATGGGTGAATTGGGAATACCAATTGAGAAACATCACCATGAGGTGGCAGGAGCTGGACAACATGAATTGGGGATGAAATTCGCGCCACTAATCAATGCTGCTGACAACGTAATGATTTATAAATACGTCGTCAGAAATGTAGCGAAAAAATATGGAAAAACTGCGACTTTTATGCCTAAACCAGTTTTCAATGACAATGGAACAGGGATGCATGTTCACCAAAGTTTGTGGAAAAGTGGGCAGCCCTTGTTTTATGGAGAAGGCACATATGCAAATCTATCTCAAACAGCCAAATGGTATATAGGTGGAATACTCAAACATGCTCCTTCTTTCCTAGCATTTACAAATCCAACCACTAACAGTTACAAAAGATTAGTTCCTGGTTTCGAAGCACCAGTAAATTTAGTTTATTCACAAGGAAATAGATCAGCAGCCGTAAGAATTCCTTTAACTGGTCCAAGTCCTAAAGCAAAGAGACTTGAATTCCGTTCTGGTGATGCATTAGCTAACCCTTACATTGCTTTTTCAGCAATGATGATGGCAGGTATTGATGGAATCAAGAATCAAATTGATCCTGGTGATGGGGTTGATGTCGACTTGTTTGAGCTTCCGCCTGAGGAATTATCAAAAATAGACACAGTTCCCTCCTCATTGAACGATGCATTAGAAGCATTAAAAAGTGATCACAAATATTTAACTGAAGGAGGAGTATTTACCGAAGATTTCATTAATAACTGGATAGAACTTAAATACGAAGAAGTTCAACAGCTTAGACAAAGGCCTCATCCTCATGAATTCACTATGTACTATGACGCCTAATTTGTTTCCTTAGAATTAACTCTAGAAATCAAAATTAAGGTCTATGTATAAATATGCATAGACCTTAATTTTTTTAGTTAACTCGTCACTAATCAATAAAATCTGTTAGATAATAGAATATTAAAAAAGCGTTTCATGGCAGCGCCAAGCCTCAGTAAAATTGCATATCACACTCTTCAACAAGGGAAGTCACTTGCTGGCTTAGCACATAAAGAGTTGAGTACAAGATTAATGGAAGTCTTTGCTCCTGAAGCATCTACAGGAAATTTTCAAATCAATCAAAGTTTGATAAAAGAAGTTAGAAGATCAATTAGCAATCTAGAAAGTATTGATTGGAAAGAAGCTGAGGAAGGGGTGTACCCGAAATCACAATTATTTGAGGCTCCATGGTTGGAATGGGCAAAAAAATACCCTTTGGTTTGGCTAGATATGCCTCAAACTTGGCAGAGGCGCAAAAAAAATCAAACTCGAGAGATACCCAGAGATATAAATGAAGATGATTATCCAGATTATTATTTACAAAATTTTCATCATCAAACTGATGGGTACCTAAGCGAGAATTCTGCTGAAATCTATGACATACAAGTTGAGATTCTTTTCAATGGAACGGCAGATTCAATGAGAAGAAGAGTTCTTGCTCCTTTAAAAAGAGGCCTAAAAAAATATTTATCTGAAGGCTCAAAGAAAGTAAAAATTTTAGATGTTGCTACTGGGACAGGAAGAACGCTTCAGCAAATACAAAGTGCTTTACCTCAAGTTGAACTTTATGGTCTTGATTTATCAGGTTCATATCTAAAGCAAGCAAGTAAATATTTGAGTTCAAGAAGTGGAGATCTTGTTCAACTAACCAAAGGGAATGCAGAAAACATGCCCTATCTATCGGAAGATTTTCAGGCTTTAACTTGTGTATATCTATTACATGAACTTCCTAGAGATGCTCGCCAGAATGTTTTGAATGAATGCTTCAGATTATTAGAACCTGGAGGAACACTTGTTCTTGCAGACTCCATTCAAATTGGAGATTCTCCAAAGTTCACCGCAATAATGGAAAACTTTCATAAAATATTCCATGAACCTTATTATAGAGACTATATAGTTGATGATATTAATTTAAAATTGGAAGAAAGTGGCTTTTCTTCGATAACTTCAGAGTCTCACTTTATGACTAAAGTTTGGAAAGCATACAAGCCAATTTAGTTATTTTCAAACATATATTTTAGGGATCACAACTAAATAACACATCATGCAAAAAAGAAATAAACATATTTGGCCAGAGAAAGCTCATTTACTTGTAAAAGAGCTTCATAATGAAGTCAGTCTCAATAATCATAACTGGCATAAATATAGGGGAAACAAACATAGAAGAAGTGCTGAATTAATTATCTCCGCTGTTTCACAATTAATTAATGATGGAAATGAAGAAGATATAGAAGACTTGCTTAATCAAGCAATATTATGGATAACAGAAGAGATTAAAGATGCAGGATGTGATGGTCATTAAAGATTTATCTTTTTATTGATAATTGTAATCTATTCCCTTTCCTACTCCATCTAACATCATCAAAACACTTGTGAATTAAATAAATTCCTCTTCCGCTATTAACATCAATTTCCAAAGGTAAAGAACTTACTCTTTTATTTTTAAGTATACCTAATCCTTCATCTTGAATTTGCCAAACAATCCAGTTTGGAGTAAGAATTCTTCTAACACGAATAACTTTATTAGGATCAGACATATTTCCATGTATTACTGCATTAACAAGAGCCTCATGCAATCCTAATTCAATCTTTTTTAAAGTTTCTCCACATGTTACTGGTTCTAGCAAAGTTTCAACAAATTTTGCTAGTTTTAAAGTAGAGGGATGAGTAAATACAGCCCAATTCTTAGAAGGCTTCACAATTAATTAAAATATTCTTTGTAAATTAATCTTTTGATCAAAAAATTTAGTTTAGTAATTAAAATTTATTTTTAATTTAAGCCATAAATAGTATTTTATGAGAAAAAATTAATTAATTATAATTAAATGTCAGCTTTTATCTTTAAATGCTGGATGATTCAACAAAGCATCCATCAGTCGAACACCTCTTAGTTGATTTACCAATGGCATATGACCATTTGGAGCTTCAATTGACCAATTAAAAGATTTCGGATATCTAGTCCATATTCCATCTTTTTTCCATCCAATTCGAGGCCAAAGTTTGTCGTATCTTCCCCCTAATGAATCTAATATTTTCGCTTGAACTGTAAAGCCAAATTTTCCTCTGGAATAAACAACCCATAGCTTATTTAAAGTAGACAAATCAATTGAAGGTATTGATTCTACCTCAGAAAAATAAACATAACCTCTTTTTACTGCCTTTTCTCCGGCGAGTTCTCTCAGTTTTGCGCTGGTAAAACGGTCAGCATCCTCATAAGATTCATCTAATAAGTATCTCTGAAGAGGCGAGTAATCAAAACCAGCATCTGATGGAGCATTAAACCAAGAAAGATCATTGCAATTAAGAGTATTTTTTATGAAATTCTGATCAGTTTTATGAATGAGTTGCAAAATGAAACCCGCAGTCCAATCACAACTATCAGGGTCAAAACCAGTCATCAGATTACTGCCAAGGCTAAGAAGCTCCTCAACCCTTTCTGCAAAAACATCTAACAACCCAAATCGTTTTCTTTCTGAAGCCCCTTTAAAGGACTCCAAAACCATCTCAATGCTCTCTTTATTGGGATTTGATTTTTCTTCAGTCATAATCAACTAAAGGTCTAAAATGACCTAAGCACTTATACTATGTCAGAGAAAGCTACCAATTCGAATCATCCCGTAACGGATTTTCGAAATTTAACTAGTCCGATTGTTGATGTAAGAAGTCCTAGTGAATTTTGCCAAGGGCATATGCCAGGTGCTATTAATATCCCCTTGTTTTCCGATTTTGAAAGAGAGACAATTGGGAAAAGCTATAAAAAAGAAAGTCGCTTAAAAGCAATATTAAACGGACTAAAAATAACATTACCTAAAACAAAAACACTTTTAGAAATAATCCATCAAACGACTAAAAAAAAAGGAGTATTAAATCGATCATTGCGAATATATTGCTGGAGAGGTGGCATGAGATCTAATGCTTTTGCTTGGCTTGCAAGAACAATTGGTATAGAAACAAATTTGCTAAAAGGTGGATATAAAAGCTACAGGAAATGGGTTTTAAATCAATTTGATACTGATTTACCTATAAGGCTTATAGGAGGCAAAACAGGTACGAGAAAAACAGATCTACTAAATTCCATTAATATAGAGAATATATATGTAATTGATTTAGAGGGAATTGCTAATCACAGGGGAAGTAGTTTTGGTTCATTAGGCATGAAAAAGCAACCTACAACTCAACAATTTGAAAACATTCTCGCAGAATCACTTGATAAATTTCACAACAATAATGCTATTGAGATATGGCTTGAAGCTGAAAGTTCTAATCTAGGTAAATGTCGCATACCAAATAATTTGTATACAAAAATGAAAAAAGCTCCAATCCTTGAAATAATTAAAACTAAAAATGAACGAGTGGAAAATTTAGTCAATATTTATAGCGTAAATTCTCAAACTGATTTAAAAGATGCTGTAAATAGAATAAGCAAAAGGTTAGGGCCAAATAGAACACAGGAAGCATTAACTGCAATTGATAACCAAGAATGGGCAAAAGCCTGTGAAGCTATGCTTGATTATTATGATAAGTGTTATGAATACGAACTTAGAAAAACAAAAAATATAACCTCAATTGATATAAGTGGTTTAAGTCTAAAATCATCTTTAAATAAAATCCTAAATGAGAACCTCAATCCTTTATAGTTTTTTATAGGGATAAATCTATTTTTAAATATAAAAAGAAAAAATGACTGAAATCAATGAAAATGTAACTATTCAATTTTTTAAAGGTAAAAACGAAAAGAAACAACCTGAGATTCGTTTATTTAGAGATCAGGATGGCAAAAAAGGTAAAGCTATATATAAATTTCATAAACCTACAACAATCACAGTTAAGAATTTTAAACTAGTCAAAAAAATGTATCTAATTGATTCCGAAGGTGAGCTTTCAACGAAAAAAATAGATTTATCTGTCTCAGAAAATCATGTTAAAGAAGTTAAATCTACTTATAGTTGGAATTCTGAAAAAGAATTTGAGAGATTTATGCGTTTCGCATCAAGGTATGCCAATTCTATGTCACATAATTAATTTTTTAAATTGAAATCGACTAGTTTACTATCAATAACAGCCTTAGTTATTTCTGTATTGATTTTATGGAGTTTAAAAGAAACAATAATACTATTTTTTGCTTCGATTGTAATAGCAATGGCTCTTTGTACACTTACTGGCAAAATCAAAGATTTTTTTAAAATCCCCAGATGGTCATCATTAATTATAACAATATTTTCTATTTTACTAATTTCAAGTATCTCAATAGTAATAATAATCCCACAATTCACTAGCGAATTTCAGGAACTAGTTAATCAAATACCATCAGCAGCAAGTAAACTATGGGAGCTCTCAATAAATACATTTTTCAATTTCACGGAAATTATATATAAAGATAATATCCCCAACTTAGCTGATAGAACAACATTAACAAATAAACTTAGCATAATACCAGATGGTGCAACTTTAGCTAGTGGTGTAACGGATAGCATCACAAAATTAGTTGGCTTAGTAAGTAATGTTGGGATAGGAATACTACAATTATTATTTATAATATCAGTTGGTCTAATGATAACTTTACAGCCCAACTCTTATAGAGAAGTTGCTATCTTATTAGTACCATCATTTTATAGAAGACGTGCAAGAACTATTTTATTAAGATGTGGTGAAGCGCTAAGTAGCTGGATGTCAGGGGTTTTATTAAGCTCAATATGTGTAGCAATACTTGCTTCTCTTGGCCTATATTTATTAGGAATAAAATTGGTAATAGCGAATGCCTTAATAGCTGGTGTCTTAAATGTAATACCTAATGTTGGCCCAACTATAAGTACTATTTTCCCTCTTTCTGTTGCATTGCTGGATACCCCATGGAAATCACTTGCTGTTTTAGGTTTATATGTAGTGATTCAAAATATTGAGAGCTATGTAATAACTCCTTCCATAATGCATAAACAAGTCAAATTACTACCTGGACTTACTATTACCGCACAATTTATTTTTACTATTATTTTTGGTCCACTTGGATTGTTACTAGCAATTCCAATGGCTGTAGTGATTCAAGTATTTGTTAAAGAAATAATTATTCATGACTTATTAGAAAAAAACTATTTCTCAACAAAGATATAAAAAAGAAGCACATAAAATATTAGACTTTCCAAAGATAAGTAATAAAGAAGGTTTAATACTAATAATTCCAGAACGCTTACTCTTTTCAAATTTATCCATTAAATATTTGAATTAAGATTTAAAGTAAAGATTTATTCTGGCCATCATCTATTAGTTAAAGTAGTAAGTTAAAACTTTAACTTGATAATATTGAATTTTCAAACCACATTATTTATTGGTAAAACTATTTTTCTTATATATTTTTAATGTGTTTTTACTGGCTCCATAAAATAATGCTCAAAAAAAAAAAAAAGAATTAAATCAAGCAAATAAATAGAATTGTTTTTTATTAATTCTCTATTTAGCAAGGATTGTTATCAATCATCAAACTCAGGTTTAGGTTTCTTTTTAACTTTGCCTGAAAGTAATTGATGTAGAGCATCTAAAGAATTGTAGACCTCTTTAAGCTCAGACAACTCAGGCAATAAGCCGTATTGACCAAGCATTTGATCCAAGTCTCGAAGTTCTTGCCTGATATATCGCAAATGCGAACTTACCTCTTCTCTCTTACTGGTGGACATTATAAAATTGACTAATTGTTATTAGATATCAACTTTAACCTAAAATTAGTAAATTAAGCATCTACAAATTTACAAAATTTATAAACCCACAAGTTAAAACCAAACTTTCAAGCAAGCTCCTCACATAAAAAATCTATATCTATTAATTACATACAAAGCTAAGAGATTTTCACTTTTAAAAATGCAAAGCAAAAAATTCATGAGCTCTTCTGAAGAAACTACTGCTTTGTAAAAAAATAAGAACTATACAGCTCCATGCCTTAGATATGGATAAAAATATATATATGGATCAACAAAAAAGAAAAGACCTCAACCTGAGGCTAGGCAATTTAATACTAGCGATATCCCTTGCCACAGTCCCAACCGCCATAACATATGGAACCCTTAGTATTCATGGCCTAAATATTTGCAGGAATTTAAGCAACCAAGTAAACCAATCCATTAAAATCCAAGAAAAATGTGATGAAGCTGCATGGAATACAACTAAAAGTTATATCATCTTAATTGGATTTTTTATTACTTTACCAACTTGGATGTGGTTCTATTTGTCAATGAAGAAAAAAGAAAATAACAAAAAATAATCGGAATTTATTACGAAGATAAAAAGCTAGAGAAAGGGAAATCAAATGATTTCTTTTGCTTGTTTGATATACCTAAATTTCTGCTTGAAGTTGTTCTATTTCTATTTGTTGATTGTTGATTAAGAACAGAACTAAAAGAATAAGTTTTTGTGTCGAAAGTTTCTTTTATTATATAATCAGCAGATAACATGCCAGGCCCTAACAAGAGTATTGAAAAAGCACATCCAAAATAAAGTGCTAAAAGCTCCAGTAAATATATATTAAATCCTGACGTAACAATTGCGTGATAAATGGCTACACTCATGGTTCCAAGTATTGCTGATGCTCCTAATCTGGTAGCAAGACCAAATATCAATAACCAACTTCCACCTATCTCAGATCCCGCGGCTATGTAAGACAAAGTTACAGGGAAAGGTAAATGAAGTGGACGTACGAACGCATCAGCAAAATTATTAATATCATTTAATTTCTCGAATCCATGATGAATTAGGAGTGCTCCAGTAAATACTCTTAAAACTAAAAAAGCAAGATCTTTTAGTATGGTTTTATAGAAGATCGAGTTAAGCAATTTGACCCAGGACAAACTGATCTGAACTTTAGAGATGAAAGAGCATAAAGCGTGGAAACAGAAAGATAAGCTTTCGACGATGAGTATTAATACTCATCGTCGACTTTAGGATTCTTGCAAGGATTCCTCGAAAAATATTTTTTCTCTGGTGATATAAATTCAATACAAGAGTTAAACATGATTCATTATTTTTAATTAATAAAGAAAAACGTACATAAGTTTCTCTAACTAGTATTAATACTCACAAAAAAAATTCAAATCAATGTGTAGTATTAAAATTGTTTATGGCAACTCATGAGCACATCATTACTAACTGCGACAGCTGCTGTTGGTCTGATAGCAGTTGCGATACCAGCACTAATCGCTTCACTTGGTTGAAAATTTATCTTTTTTTTGTATAAAGTTTTTCTAGAATATTTTGCAAAAAATATACATGTTATGAATATTTTAAAGCAATCGATTTACCAGCTACCCAACCGCTTGTCCAGCAATGCTGAAAATTAAAACCACCCGTAACACCATCAATATCTAAAACCTCACCTGCAAAAAATAGTCCGTGACAAATCTTACTTTCCATAGTTTTAAAATTAATTTCCTTAAGTGAGACTCCACCAGCAGTTACAAATTCCTCCCCAAAAGGTCCACGACTATTTATGGTGTAGGTACTCATTGTTAAACATTTAATTAAAGACTCTTTTTTGTATTTAGATATATCAGCCCATTTCAGTTGACTATCAAAGCCCAATATAGATAAAAAAATATTCCACAAACTTCTTGGTAACTTCTCAAAAGGTTTATTATTAAAAACTAACTTCTTACCATTTTTTTGTTTAAATAAATCTATTTTTAACCTTGCTTCATCCTCATTTATACAAAGCCAATTTATTATTAATTCACCTTTATATTTATTAGCATGTAGATCTCTAGCACTAAAGGCAGAAAGTCTCAATATTATTGGTCCACTAAAGCCATTATGAGTTATAAGAAGAGGCCCACTCTCTGCAAATTTTTTTTTGTTTACTTTAAGTTTAATTTGTACATTTAAAGTTATACCAGAACAAGACCCTAATGATTTATCAGAAGTAGAAAAAGAAAAAAGAGATGGAACAGGTTTAATTATTGAGTGCCCAAGACTCTCAGCTAATCTTCTTCCACTAGGGTGACCACCAGTACAAATCAAAATATTCTTTGCCTCAAATGAATTCTGTCCTTTAATTAACAAGTTAAAGCCACTTTTTAAAATTCTTATTTGCTTTACATGAGAATTGGTGAATACTTTTACGCCAGCTTTTTTGGCAAGAGTTCGCAAACATTTTATTACATCATCAGAAGAATCAGAACTTGGAAAAACTCTTCCATCTTTCTCAATTTTAAGACTAAGTCCTCTATTCTGAAACCAATCAAAAGCTTCACTTGTAGAAAATCTAGTAAATAAGCTTATAAGTTGCTTTTCTCCTCTAGGATAATTATTAACTAAGTTATAAATTTCAGAACATGAGTTAGTTATATTACATCTACCACCACCGCTAATTCTAACTTTTTCAAGTACTTTTGAAGTCCCTTCTAATATCAGAACAGATCTAAGTCCACTACTAATCGCTGTGATCGCTCCCATAAAGCCTGAGGCGCCACCACCAATAATGATAAGATCTGAGCCCATCTAGCAATAAATTTCTGATAATTAATATTTTATTATTACTTTTTATTTTTTTGAATCTAAGAAAAGTTTAAAAATTTAAAAAGATAATATTTTAAATTACATTAAAACAAAAACCATATTGGACAGAAACACATTGTCTTGATACGCAGTTGAAATCTTAATTCAGTTCATTTTTGTTGTATCTTTTCAAAGATAAAAAAAAAAATATGGCTGGACCAAAAAGAGATGAAGCAAAATCTATTCTCTCCTACGTGAGACAAGAGCTTCGATATATGGATGAAGACCTCAGGAATGACGGTTTGCTCCCTGAGCTTTCATCACTCAGATCAGTTTATGAACAGCTTTCAACTTTACTAGAGCTTTCAGACGGAAGAAGAAAAAAGAAAGAGAAGCCTGAATTTCCTGAAGACAAAAAAATTTGAAACCGCATGATCAAGTAATAAATATAAGTATAAACCCTTTTCATAACTCAATTGCTAAAGAATTTATTTCACTTTATTTTTAGTTTTTTATAGAAGAGCACGTCAATAGTCTATTCTTGAATTAATACGATTATTTAATTCAAATAGAAAAATAACTATTTTTGATGATCGAATGACTAAAAAAATTACAAACTCCGGAATTGAATCTAATCTTCTAAGCCCGACAAATCACATCCGTTGTTGGGAAAAAGGAGAAATGGCATATTCAGCCCTAAAAAAGATCAATGAACTTAAGGCAAATAATGAAATTCAAAAAGCAAAAATAATGATGGCTGAATGGAATTTTTGAAAATTTATATGTTCAGTCATAAATAAAACACTCGAAATTTAACCACAAGAGAAAGCAAATTAAAATTCCTTATAATAGGTTCTATTCTCTTCACAAAAATTATTATCTACCATCAATAAATTAACAAGAGAAGGTACCCAAAATAAAAATCAGGGAAAAACTCAGCTGATAAAAATTAAAAGGTCTATTTTCTTTAATAAATACTGATAGAAAGATGTGAAATAGATCTACAAACACTTCAGGTCTATCTAGAAAGAATCTTTTTTGCATGATAATAGGATGGACAATTTAGCACCAAGATTTAGTTATCATAATTATTAATCACAGCTATATATATGTTTCCATATAAAATGTAAATTTTTAATTAAGGTTCTAATTCCTAATAGAAAAGACTAAATATGGTTTATTTGAACAGTCCAAACAACATATTCTAAAACAAAAAAAATAAATAATAAGAAGGTTTCCATAAAATATTTTATTAAATATATTTACTTCTAAGAAATATTTAAAAGGTTTACACCTCATAAAGGATGCAGAGATCAACAAATATGACGCATAAAACATTCCAATGTATTAGAAAGTAAAAGTATATGTTCTTCTAAGGATCACTAAACAAGTTTTTCATACGAAACCTTAAATATAAAAATGACATCAACAACAAATCGTCCCACCTCAAATTCTTCTATACTTCTTGAAGAAGCATTAAATCAGCCCCAAATTGGAGAGACAGCTAATTTCGAATGGAACGCGACTCCATTAGGCATTGCAGCAATTTACAAAGGGAATGCCCCTTCAAAGCCTCCATATGATCAAGCTATTAAAGAAGGTGCGGAATTAGCAATGGATTTAAGTCGAGAAGAAAAAGAATTTTATCTAACGCAAAAAGGACTTGCATTAATTTTCTACTCATAAATGAATTAAAAATAACTTAGAAATTATTATTTATCTTCCACGCATGAGTCTATGACCCACTCATCAGATATACCTAGAAGGACAAGCGCTTTATCTTCCCAATCTGTATCTATTGACCAATCGTAAGGGACCTCTAGAGAGAGTAAAATCTCATTTTCATTTTTGATATAAGTTTTACATTTAATTAGATTAATATTAGAAATCTTATTATCTCCAAGATACATCACGTCATCAGAATCAACGTATTCAACATAACCAAGTCTCTTTATCTCATCCTCAAATTTGAGTTCTAATCGAACATTAAAGCAATGAGCATCATCCCAATCAGAATAATGCGAAAAATATTTATCCCAAGAATTAGACATAAAAAGTCTTCACCTGTTCACTTATAATTCTAAAGTGAATTTGGTGCATGTTGAAGGTAAAGGAAAAGAATTTTCTAACTAATCTGAAGAAGACATTAGCAATTCAACACTTCACAAGAAGTAAATATCAATTTACTTGTTTAATTTGTAAAAGTCAGAAAATCAAAATCGTTAAGGACCCAAGTACCTAAAGTTAGTAAGGCTACGCCCAAAACAAACATCATCAAAGCAGCTATCTTGTATCTTGCAGATTCAGATGCTCTCCTGAGCAAAATTGTATCCGAAGCAAAGGAAGTGTTTTGAAGACTGACCTTTTGTTGTGTTTCTTTTCTTGATGAAAACATCTAATTTTTTTCAGATATACCAAATTAATTGAAATTTCCATCAACTGCGAAGAAAAACGAACCTGACTCAACCAGCCATTGAAAAGTAAATAAGGCTAGATTGCCAGCTAAATTCAACTATGACTTACACAAATAAAAAGAGAGGAGCAGAAATCTTTTCCAAAGAGCCATTAAATAATCATCAACTCAAATATTATTAATACAAAGGAATTTTTAGCCAATAATAAGTTTAGGAAAAGAAGGAGAAAAAAACCGCAATGATAACCATAAAAGTTTAAGGGTTTATGGCCATATAGATAACAATAAAGATAAATCTCTTCAATCTAATAGTTCCGTTCTTTGAGGGCCATTTTATCTAAAGTTTTTTATTAAATCATATACGAACAAATTGAATATAAAGTTATTTTATTTAAAGCAGCATAACGAAATTTTATTATCCATATAATATGAAATAAATTTGTAAACAACTAAAATGATATATTAAATTATAATGCCTTAAGTATAATTACCAAGAAGAATCATTTTTAATTTTTTCAGATGATATTCATTGGTAATATTGGTTTCAATGATTGGGCAAATTTGATACTCTTTATATGTTTTTAGTATATTTGAAACAAGTTTATTGGCAATTTCTAACGATTCTAGAAAATCACTAGAACAATAAACACCTTTCCATGGTCTATATTTAAATCTAACTAGAAATTGTTTAGATGGAATTAATATACTCCCAAATAGCAGAATATTTGAAATCTTAGAATTATTAATAATAGTGTTGGATATGATATTTAATAGTATTTCAATTCTACTTTTGAGGAGTTTATAATCAGTTCCAAATTGAATCCATATAGAACTTACTAGACCTGTTTGAAGTTTCTTTTCTAATCTTAAAATCTCCTCATCAAACAAAAAAGAAGGTAGGTATGGATTAAATGCAACGCCAAAAGAAATATCTTGATTAAAAGTTGATGGATTATCTTTAAGCATAGACAAAGCTGCAACAGAATCTAATGTAGATCTTCTTTGAGAACCAGAAACAAGAAGGACTTGCATGCAACCTAAACACTCTACAGTCTGAAGAAATTTAATAAATGAATACTGAGTATTGATTCTATTTCTTTTAAATTCATGAAGGATACTAAAGTGCGGTATGAGATCTATGCATGGAAACTCCTCTCTTGAAATTTTGATCGACTGTAATAGGACATCTTTTTTTAAATTATTTTTACAAGGTATATTTATTTTATAAAGATTATTCCTTTCGTAAAAAGAGAGAATCTTACGAAGTTCGTCATAAGACTTAAAGGATATTTCAATCCTTATATTATTCAAATCAAATAAACTATCCTTCATTTGAAATATAAAATAAATTTTCAAAAATCTATTATACATATTTAGAACTAGAATGTATTTTTTATATAAGAATTAATGGAATAAGTCAGTTATTAGATCTCATCTTTTAAGCATTTCTAAATAGCACTCCTTTTACAATCAATCAAAATATTAGCAATTATCCCAAGAATCAAAAATTGGCTTAGGAAAATCATCTCTAAATAAAAAATATTTTTTCCTAAAGCAATAGCAATTCCATTCGCAACCATTACACTCTAATCAGGAGGGGTGCAATTAACTATTGCAAATAAAGCATCTGCTTGCCTCAAATCGTTAAAATTTGAACTTGCTACTTTATTAGCCCAACCAGTAGAGGAAAGATCAAGATTACTATTGCATGAGGATGGATCTCAAACCCTTGCCCCCATTAACTCAACTAATAATCACTCCCGGTAAATTTTTCAAAATCCAATGTTTAGTCAACCCCTATGGAGAGACAAGATAAAGTATTGTGATTGACAATTTTATCAACCTACAAATTAATTGTATACAAATTTTAAATTATATTCGTTTATATATTAATTAAGTTTGAATATATGCTTTATTTATCTCTTTTATATTATTTAGTCAATTACGCCATGGCTTTGTTTAGAAAAACGTTCATTTGCGTCTTTTACTAATAAAAGTGATAAGTCCTTAACATTAAAAATAAAATTCTTTTGATTCTTATACATTTTTGTTATTACAGCTTTAATCTCTAAATTAAATTTAGTGTTAGATAGTAAAATAATAGTAGTCCATGCAGTAATTACAGTAGAAAATAGAATAGTTAATTTAATAAATTTGTGGAGTGTATTTTGCAATTTGTAAAATTAAAAATAAACAAATGATAATTAAGATGATGCCTATAAATAATGATAATTTTCAAGCACTTTTATTCTTTCCTAGATCAAATTCAACCCAATTTGATGAAATCAATTGATTCCAAGTCTTCAGAGACTCTTCTTTGGTGACTTTTCTTCTGCTTTTAAACTCCATTGGCTTACCGTTTGGAACGACTCCCCACATGTCAAGAGTGAAGTCTGAAGTAATCAATTCACCAGACACTTTTTTAAAATCAAAATGGATAGCCCATTTATTGTGAGGATCTCTAAGCCATCCAATAGGGGCCTCTAAGTCTTTTACTTTTGGCATCAAAAAACAAAGTATTAATTTTGTTTTTAATAACAAAAGCAAGTCTCGTCAAGTGTGAAAATCTAAAGTGAAGTTGAAGAAATAATAATTCAATAAAGTTTAAAGATAATTACTCATTAAAAGATTAGATATAATAAATTCATACCAATAAATCAAACCAAGATGTCATCTGAAGCTGGCAGCACTCAATGTAGAGGATTAATAGAAGCAAAAGAAAGCCTTATAAAAGCCATGAATTCTCTTGGTTCAATCGAGAATTTAGATCACATACAAGAAACATTACGCGATGTCTATAATGAATTAGAGCAACTACATGAATCAAGAAGAATAAAAGAGTCGACCAATATTAATTGATAGAGATCAAATAAAAAACAATAGAATTATAATGAGGGCCTATACAAATAGATATCAGTTAGTTTTTAGATAATACCTTATTAAGTGCAGGATTATAAAATAATATCCTCCACATTTCTTAAATTTATTTTTCTAACGCCCCCTCCCCAGGGGCTAAATATTATGACCGTACTAGTAAATACAAGAGAAAAATCGGTTTAACTGATAAAATAGAAAAAATTATCGAATAAATGTCAGAAAATAATATTAATATCTTTAAACTAGAAGACCTTAATCAATTGAGATCTGCTCCTAAACTAAATAAAAAGCAATCAGAAATACTATTTAGTGAGCTTTGTAATATTTTGAATAATTCTGATTGGATAACCATAGGAGTTATGTCACCTACATTGCACAAAGGTATCCATGCAGTTAGAAGAATAGAAGAAAGATTTAAATACAATTCAATGAAATGCATCACAATGCCTCACTCGGACGGTCCGATATTCTTAAAGGCCAATCAAAAAACAGGTGAAATTCACGCTAGGATTGAATATGGCTTAGGCGAAGGAATATTAATTAGTTGTCAATATAATGATAATTCATTTTCCTCAAAAACCATTGGTCCCTTTCCATTAGATTTCTTTGATTAAAATTAATATTTAATGGCGCAGTGTATAAGAATAATATTTCGAATAAATGAAAGCAAATATGAACATAAACAAAAACTTTGAGAGATCTGAAAAGAAATGCTATTCTAATATATATCAAACAATAAAAATCAATACATTACTATAATCAAATTTATGGATAGACAAATTGAGTCAAATGCTTTACCACTGTAAATACTATATAAGATTTAATGCATTCACCTTTTAATATAAATGGATAAAGAAAGATGCAAGTTTTATCAATCTGGAGATGGCTCCTATTTTTACTCAGCCGATGATGCCTCCAAGTGGGATCACTTAGATAGAATTGGCCAACTCAATCTTCTTCACGTCTTAAAAAAAGAATGGGAGCCAGAAGAAGCAAGTCAAAGTAAATTAAGAAAGGTTCTTCAAGATATAAATATTGATGAGTTTGAAGATTTTATGGCAGATGTCCTTGGAATATGCGAATCATTCGAGGAAATGGTATATGAGTTTGAGGGTAATATAAATTTAAGTCCAGAATATTTAGAAAGGTTTTATCCAGAAGAAAAAGAGAGTCTAGAAAAATTAAAAAAACAGATAAAAGAACACAAAGAATGGAAAGAGAAACATCAAGCTTCCTACTCATTTCTTACTAGAAAGCTTTTAGAAAAAAATGAGACAGACAGCAACGAAAACAATTTATAACTTAGTTTCTCATCTATGAACTTTCCTCAGTAAAGGAATAGGAAAATTGCCTTATATCATAATGATTTACTTCACTGTCTCTAGACATTTATAACCAATTTTTTATATTTTTTTACAGCATGAATAAGTTACATTAAAAAATTATTTGTAAAGTAAAGTTCAGCTCTGCTGGACTAATTATTGGTGAAATAGGATATGTATTTCTAGAACCAATAAAATATCATGACATATAGGCTAAGAATTTTCAACTAAGCAATCTAGGTAATTGTACCTACACAATCCACGTAAAAACCTTTTATGATCTTAACAAATATTCATATATGATTCTGACGCCTTAAACTATCTTTCTCTGGATCTATCAAAGATATTCCATAAGAACGATACAAATTGCACTCGTAAGAAAATTCAATTTCAACATGAGTCTTAGCCATAGATTCTTAAAAAAATCTTTAGGCATTCCATTTAGATAAATTAAATGACTTCTACAAACCCAAAATCAACAAACTTAATAAATAAAGAAGATGTGAATGAAATGATAGAAAATGCAATAAGAAGACACAACAGAAGATCGACTATAATATCAGCGATACTTGGCTGGATACTTATAGGGGCATATTCATTTGGTTTATTTCATGTTGTACAAAAAATATAAATTTAAGCATTAAATAACTGGAATTAATTTCCTTATGATTAATTTTTATCAGGTATATTTACACACAAAAATCATAAGTAATAATATTCATTGCATTTACATAATCTTCTTGTCCAAAATAATGGATATTTAGATTATAAAATCAAATAAATTGTCTATTTAAGCTTACTCCATTTATCTTCATAGGGAAGTTGATAATCTTCTTTGTTCATTGGTATCCATCTCCAGTCTAAACATATTGATATTTGATAACAAATTACATAAAGAGCTAGTATTGCATTGAAAAAATTTATGTGTGTGATTGGAGTATCCATAATTAAATGTCAATTTATTATTTTAGCTAATGTAATAAAGATATAAGACTTCCAATTAGAAAAGTGGACATAAACTTTTAATCATTATTAGTATAAAGAAATTAATGCATATTTTATTTGATTTCTTACGAATAATGTGTTTTCTAGTGAGAGATTTAAAAGTTATTATTTTACAAACTAATATTCATTTATTATTTAATGGAACTGTAGGGTGATCAGAAGGATCATCATTTAATATAGGTGCACAGACTTGGCGGCATGATTTGCCCTGCTCATCTTCAATACAAACTTCTAAGCATTCAAAATATCTATCTTGTGCAGTTTTCATATTTCTAGATTTATAATCATTAAATTTACACTATCAAACGATTATATTTCTCGATAAATTAACAAAACTTTGTTAGGTAAATGCACTTATTAACGGTCTTTTAAAGAAAATAGTATTTTGACATATCATTTATAAGCTTCCTATGCTAATACAGATTGAGTTATTTGCTTGTTAGCAAGAAGTTGAATAATTATAGTAATATCAAAAGAAGAAAGCTCTACATTGAACTCCATATTGAGTAGTTCTCCCTAATGTTTTATAGATATGCCTACATTAGATAAAGATTATATTTATGATAATAGTTCATAATTTTCAAATTATTTAATTCTTTAATGAACTCCAGTTTTAAACTTGTTAAAGACAGGATCAGTTTGGAATATCAGACCATATCATTAACGATGGAAGGGAGAAATTATAAGGATTAAGTTTTAACCCCATATTAATATTGTCTATTAAATAGGATTTAAAGAAAATTTTATGCAATATATTTATTTAAATGATGAGTAGTTAGAGTAATCTAAATCAAAATATTTATTTATATGTTTGGGGCTTTTGGTTTTTAAGTCTTTAATGAAAAACCTTGAAAACTGTTGCGTTTTATGTTTTTGAATTGATATGTTCATAATTCTAAATTATTAGTATTACCTTATAGGAATTGAAACGTTATAATAAGATAGCGAAAAGTAAAGGAAACTGCGAGTTGTTAAAGTTGAACTAAGTTTTGATGATTTCATTTAATTAAAAATTTTCATCAGACCTAAGCATCATAAAAATGACAAAAGTCTTTATAAACTGAAGAAATTTGTTAATTGGGATTGGGTTGTTTCGATAAAAATGAAATTTAAATCTTTTTTATAATTAGTTAGTTGATCTAGTCCAATTCTTTGTGCCCTTTGATTTTTTCTCTCCTTTCAAGATAAATAGCATTAGCAAGGGGGCAACTCCCATTAATGGGACGAGAAGGTTCATTGCATAGTTATGGGTCTCTTCCATCTCAAAAAATATAAATAATATTTTTTAATATTAACTAAATCTAACTACGTGTTAATGCGTAAAAACCCTCATTCACAGTTCATATGCCTGATAAGTTCAATGATTAAAGATTTAGCTTCTTAAAAACCAAGCTATTTTTCGGCTACTGTTTATCATAGGTATACAAATTAAAAAAATTTTATGTAATAAAGGTGAGAGCTGATTTTATTAATATTGACTACTTATTCCCTAAAGGCTTAATTGGTTTTTGTGTTCTATTCATAGGCTTACTTTTCAGAGACGTTATGTTCTATTTTGTCTTTTTTAGGCTTAATGAACATAGTGATACCAATAAGGATCATTAAAGATGAAGACTAGAAAAAGAAAACCAAAAACATAAAATAGCGAGATTGTATCCAAAGGGAAAATACAATTAATATCTTATTTTTTTGAAATTTTATTAATTAGTCTATAAATCTAGATTTATCAAAGCAAAAAACTACTAATTAAGGGTACTGAGCTTTTCAAAAAGCATCTTCGCTCTATTACATCTCGTTTTTCTTCAGAAGAATTTGATTTTTTTGGCTTATAAAAAGAGATAATAGGTTTCGACAGAAAAAATGGTTTGTTTTAGCGCAAGCCTATTTTAATTAAACCTATGGCTTCGAATCAAGCAAACACTGATATTAGGCTTAATGAGCAGTCCTCTTTTTCAGCTTCCGGGAAACAAGTTCCAGCAGCTTTGTCAATGATGGTGGACTCCATGACAAGCATGTTAGAAAGAGCAAAAATAGATTTAGAGAGCGTTGATCAAAGAGCCAGGGCAGATCTTGAAAACATCGATCAAAGGGCAAGAAAAGATGTTGCACTACTTGACCAAAGAGCAAGAAAAGATATACAAAAAGTTGATATGAAAGCCAGAAAAGACTTAGCCATTCTTGATAAAAGAGCAAGAGAAGATCATGAGTTGTTGCTAAAGGTCCGCAAATCCAGAGGATTAACCCCTTAATATCTATATTTTTAATAGTTCAGAATCCAAATAATCTATTAACCAACAAATAAAATAATTAAAAATTAAATATGTTATTTATTAACAAAATTTAGAGTAAGTACCGCTTTGCCGTAAGGCCCAAGAAGCATCGACCTGGTAGAACCAGAGGGGGAATCAAAGTGAAGCTTCGTTTCCAGAACAAGCTGGTATACGTTACTTTCACGACAGCTTCCCCATATCGAAAGAGAGTCAGATCAGAGCACTTGAGAAGGCCAATACCAACAAAGCAGTACCAGAACAATCTAAACAAAATAACATCATGGGGTAGGCCAAACTGACCTTATGTTTTTTAAAACATTCAATGCTTCTTTTTTTCTAGACAAAGCATCTTTGCTATCTAAGAGATAAGTAACGTGACCAAGCTTCCTACCTTTTTTTTCTTCTTCTTTTTCATACCAATGGACATTTAAGCCAGGAATATCCCTTAAATTTTCTAACCTCTGAGTAAGTTCTATTGGATAATTACTTTGCAAACCAAGGAGGTTTACCATTAAAGCACCATTAACTAACATTTCAGGCATGGGAACATTGATCCCAGAAGTAATGCAGATTTGTTGATCAAACTGACTACTTGTACAAGCCTCAATGGAAAAATGACCCGAGTTATGAGTCCTTGGAGCTATTTCATTTACAAGTAATCCTTCAGATCCATAGAAAAATTCAATAGCAATAACTCCAACATAGTCCAACTTTGCAAGCAGCGAAGATACGATATTTTTTACCATAAGATCAACGTCATGATTGATATCAGCCGGAGCAAGTACCCAGTCGCAAACCTGTTTAGATTGGTAAGTCTCTACGATTGGGAAAGTGCGAACAATTCCTTTTGAATCTCTACTTGCAACAATGGATAATTCTTTCTGGAAAGAGACCCATTTTTCTAACATCCACGGCTCCTCTCTTTCAACCAGTAGAAATTCTTGCAGTTGTTTTAAATTTTTAATAATTTTAGTGCCTTTACCGTCATATCCACCTGTGGCAGCTTTTGCCATAAATGGAAATTCCCAATCGGAAGGGATTTCCATTCCTAGGGGTTTTTTTTTCGGTATAGGTAACCAATCGGGACAAGGGATATCAAGACTGTTTAACAGCTCTCTTTGAGATATTTTATTAATTAAAGGTCTTATTGATTGAATATTAGGTACAAAAGAAATTCCATTATTTTGCAGAGAAAGTAAGCTAGGAATATCAACCCATTCATTCTCAAAAGTAATCAAGCGAGACTTTTCTCCTAGAAGTTTTGTACCCAATGGGTTAGTAGGATGATGCAAGATAATTTGATTGGTCTTTTTAGCAGCAGGATCAGTTTTGGCTGAAGTCTGAACAATGACATCAACATCTCTTTTTTTTCCAGCTTCAACAAGAAGCATTGCCAGCTGTCCTCCACCCACTACCCCAATCATTAGATAGAGACCTCATTTTTAGAGCTTTGTGCACTTACAAGCAGACAACAAAAATTCTGAACAAACAAATAGCAATCTTGTAAGAATTGTGATCCTAATAAAAAAAAACTTAATTCACAACCCAAAGGAGATTCCATTTTCTGATTATTTTGATCCCTGAATAAATATTGAACAAATACGAACTCATATCTTTAGCTTCTGAATTGTGTTCTTTGACCATATAATCAGTTTTATATTTTGATGATTTAACGTAAGAAAACATCAAAAATTTTATTACCTCAAAACTGTGAATAAAGACAACTTCCAGATTAAAGTCCCTTTAACTAACAACCCATACGAAATAATAATTGGGAAAAATAGTCTTGAAGACATAGGAATGGAGCTACGCAAAATTGGGTTTAAAGAAGGACTAAAAATATTAGTCGTATCTAATAAGGAGGTCTCTGATCACTATGGTGATTGCATAATTCAAAGTCTGGTTAAAAGTAAATACAATCCAAAACTTTTAATATTAAAAGCAGGAGAAAAACACAAAAATCAATATTCTATAGATTTGATTCACGATGCAGCATATGAAGCCAGGTTAGAGAGAGGATCATTAATGATTGCTCTTGGGGGTGGGGTAATTGGTGACATGACTGGTTTTGCAGCTGCTACATGGTTGCGTGGAATTCATGTAGTCCAAATCCCTACAACATTACTTGCCATGGTTGATGCTTCTATTGGTGGTAAAACAGGCATAAATCATTCGAAAGGTAAAAATCTTATTGGCGCTTTTCATCAACCTAAATTGGTGCTAATAGACCCTAAAACATTGTTCACGCTGCCATCAAGAGAGTTCAAGGCAGGGATGGCTGAAATAATTAAATATGCAATAATATCAGACGTTGAACTATTCGAACTTCTAGAGAGACAAGATAATATTTCTGATCTTTCAAAAATAAATGAAAAATTACTAATAGAAATAATTAAGCGTTCTGCTAAATCTAAAGCAGAGATTGTTGTACAAGATGAAAAGGAAAGTGGAGTTAGAGCATTTTTAAATTACGGACACACCTTTGGCCACGTAATAGAAAATCTTTGTGGTTATGGGAAATGGCTTCATGGTGAGGCAGTAGCAATGGGTATGGTTGCAGTCGGTCAGTTAGCGGTTAAAAGGGGACTATGGAAAGAGATTGAAGCACAAAGACAAAAACAATTAATAGAGAAAGCAGGTTTACCATCGATGTGGCCGGGGCTTGACATAGAAAGTGTTCTCAGCTCACTTCAAGGAGACAAGAAAGTTAAAAACGGAAAAGTTAGTTTTGTTATGCCCTTAAAAATTGGTCAAGTAAAATTATTTAATAATATCTCTAATCAAGAAATAGATGAATGCTTGCAAAAACTTAGCTGATTGGATCTTCAAGAAAACGATTTCTTAAAATTAAATTCTCACTATGATCTTTCTGAAAAGCCAACCACCTAAAATCCCCCAATCCCATTGGATGAACAAGCCTCAATAATGACTCTCTTCTATTTAATGCAGCTGATAGATCATTACTACTTGTATTTTGAAGCGAATAAAGAAAGTTTGAGAGTCCCAATGCCAAAAGAGCTTGCCCTTGCCTAGTCTCACCCATAAACCTCCATCCGTTAGTCAGAGCATAATTAACGGTTGATTCTATACATAAATGTGCTGTCAAATCACACAAACCGGCATCATTTAAAACATTAGGGTTTGCTTCTTGATTTCTATAGGAAATAAGAGTACCGTCTTCTCTCCTTACGTTATAGTAGCGCTTCGATTCCATCGCGTAATCGACAACTAGTAATAAGCCATTAATTAAAATTTTAGACAATTTACCAAACCAGATAGGTAGATCACAATGCCATTCTGTAATCCATCTATCACAAATATCCTTTGGCGGAAAATCAATGTTCAAAAGACTGTTCGAATCTTTCAGAAATTGCATAATCTCTGAAGTAGGCTTGAGGTCAATAAACTCCAAAAAATATTCATCATTAATTTTCCTCAGAGAGACCCCTTGTCTAAAAACTTTATTTTCAGTAAAGACCAATCTCTCTACTGGAAAAGCATCTAAAACTTCATTAGCAATAATGATACCTGTTACGGGACTTAAAATAAGATCTTCGACATTGCTCCAGCGACAATTAATCCCCTCCACATTATTAACTACTTTTTCTTGTCGTTCTTTCATTCCAACATTTAATTCAACTAAAATAAGCTCTATTTTATTAATTAAGGCAGGTTCGATTTCAGCAATAGCCACTATCAAATCTCTTGATAAAGTTCCTTCTCCTGGTCCAATTTCGACAAGAGAAAGCCATTCGGATTCAATTCCTGATTTTTCTAGATCTAGAAACCAATCAACAACTTGAATAGCTAATAAACGTGCAAAATCATTACCCAAAGATGGTGAGGTACAAAAGTCTCCATCCTTTCCAATTTTTAATCTTCCTGTTGAATAGAATCCGTTTTCAGGATCATTTAAAACTAAATCCATATATTTGTGGAAGCTTATTGAGCCGCCACTATCAATCATGCGTTCGATTAACCATTCAGGACATCTCGCAGTCGGGTCAATCATGATGGAGAATATGTTCAGAGAGAATTAAGCACATGCTGAAAAAATCATTTAAGAAAGTCATAATTTTTTGTCTTGGGCTAGTAATAATGTTTTCGATGGGAGGGAGCACATTTGCTTACGATAATCCTGATCTCTTACCAAAGGAACAAACACCAATAATCGATCTTGCGAAAGCTCTAAGTGATAAACAAAGATTAGATTTAGAGACCTCACTTAATTCTTATGAAAAAGAAACAGGATGGAAAATAAGGGTATTGTCGCAATATGAAAAAACCCCTGGCCTAGCTGTCAAAGACTATTGGAACCTTGATGAAACTAGCTTACTAATAATTGCTGACCCCAGAGGGGGGAATTTACTTAGTTTTAATGTTGGAGATGCATATTTCGCCCTAATGCCAAGAATCTTTTGGGTGGAGTTACAAACAAGATTTGGGAACCAGTTTTATGTAAGGGATAACGGAGAGGATGGTGCGATTTTAGATTCAATTAAAGCTGTTGAGACATGTTTAGACCGTGGTGGTTGCGAGGTGGTGCCTGGCTTGCCTCAGGAGCAATGGCAATGGACATTATTTACATCTTTGTTGGGAGGAATCATTGCAGGTTTTGCGGCTTCTCCTAGAAATGGAAATGAATCATTTTCAATAGGATGGTTACTGCTCCTCTCGCCTCTTTGGATAATGCTGTTTGGAATTTTTGGCATTGCTCCCGTGGTAACAAGAACTAATGACATTCTGCCTTTAATGAGAAATATTTTGGGATTTATAGGCTCTGCTGTTGGAGCTTATTTGATTGCTGAAAGAAAATTTAAAGATCCTGATTTAAATAATCAAAGTTAAAATTAATTAACTACGAATAAAATAAAAATATATTAAGTACTAGTTCTCTGATTGAATAAATTCTCTTGATAAGCAATTGAGGCATCATTACGAAACCATCTATGCGATGCATGAACAAGCTTGCCTTTAGAGAACTCAACCCAAGAAAAATGACACAAATTCTCACCCGCAGAATCTATACCTCTTCTTGGTACACATGCTGCATTCAAATAGGACGTTCCCCATATATCTTGAGCAAAAGTTTTTCTAGTTCGATTTCCCCCAATTCTTAATTGATGATGAGTGTGCCCAAAAACTACTAATTCTGGAATCCTAAATTTACGAATTTGATCAATTGCGATACCAAGATCTTTATCTCCCCAATCCATTGATGGCAATTTCCAATCTCTTCCACAAAGACTAGATGAATCTGAGCCAAGACCAACTGGTCCTGAATGGGCAAGTATTAATAAAGGGCAATCTAATGGTGCTGATCTAGCAGCTGAAACGATCCTAAGGACAGATTCATCTAAAGTGACCTCCCCGAATACCGACTTGACCTCTGGTGTTAAAAAAAATCCACCACCACCACTACAAGGCCTAGCCCCAACTACAGAAAGCTCATTTAACTTCCATTTTGACAAATCCCATGAACAATTCTTTTCACCTAACAAATCCAATTGGGCTTTTAAGATGTCTCCAGATCCGTCTTTTCCTCTATCGTGATTTCCAAGTATTACAGATGTTGGAATCGAGATTTTACTTATTGCCCTAACAATTCTTAAATCGCCATCCGACAAGTCACCAACAAATAAAAGACCATCAGGATTTAGCTCCAAAAGCAAATCCAGATCATCCTGACTCCAGGACCCATGTAAATCCCCAGCGATAGCAATTCTGATATCTAACAGATTATTTAGGAAATTAACCTCTATACTGCCCCAACACGTTCACTTGGGGACTAATTACTACTGTTTCCTATTACAAGACTGACATATCAGTCTCAAATAAAGGAAAAAATCTCATTGATGAGATCAATTTTTTGCGTAAAAAAAGAAACGCAATAATTCTTGCTCATTACTATCAAGACCCTGAGATACAGGATATTGCAGATTTTATTGGTGATTCACTTGAATTATCAAGAAAAGCCTCAGAGACAAATGCCGATGTTATTGTTTTTTGTGGCGTTCATTTCATGGCTGAGACAGCAAAGATACTATGTCCAAACAAAACGGTTCTTCTTCCTGATTTTGATGCTGGATGCACACTCGCAGACGACTGCCAGCCTGATGATTTTCAAAGCTTCTTAGATAAACATCCCGACCATTTTGCTATCAGCTATATCAATTGCAGCGCAGCAGTAAAAGCAAAAAGTGATCTCATTTGTACAAGTAGTAACGCAGTTGATCTTGTGAACAAATTACCCAAAGATTTGCCAATTTTATTTTCACCAGACAGGAATCTAGGTAGATGGGTTGAACGTCAGAGCGGTCGAAAATTAACCTTGTGGCCTGGGAGATGCCTTGTACATGAAACCTTCAATGAAGAGTCTCTTATAAAGTTAAAAATCAAGAACCCATCCGCTGAAGTACTTGCCCACCCAGAGTGTCAAGAAAATCTATT
This sequence comes from Prochlorococcus sp. AG-409-J03, assembly GCA_003215695.1. Classification (GTDB taxonomy): domain Bacteria; phylum Cyanobacteriota; class Cyanobacteriia; order PCC-6307; family Cyanobiaceae; genus Prochlorococcus_B. The sequence continues at coordinate 5,679 of QCJZ01000002.1, read as the reverse complement.
AGATTTAGCAGATTTCATTGGTTCAACAAGCAAATTGCTGAATTACTCTCAAAAAAGTAAAAAAAATAAATTTATAGTGGTTACTGAGCCAGGAATAATCCACCAAATGAGATTAAAAGACCCTCTAAAGACATATATCGAAGTCCCTGGAATAGATGGTTGTAGTTGTAATGAATGTCCATATATGAGGATGAATACATTAGAGAAAGTACATCAGTGTTTAAAAGAAATGAAACCAGAGTTAAAAATGGATGAAAAAATCAGATCAATGGCCTACAAACCAATGAAAAAAATGCTGGATATGAGTAATTAATTGAAAGCAATGAGTTTGTCCCTCTTTATTGTAGTTTTAGGAGGAAGAAGTTTAAAAAGTAATATAGAGATACATGATGTGAGATGGGTGATAGGGAAATCAATAAAGGATACTTTCCCTCAGCTTAGAGAACAATGGCTGGGTAAAAAGAGTGGACTTCATATTGATAGTTATAAATGTATTAAATATGTAGATGGATACGAAATATTAATTTCTAAACCTAGTAAAAACAATTTAATTAGGCCCAAAGAAAAACTATCACTTTGGTTTGTTAATTTAGGGGCCTACAATCCAGAAAAAATGCTTGAAGAACACGAATTCAATCTAATTGTCGCGAAAAAAGCTCCAGACGCAAAGAAAAAAGCAAAAACAAATTGGGAAACTAATTTAAGAAACAAACATAATGATGACTATTCTTCTATAAGCAATCTAAAACAAGTTGACGATCTGCATCCTATTAATATAAAGAATTGGGAAATAAATCTTATCCCAGATCCTGAAGGTAGAGCTGAAAAACTTATACCTGACTGGTATGGGTACATGAGAATTGATAAGTTTTAACTACTTCTTTAGGGCGAATTCTAAATTAGATTTCATTGGCTTATATGAATTTTTACTACTCTCAACTCTAAACTTTTTAAGTAAAATATTTTCTGCTGCTGTATATTGACTATCTTTTAAAGTTCCCAGATCTGAGTTTTCTAATTTATTCTTATCATTAAAAAATAATTCTACTTTAATATCAGGCTCTATTCCATTCTTATTAATATCTTTACCACTTGGTGTTAAATATTTAGCGACAGTAACTGTTAATCCTGAACCATCAGGAAGAGATCTCACAGACTGGACAAGACCTTTACCAAAAGTCTTTTTTCCCACTAATACTCCTCTATTATTATCTTTAATTGCTCCTGAGAGGATCTCGCTGGCACTTGCAGATCCTTCATCTATTAAAACTACAACTGGCCTATTAGTTAAAGCTCTACTTTGTGCTTTTCTAACATCAGTAATCCCATCATTGGTTTTTGTACTAACAATAATTCCTGTATTTATCCATTGCCTAGCTATTTCAATGCTTGCCTCAAGCAAACCACCAGGGTTACTCCTGAGATCTAAGACATAGCCATAAGGTTTTTGTTTCTCTAATTTATTAATCGATAAACTCATTTCTTTTGGAGATTTTGCATTGAATTGTTTTAACCTTAGATAACCAATTTTCGCACCTAAAAATGTATTATTTATTCGACTATCCACTACATTAATTTCGATTTTATCTCGAATTAATGAAACATTTAATAACTTATCATCTCTCATTATACCTAACTCAACCTTAGTTCCTTTTTTACCTCGAATCAGTTTAACAGTACTATCTATACTAAGCCCTTCGATAGACTTACCATCTATAGATATAATTATATCCTTAGGCTTAATACCTGCAATAAAAGCTGGAGTTCCCTCTATTGGTGATACAACAATAATTTTATTAGTAAGTTCATCTAGAGAGATTTGAATGCCAACACCCGTCAATTCACCAGTTGTATCTATTCTCATTTCATTGAATTCTTTAGGGTCTAAAAATCTTGTATAAGGATCATCTAAGTCTGCCAACATGTCTTTTATAGCAATGTATGCATCTTCATTATCAAAATATTTAGTTGAAAGTATTTCCTTTCTTAATTTTATCCAATCCTCTGGCTTATATTTTCCAGTATAGTCAAGAAAGTCACGATATATAATCTGCCATACCTGATCAATAATCTCCTTTGGATTGTTAGTAATTAAAGTAGAAGAATTAGCCTGGAAAGAGAATGATGGCGAAGGTAAAACAGAAATTAATAAACATATTTTTAAAAATCGCTTAAACATAATTATCAAATAATTTTTCTAATAATAAAGCGAATAAAAAAATTTTCTATTTTTAAGGGTCTAACCATTTCCCATCCTCTTTAATTAAGTCAACCAATGCCTGAACACCCTCTTCCTCAGGGACCCTCTTGATTTCATCTCTATTTCTGTAAAGAGCAATAGTTCCAACACCTTTACCTACATAACCATAATCAGCATCTGCCATTTCTCCAGGCCCATTAACGATACAACCCATAACGGCTATATCTAGACCAGTTAAATGTTGAGTAGCTTCTCTGACTTTTGCTACAACTTCCTCTAAGTTGAATAATGTTCTGCCACAACTGGGACAACTTATATATTCAACCATAGTTTTTCTTAATCCAACTGCTTGTAAAATCGAATAGGCTACTGGTATTTCTTTTTCAGGCGCCTCTGTTAAGGAAACTCTTATAGTATCTCCAATTCCCTCTGATAATAATGTGCCTATACCTACTGTACTTTTAATCCTCCCATAATCACCATCTCCCGCTTCCGTTACTCCCAAGTGCAAAGGATAATTAAATCCCTCTTTGTCCATTGTGTCTGCCATCATTCTATAAGCAGCAAGCATCACTGGTGCTCTAGAAGCTTTCATCGAAATTATAATATTATGAAAATCTAATGAATCACATATTCGAATAAATTCCATGGCTGATTCAACCATTCCAAAAGGAGTATCTCCATAAGCAAATAACATTCTTTCTGACAAAGAGCCATGATTAACGCCTATTCTAAGAGCCTTATTTTGCTCTTTTAAAGTATTAACAATTGGTTCAAATTTTTGTATAATCTTCTCTTTAATTACATCAATTTCTGCTTGTGTAAATTCAGTTCTATTGGGATCTGGTTTTTCAAAAACGAATAATCCAGGGTTTATACGAACTTTATCAACATGCTTAGCAACTTCTAAAGCTATTTTCATTCCGTTATGGTGAACATCTGCGACTAAAGGCACTGGCTTATAAGTACTAGCTAGAAGTTTCTTTATTTCCCCCACAGCTTTAGCACTTGCAATAGTTGGAACTGTTAATCGGACAATTTCACATCCAACTTCATGTAATCTCCTAATTGCAGCCGTTGCCCCCTCAATATCCATTGTATCTTCATTAATCATTGACTGAACACGCACAGGATTATCTCCACCGATTCCAATATCACCAACCATTACAGGCCTGGTATCTCTACGAATAATTCTGGTGCTATATCGCTGAGAGAGATTATTTCCTTCCATATTTTTTTCCAGGGTCGCAATCATGGGTTAACAATTGAGCCTCTTTAATAAATAAGAATGACATATTTAAGGGCTTTTATAAAAAATCAATTTTTTCTTTAATTTTTAAAAAATCAGATTTAGTCAGGTCCATTGGTTTGCCTTCCTCTTTAGATGGATTCCTAAGTAAATAAGATGGATGGAAAACAGGCATCACAACTTTGCTGTCCCAATCAATCCATTTCCCCCTAAGGATACTAATAGGAGACTTAATTTTCAAAATCGCTTCTAATGCTGTCGCTCCAACTAGAACTATTACTCTAGGATTTACAAGTTTTATTTGTTGATACAACCATGGAAGATTTTCGTTTATTTCAGTCTTTGTTGGGCGTCTATTTTTTGGGGGTCTACATTTGACCACGTTGCAAAAATAAACATCTTTGCTGATATTAAACCCAGCATTTTGTAGCAATTTATCAAGTAATTTTCCAGACCTTCCTACAAAAGGCTTTCCTATCTCTTCCTCCTTTGCTCCTGGGGCTTCTCCAATAATCATTAATTTAGCGAAAGGGTTGCCCCTTGAAACAACGATTTTCTGAATTGGATTGGTTAAATCACAAACTTTAGAAGGGTCTTTAGCAGAGGTGATGTTTTGGTTCATATAAAAGCTTCCATATCCGATCCTTTTAGAAGATAGGGCACCAAAATCAAGAATTGATTCCCTTCTGGATCAAGCATCCATTGCTCAGATCCAAAGTTTGCCAATTTTGGGATTCCCATAGCACTACCTCCTATTTTCAATATCTCAGCTGTCCAGCTCTCTATAATTTTTGAGGGATCATCACAAGGTTCACGTTGAAAACACAATGAGGTTGAGTTTCCTTTCCTTTGCCATTCATGATTTTCATTAGGCCGATAAAAATGTATTTTGGATCGATTACTTAATGAAATAAAATAATGTGTTGCATTAAAACCTTTATTCACCTTGTCAGAGTTGATCTTGGCATAAAATCTAGACAATTCTTTAGGGTTTTTAGAGGCAATTACAAAGTTTATGTTCATCAAAGGCATGCAAGTATCTGATTAAGTAGTAAGTTTGTAATTAGATCAATTCACTTTAAAAGTGAATTTAATAAAAACATTTTGAAGTTATGCTTCGAAGATGACTGAAAAATCACAGATATCTATAAGAGCTCTCTCCATAAAACCTTCTCTAACTCTTGAGATTAGCGCAAAAGCTAATGCCTTGAAAGCCAAAGGGAAAAACATTTGTAGTTTAAGTGCAGGAGAACCAGATTTCGATACCCCCGAATTTATTATCGATGCAACTCTAAAAGCATTAAAAGATGGAAAAACACGTTATGGTCCAGCTGCTGGAGATCCTGAATTAAGAGAAGCCATTGCAGAAAAACAGACAAACATTAATAAAGTTCCAACCAAAAAAGACAATGTTTTAGTAACAAATGGAGGGAAACAAGCAATATACAATTTATTTCAAGTAGTTTTGAATCCTGGAGATGAAGTCCTTATACCTTCACCTTATTGGCTTAGTTATCCAGAAATAACACTTTTAGCTGGTGCCAAGCCAATTAAAATTAAATCTTCAACTAAAGATAATTTCAAAATAGATATCAATTCTCTAGAAGAAAACGTAACTGAAAAAACAAGATTATTAATTATCAACTCTCCAAGTAATCCAACTGGATGTGTTTTAACTGAGCAAGAGATGAGAACTATTTCCGATTTTTTAAGAAGGCATCCAAGAATTTTATTAATGAGTGACGAAATTTATGAATTTCTTATTTCTTCAGATGAGGTTCATCACAGCTTCGCGAAAGTCTCACCAGACTTAAAAAATAGAATTTTCACAGTCAACGGTTTTGCCAAGGCTTGGGCAATGACTGGCTGGAGAATTGGATACTTAACAGGAAATGAAGAGGTAATAAAAAAAGCCATCGCATTACAAAGTCAAAGTACAAGCAATGTATGTAGTTTTGCCCAAAAAGGAGCTATTGCAGCACTTCAAGGTTCAAAAGATTGTGTTCATGAAATGGCAGAAATTTATAACAAGAGGAGGTTATTGATAATAGAAAGACTTAAGAAAATAAAAAATATTTCTTTCGTACCTCCTACTGGAGCTTTTTATGTTTTCCCAGAAATCAATGTTAATAATATCGATTCAATAAGTTTCTGTAAATTGGCACTAGACAAGGTTGGTCTAGCAATAGTTCCAGGGATTGCTTTCGGAGATGACAAATGCATAAGAATC
>QCJZ01000001.1 GCA_003215695.1 Prochlorococcus sp. AG-409-J03 | reverse complement strand
AATAATTTATCGACGACTTTTCTTGTCGTTGATTGGTTGTCTAAGGTGATAAATTTTAGGCTATATAAATCTTCTTTTGTTAGTTCTTTTGACTTTGCTAATGGATGGTTAGTAGGTAAAACAAGAGCTAATTCATCAGTTGCAAAAGGTATTATTTCTAACGATTCGTTTAATTCTAGTGGAAGTTGACCTCCAATAATTGCAATGTCTATCTGACCATTCGCAACACTCCAGCCCGTTCTTCTAGTGCTGTGAATTTGAAGTTGAACAGAAACGTCTGGATACTTTTGTCTGAAAAGTCCAATCATCCTTGGCATTAGGTAAGTACCAGTAGTTTGACTAGCTCCAATAATGATTGATCCCCCTTTGAGATTATTTAAATCTTCAATTGCTTTGCAAGTCTCTTGGCACTCTCCGAGGATTTTTTCACAGTAATTTAGTAAAAGCTTTCCTGCTTCAGTTAGTTGAGCTTTTCTGCCTCCTCTGTCAAAGATGGCAATTTCTAATTGTTTTTCCAGATTTTGTACTTGTAAGCTCACAGCTGGTTGAGTGACAAATAGGCTGTCAGCAGCTTTTTTAAAGCTTCCCTCATCAACAATTGCTTTGAGGATTCTTAGTTGATCAAGAGTGAAAGGTATCTCGGCCATGGTGGCAGGCCTTCATGGCAGTTATTAAAATAAAATGTAGGGAAAAACAACTCGAACTGTTGATCCGGTATGGATCTAATAATTTATTAAGAGGATTTTTATAGAACTAATGGCATTTTCAGATACTCATAGTTCCAGTTTTGTGATGATATTGCTTTTATTTTGCTTCGCTGTGATTCATAGTGGTGGAGCGGCTTTACGGGTGAAGGCTGAAAGGTTTATTGGTGCAAGAGCATGGAGATTGATTTTTGCTTTTGCAAGTATTCCCTCAGCTGTTGTTTTAATTGGTTACTTTATTGCTCATCGTTACGATGGAGTTAGATTTTGGAATTTTCAAGGGGTTAGCGAACTAATTCCTGTGGTTTGGATTTTGAGTGCAATTAGTTTTCTTTTTTTGTATCCAGCTACTTATAACCTTTTAGAAATCCCTGCCGTCCTGAAACCCAAAGTTAGAATTTATGCTTCAGGGATTATTAGAGTGACCCGTCATCCCCAGGCAATTGGTCAAATTATTTGGTGTTTTGCGCATTTACTTTGGATAGGTACAAGTTTTACTCTTGTAACTTGCTTGGGATTGATTGCGCATCATTTGTTTGCTATCTGGCATGGAGATAGAAGACTTTCTCTCAAATTTGGAAAAGAATTTGAGGAAGTGAAGAAGAAAACATCGATCATTCCATTCTTAGCTGTGTTTGATGGACGACAAAAATTACAGATAAAAGAATTTCTCAGGCCCTCTCAAATAGGGATTCTCATTGCAGTATTTTTTTTCTGGTGGTCCCATCAATTTATTTCTGTTGGCGCTCAGAGATTTCTCTCTTTTGATTTAACTGAATTACTAGCAAGAATTGCCTAAACTTATTTCAATATGATTTTGCTGGATGCATTCGGCTTCAGATTTTGCTTGGTTAATTCCTCTACTTCCTCTTTGTGGGGCAGTTTTGATTGGTTTGGGATTAATTAGTTTTAACGACCTTTTTAATCGTTCAAGGAAACCAATTGCAGTAACCCTTTTAACTTCAGTAGGTGCTTCGGCATTTATTAGCTATGCAGTTTTGGCTGAACAACTCTCAGGCAAGCCTCCTGTAGAGCACTTGTTTACATGGGCTAGTGCAGGATCTTTTGAGTTGCCAATGGGATATGTGATTGATCCTTTAGCGGCAGTCATGCTCGCTTTAGTAACTACGATTGCTTTCTTAGTCATGATTTATTCCCATGGTTATATGGCTCATGATCCAGGGTATGTTCGTTTTTTTACTTACTTAGCTTTATTCAGCAGTTCAATGCTTGGGCTAATTGTTAGTCCAAATCTGCTTGAAATATATGTTTTTTGGGAATTAGTTGGTATGTGTTCATATTTACTCGTTGGCTTTTGGTATGACAGAGATGGTGCTGCCCATGCAGCTCAAAAGGCTTTTATCGTAAATAGAGTGGGAGACTTTGGTTTATTGCTTGGTATTTTGGGTCTTTTTTGGGCAACAGGTAGTTTTGATTTTCATGGAATCGCTGAAGGTTTATCAGATGCAGTCATTTCTGGAACAGTCCCAATTTGGGCGGCTTTGACTCTTTGCATCCTTGTCTTTATGGGACCAATGGCAAAGTCTGCACAATTTCCTTTACATGTTTGGTTACCTGATGCAATGGAAGGTCCAACTCCCATATCTGCTCTTATTCATGCAGCAACCATGGTTGCTGCGGGAGTTTTTTTAGTAGCAAGGCTTGATCCTATCTTTAACCAGTTTCCTTTTGTTGGATTATTCATTGCAATTATTGGAACAGTAACTTGCTTCCTTGGAGCCTCGATCGCTTTGACACAAATGGATTTGAAAAAAGGATTGGCTTATAGCACAGTTTCTCAACTTGGATACATGATGCTTGCAATGGGATGTGGTGCACCAGTCGCAGGAATGTTCCACCTTGTCACTCATGCTTGTTTTAAGGCCATGTTATTCCTTGGCTCAGGTTCAGTTATTCATGCAATGGAGGAGGTGGTTGGTCATGAACCAATTCTTGCTCAAGACATGCGATTAATGGGAGGCCTACGTAAAAAAATGCCTATCACAGCAATCACTTTTTTCATTGGTTGTATTGCTATAAGTGGTATACCTCCGTTAGCAGGTTTTTGGAGTAAAGATGAAATTCTTGGTCAAGCCTTTAATAGTTTTCCAATCCTTTGGTTTATTGGTTTTTTAACTGCAGGAATGACAGCTTTCTACATGTTTAGGCTATATTTTCTTACTTTTGAGGGCGACTTTCGAGGTGAAAATCAAGAGATGCAGCTTTCTTTGCTTGCCTTAGCAGGTAAAGAAAAAGAGGAAGAACTTGAAGAGCATGAAATTGGCAAGATCCATGAATCTGGGTGGCCTATGACATTTCCTTTGCTAGTTTTGGCCATTCCTTCAGTCTTAATAGGATTTATAGGACTTCCTTGGAATAGTATTTTTGCAAACTTATTAGACCCTGGGGAGGCTCTTGAAGCTGCAGAAAAGTTTAGTTGGGGAGAATTTCTTCCACTTGCGACTGCCTCGGTAGCTATCTCATCTTGTGGGATAATATTGGCTGTATTAACTTATTATTTAAAAAGACTTGATCTAGGTGTTTCGCTATCCAATAAATACCCTCAAATAAATCGATTTCTTCAGAACAAATGGTACTTAGATGCTATTAATGAGAGAGTTTTTGTAAAAGGTAGTAGAAAGCTTGCAAGAGAAGTACTAGAGGTAGATGCAAAGGTAGTTGATGGTGTTGTCAATTTGACTGGACTGCTAACTCTTGGCAGTGGCGAAGGACTCAAGTATTTTGAGACAGGAAGAGCTCAGTTTTACGCATTGATTGTTTTTGGAGGAGTGATTGCTTTGGTTGCGCTTTTTGGAGTTGTAGGGGGGTAATTTTTACATAATTTTTTTAGGTGTGTGTTTCATCCCCTATCTAGAGGGTGCCAATAATCTCATAATTTCTAAACTCAAAACGTGGTGATTAATTTCGAGTTTTGGAATTTGTTTTCAATACAAGTTTGAACCTAGGAACAATGCAGATTTCTGAGCCAATTTTAGCTGATTTCCCTTGGTTAAGCTTATCCATATTATTTCCAATTTTTGGGGCGTTAGTTGTTCCTTTTATTCCAGATAAAGGAGAAGGAAAAGAAGTTAGATGGTACGCCCTCATTATTGCTTTAATTACTTTTTTAATTACTGTTGCTGCTTATTTTAAAGGGTTTGATCCCACTGTAGAAGGCTTGCAATTATATGAAAAAGTTAGGTGGCTTCCTAATCTTGGATTGACTTGGTCTGTTGGCGCAGATGGGTTATCAATGCCATTGATATTGCTTACAAGTTTCATAACTTCTCTTGCCGTTTTGGCAGCATGGCCAGTTAGCTATAAACCAAAATTATTTTTCTTTTTAATTCTCGCTATGGATGGCGGTCAGATAGCTGTATTTGCTGTTCAAGATATGTTGCTTTTCTTTCTGGCTTGGGAATTGGAGTTGTTCCCAGTTTATTTATTTCTTGCAATTTGGGGAGGAAAGAAGAGGCAATATGCCGCTACGAAATTTATTATCTATACGGCAGGCAGCTCGTTATTTATTCTCCTTGCTGGTCTTGCAATGGGCTTCTTTCAAGGAGGAGGTATACCAGATTTCGGTTATACCCATTTAGCTCAGCAAGATTTTGGTAGAGGATTTCAACTGCTTTGTTATTCAGGATTGCTAATAGCTTTTGGGGTAAAACTTCCTATTGTACCTCTTCACACTTGGTTGCCAGATGCGCATGGAGAGGCAACAGCTCCCGTGCATATGCTTTTGGCAGGAATATTGTTAAAGATGGGTGGTTATGCCCTCCTAAGATTTAATGCACAACTACTTCCAGATGCCCATGCACAATTTGCACCATTGTTAATTGTTTTGGGAGTCGTAAATATTATTTATGCAGCTTTAACTTCTTTTGCTCAAAGAAATTTAAAAAGGAAAATTGCTTACAGCTCTATAAGTCATATGGGCTTTGTTTTGATAGGTATTGGCAGCTTTAGTTCTCTAGGAACTAGCGGTGCAATGTTGCAAATGGTTAGTCACGGCTTAATAGGAGCAAGTTTATTTTTTCTTGTGGGTGCAACTTACGATAGAACTCACACGCTTCAATTAGATGAGATGGGTGGTATTGGTCAAAACATGAGGATTATGTTTGCTTTATGGACTGCGTGTGCATTTGCTTCTCTTGCTTTACCTGGAATGAGTGGATTTATCTCGGAATTAATGGTATTTGTTGGGTTTGTAACTGATGAGGTATATACTCTTCCATTCAGAATTGTTGTAGCTTCATTAGCTGCAATTGGAGTAATTTTGACACCTATATATTTATTGTCGATGCTCAGAGAAATTTTCTTTGGTAAAGAGAATGCAAAGTTAATATCCAAATCTAAGTTGGTAGACGCTGAACCTAGAGAAATCTATATCATTGCATGTTTGTTAGTGCCTATTATTGGGATTGGTTTGTATCCAAAAATTATGACAGATACTTATATTTCATCAATTGATGGATTGGTTAAAAGAGATTTGTTAGCTGTTGAGAGAATTCGAAGTGATCAAGCAACAATTATTAGTAATACAAATTTATCAATTGGTACTATCGAAGCCCCTTTTTTAGATTGAAAATATTTCTCCTAGCATTACATTCGATATAGAGATAACTTGCTTTTAGATTCATATTTCTAATTGCAAGTTGATCTTTTGACTCAAACTGCAGATTCAGGCGCAAGACTTGCTATTCGTTTATTGCAAGATGCTGCTCAAAGAGGAGATATTGATCCTTGGGATGTGGATGTAATTCCAGTCGTAGATGGCTTTTTGGATCAACTCAAACAGCGTATTGAAATTCCTAAAAAGATTTCACAACATTTCAGCCAAAATGGCGGAAGTTATGAGGTTGATCTTGCTCAGAGTAGTGAGGCCTTTTTAGCGGCTTCTGTTTTGGTTGGTTTAAAAGCGGAGGTGCTTGAAGCTGAAATGTTCTCAGTTGAACAGGAAGTTGAAGAAGATTCAGACTTTGATTTTGGTGAACAAGGGTGGTTAGATGAAAGTTTTCAATTACCTCTTCGACCGGAGAGACATTTATTTAGAAGACCCGTTGCACCTCCACCATTTAGAAGGCCAGTTACTCTTGGAGAATTAATAAATCAGCTTGAGACAATTGCTGAATCTTTGAAAAATGATGAGTTGTACAACCGTCGAAAGTTACGAGAAAAAAAATTAAGTAATAGGGAGGTTATTGCTCAGGTTTCCTCTCTTGCTCATAGAGAAAAATTACCAGAAACTACTGCTGCACTGGCGATTTTTATAAATAACTGGGAGCAGGCTTTGCAGTGGGTTGATTTTGAATTGTTAGTTGAAAGGTGGAGAGAAAATTCAGCTTCAGACAACTTGGATACAGATAGGGTAGGAGTCTTTTGGGCTTTGTTGTTTTTATGCTCACAAGGCAAGGTAGAGATTGATCAAAAAGGTTCTTTATTCTCTCCAATCAGTCTAAAGAGGCTTTTGGAACCAGGAATGGTTGCTCAACTTCCCCTTGCTTCTCTAGACGTGACAGATGGCTCGCCGGCTGCTGCTTAACTCTTTGTGGAGGCAGCATTCTATGTTGGCCTCATGTAGGTAAGGTTAAACCGCCTATGAAGGCGATGATCCTGGCGGCTGGGAAAGGAACCCGAGTTCAGCCGATCACTCATGTGATTCCAAAACCAATGATTCCTATCCTTCAGAAACCTGTAATGGAGTTTCTGTTGGAACTTCTTAAGGAGCATGGTTTTACTGAGGTTATGGTGAATGTTTCCCATTTAGCAGAAGAAATAGAAAATTATTTTCGAGATGGACAAAGGTTTGGAGTAGAAATTGCATATAGCTTTGAAGGCCGTATTGAAGACGGAGAATTGATTGGAGATGCACTAGGATCAGCGGGCGGATTGAAAAAAATTCAAGATTTCCAAAAGTTTTTTGATGATACTTTTGTCGTCTTATGTGGAGATGCACTAATTGATTTAGACTTATCTGAAGCTGTAAAACGACATAAAGAAAAAGGGGCACTAGCTAGTTTAATTACTAAACGTGTTTCAAAAGATCAAGTAAGTAGTTATGGCGTTGTTGTTACTGACGAAGAAGATCGTGTAAAAGCGTTTCAAGAAAAACCTTCTATTGATAATGCACTTGGAGATACGATCAATACTGGAATTTATTTATTTGAGCCTGAAATTTTTAATTATATTCCTTCTGGAAAACCCTTTGATATAGGATCGGATTTGTTTCCAAAATTAGTAGAAGAAGGAGCACCTTTTTATGCGTTACCTATGGATTTTGAGTGGGTTGATATTGGTAAAGTTCCAGATTATTGGAAAGCAATAAGGAGTGTTCTTAAAGGTGATGTTAGACAGGTTGAAATACCAGGAAAACAGGTGAGACCAGGAATCTATACTGGTTTAAATGTTGCAGCTAATTGGGATAAAATAAATGTAAAAGGACCTATATATGTTGGAGGGATGACAAGGATTGAGGATGGTGTAACTATAATTGGTCCTTCTATGATTGGTCCAAGTTGTTGTATTTGTGAGGGTGCAACAATTGATAATTCAATAATCTTTGATTATTCACTAATTGGTCCAGGAGTTCAACTCGTAGAGAAGTTAGTCTTTGGTAGATATTGTGTTGGGAAAGAAGGTGATCATTTTGATCTCCAAGAAGCTGCTTTGGATTGGTTAATAACTGATGCCAGAAGACAGGACTTAGGAGAACCGTCACCTCAACAGAAAGCTATGGCTGAATTATTAGGAACTGATCTTATTGGTTCATCTAATTAATATTTGCTTTATCTAAAATCATTGGTATTTGTTCTTCTGCTTTAACGGCCATTAGATGCACTCCTTGAGCAATTCCTAGAAAACTTTTTACTTGCTCAGAAGCAATTGAGATACCTTCATCAATAGGGTTTGATGCACTTTCAAGTCTTGAAATAATTGCTTCAGGTATACATGCGCCTGGTACTACACGATTGATGAATTGAGCATTTTTGGCAGATTTGAGTAGAAAAACCCCTGCTAAAACAGGAATTTTCATAGGCTCCGTTATTTCCTTGCAAAATCGTTCAAGTACTTTGGGGTCCATAACCATTTGAGTTTGAAGGAAATTTGCACCCGCGTTTTTTTTGCGTTCTACTCTTCTTCTTAAACCATCAAATCCTTTGCAATTTGGATCTGCTGCTGCTCCAGCAAATAAATTAGTGGGGCCATCTGGTAACAAGCCTGATACTGGATCTATTCCTTTGTTAAGTGATGTGACTTGATCAATAAGTTCTATTGAGTTCAAGTCTTGAACTGACTTGGCTTGAGATTGGTCTCCAACTCGTACTGGATCACCTGTTAAACATAGAAGATTTGATATTCCTAAAGCATGTGCTCCAAGTAATTCAGCTTGTAATGCAATTCGATTCCTATCTCTACACGATAATTGCAGAACTGGTTCAAGATTTGCCTCTAAAAGCAGCTTGCACAAGGCTAGACTGCTCATTCTCATGATTGCCCTGCTCCCATCTGTAACATTAAATCCATGTACAAGGTCTTTTAATTTGGAGGCTTTTGAGAGAGCCATGGCTGTACTTCCACCTCTAGGAGGCATGATCTCAGCAGTAATTGCTGATAATCCCGATTCAAGACGATTTTGAAGTTTAGATTTCACATGTATTTTTTACTAGATAATTACTATCGGTGATTAAAGGCCCTAATCTAAGTAGTATTAATTAAAGAGTTGTGAGTGAGGGGAATGTTTACAGGAGAGATCGCTAATTCTTCCCATATGGGACTCTCGGCTAGAGAAATGGAGATTATTGGATTAGTTGCGGATGGGCTCACTAACCAAGAGATTGCTGAAAAACTGACAATTAGTAAAAGAACTGTAGACAATCATGTAAGCAATATGTTCACAAAAACAGGCTCAAAAAACAGAGTTGCTTTATTGAACTGGGCAATGGATCATGGAAAGATATGTCGAGATGGTTTTAATTGTTGTTCTTTGCCAGATGATGAATCAACTTCGTCGAATATCTAATTATCTTCTTTTTCATTGATATCGGATAAGGGCATCAGAGAAATTTCAATTGATGACAGCTCAAATAACTTTGCATATGCTATGCATGCTTCCTTATCAGTACAAGTGAAGCGAAGGATACCTTCTGTGTCATAAAGACCATACAAGTCACACCTCTTGCAAAGGATGCATAAGCCGCTGGAAATTACCAGCAGTAAATATAAAGATAATCTAAAGGAAGATTTGCCTTTTCGCTCAAGATTCTTTTACTTCCATGCGGTCTTTTATTGAAAGCTTAGAAATAGGTGTCTTTGCGAGAGAGGCATTGCTTAATGATTTGATTCCAGTGATCTCTTGACCACACCAAGATGGGACTTGAATTTCTTCCGATTCATCATTCAACTCAATTTCAGCAATTTTTAAAGAAGAATTTGAACCATAAAAAAGATCAATGACCCAATTTTTGTGATTTATTTTTAGGTGATAACGAGTTTTAGTAATTTTATATTTTGATAATTTTATTAGTTGCATAGCATCTTTTATAGGTATTGAATATTCAAATTCATAATTCATCAATCCATTTATTGAAGACTTTAATGTTAAGTATGCTTTTTTATTATCTATTGTCCTTACTCGAGTGGACCATTTATCTATATTTGAATTTAAGTAGGCTTGGCTAAAATCTTCAGTTAATATTACTTGCGATTTCCAGTCTTCATTCTCAACTAGGAATCTTCTTTCGATTTCTATCCCCATTATTTATTATTATCACTTAGGCTGCTTGCCCAATGTAGTTTTTGAGTAATGGTTTTATAATAAGAAAGATTTTCATCTAAGATTATTATTGAGGTTGAATGATTAGATTTCTTTATTAAGCAAGTATCATTTGCATCAATTAGACATCCACTAGATCCATCTAACCATAGCTTTATTTTTTGTTTCTTATCTCTAATTGGTTTTATTACTAATCGGGATTTAGGTGGGACCACAATCGGCCTACTAGCCAAGCTCATTGGACATATAGCACTGACGATTATCGCATCCAAGGAAGGGTGTATAATTGGTCCTCCTGCAGCCATAGAGTAGGCAGTAGAGCCTGTTGGGGTAGAGAAGATAAGACCATCTCCTTTGTATTTGTCAACGTCTTCACCGTCGATTTCAAGAGAAAGACTGCAAGTGGGTGCAATTTCGTCTGTGCAAGATCGAAAATAAAAATCATTTAGAGCAAAAAATGATCTTTTAATAATTCTTTCCTTGTTCTTTTTTTCTGTAAATATAATTGCTTCAAGCATCATTCTTTTTTGTATATTAAATCTATTATTTGAAACTCTTTCCCAAAAGTTCTCTTGCTTTAAAATATGACGATCGTGTGTTAAAAAGCCTAGATTTCCTCCTACATTGAAACTTAAAATAGGGATCTTTTTTGGTGATAAGTATCTGGCAGCCTTTAAAACTGTTCCATCACCTCCTAAAACAATAGTTATTTCTGGTAATATCTCAGATTCTGACAATAATTGATTAAGATTTTCAGTATCATTACTTATTTCGGAAAGGGTAACTTTTTTACCATAACCTTCAATTATTTTCTTGCAATTTAGGGTTTCTTTATATGCAGTATCGCTATCTGATCGATATAAGATCCAGATCAGATTTGATGTCATTAGTAATACCTACCATTTGAGTAGATTGAAATTTTCCATGTCAATAGTAACTCTATTTCTGTATAATGAAAGTAGTATTGCTAGTCCAACAGCGGCCTCTGCTGCTGCAACGGTGATAACAAAAATTGAAAATACTTGACCTCTAATTATTGATCCATCTATATAAGATGAAAAACTCATAAGATTTACATTCACTGCGTTTAACATTAATTCAATGCTCATTAAAACCCTAACTGCATTTCTACTATTGATTAATCCCCATACACCCGTGCAGAAAAGGAAAGCAGCAACTATAAGATAAGCTTGAAGAGGTACTGGGCCAATAGGGTTCTCTAACATCTTAATACTTAATTCTTTCACAAATAATTTTTTTCATTTTAAACTATTTTCAGAAAGGAGAGGAATTTTATTATCACTTAAGGACTTTTCATTGTTGAAATCTCCTAACTTATTTGAAGTAATTGAAATATCTCTTCTGGCTAATACAATTGCACCTATCATTGCCATTAATAACAAAATAGAAGCAAGTTCAAAAGGTAATAGATAGTCAGTAAATAAATGTTCTCCAATTCTTTCTGTAGCTTCTTCACCAATAGATTTTGGACCGGGTATGTTCCATTTTGTGGTAATACTAACTCTCAATAAAAGAATTAATAGTCCAGAGCAAACTGCACCTGAGATGAATCTTCTTGTTTTCAGTCCTTTGATTGGCTCTAATTTTTCTTTATTATTAACTAACATTATTGCAAATAAGATTAATACATTTACGGCTCCTACATATACAAGGATTTGAGCGGCAGCAACAAAACTAGCGTTTAGTAATAGATATAAACCACCAACAGCCATGAAAACTCCGCCTAATAAAAATGCTGAGTAAACAATATTTTCTAGTAAGACAACTGCCAAACTACCTGAAACTATGATTGAACTGAGAATTAAAAAGCAAATTAATTCAGTTGAATAAGCGATATTCATGAATTAGTAGAGTTTGATTTGTTTGGATCCATATCGGTCGAATTGTTACTTTCTTCATTTGATTTTTGAGCTTGGAGTTCTTTAATAACTTGATTTGGAAGTTTTCCAGCTCTTGCTTGATTTGCTGTCAATTCATGAGGGTCCATTACCCCTTCAGGTAAATACGCTAATTCTCTTAGTGGACGAACTGATGGATCTGAAGTTACGCTTGTTGGGAGTCTTCCAAGAGCTACATTGTCGTAGTTAAGACTGTGCCTATCAAATGAAGCAAGTTCATATTCTTCAGTCATTGATAAACAATTTGTAGGACAGTATTCAACACAATTTCCACAAAAAATACATGCACCAAAGTCAATAGAGTAATTTCTTAATTCTTTTTTCTTTGTTTCTTTATTCATTACCCAGTCAACTACTGGAAGATTGATCGGGCAAACTCTTACGCAAACCTCGCAAGCGATACATTTGTCAAATTCATAATGAATTCTGCCTCTATAACGTTCAGATGGAATTAATTTTTCATATGGGTATTGAACAGTTACAGGTCTACGTCGCATGTGGTCAAAAGTTACACCTAATCCATCAACCAAATATTTCGCCGCGCTGGCTGCTTCTTTAGTGTAGTCGGCAACTTTTTCAAGGAAACCAAGCATATTAAATTTATCGCCGGCGGCCTTTCATTACATTAGTCATTATACAGGTTTTTTCAAGTAAATGTAGGTACTTTTACTCAAAATGAGACTGCTATTGTGTTGCTTCGCTTTTATCCTCCGAAAGTAATAGGAAATGTCAATTTGAGTGATGCAGTTACAAGCAAATTGACTAAAGAAATAGGTAAAAGAAACTTCCAGCCTAAATCCAAAAGTTGATCAATCCGAACTCTTGGAGTAGTCCATCGAAGTAAAATTGCTAAAAAAACAAGTAAATAAGCCTTGAGGACTGTCATTACAATTCCCAGGGATGCAGCAATAACCTGAACTAGTGGATTGTCAATTGAGACACCAATTAAAGATGAAAACCAATCAATGGATATAGGAAATCCCCATCCACCCAGGTAAAGAACTGAAACAAGTAAAGCTGATAAAACAAGATTTATATATCCAGCCAAATAAAACAAAGCAAATTTCATGCCTGCATACTCAGTTTGATATCCAGCTACAAGTTCCTCTTCTGCTTCAGGTAGATCAAAAGGGAGTCTTTCGCATTCTGCTAAAGCACATATCCAAAAAATGATAAATCCAACAGGTTGTCGCCATATATTCCAGCTAAGAAAACCAGCAGTGTTTTGTTGATTAACTATGTCAATAGTGCTCAATGAATTGCTCATCATGACTATCGCCAAAACCGCTAGAGCAAGTGGGATTTCATAGCTGATTGATTGAGCGGCAGCTCTAAGTCCACCTAATAAGGAATATTTATTATTGGAAGAGTAGCCACTCATCAAAAGACCAATTGGTTGAATACTACTAAGAGCAATCCATAAAAAGATTCCTATGCCAACATTGCTAATTAAAAGATTTTGACCAAAAGGAACAATTAACCAAGAGAGAATTACAGGAACTAAAACTAATATTGGCCCGACTGTAAAAAGAACATTGTCAGCTCTGGCTGGAATAATATCTTCTTTTACTAAAAGTTTTAACCCGTCTGCCATTGGTTGAAGAATGCCTAGTGCTCCTGCATATTCAGGTCCAATTCTTTGTTGAGCTGCTGCAGAAATTTTTCGTTCAAGCCAAACTGTTACTAAAACACCAATAACAGCGGAAACCAATACTAGAAGCATTGGGAGAGGTATCCATAAAAGATGTGCCAACTCATGAGATAAACCAAGGTTTTGAACACCCTCGGTAAAACTCATCTCAAGGTCTATACCTGAATTCACTTATGATATTTAATCTATTATTTAGGTTAGTGTAATTTTGAATTAAATTTAAATTCAAAAAAATAAAATTTTAAATCATCTACTTTTAAGCGGCTTCCAATTTCTGACTTTTGGGCCTTCATAAATTTGTGACGGTCTAAAAATTCTATTTGCTCCTAGTTGTTCTCTCCAGTGAGCCAACCAACCAGCAACTCTTGAAATTGCAAACACTGGAGTAAAAAGGTCTCTGGGAATTCCAAGTTTTCTATAAACAAGTCCAGAATAAAAGTCAACATTTGGAAATATACCTTTTGGCCCAAGTCTGGAGATAGCCTCTTTTTCAAGTGTTTTAGCTACTTCATACATTTCATCTTTACCAAATTCAGAAAAAAGTTCCTCTGCAAAGTCTTGTAAAATTGTTGCTCTGGGGTCTTTGACACGATATTCCCTGTGTCCGAAGCCCATTATTTTTCTTTTTTTTGCAATTGCCTCACTGAGAAATGAAGAGGCTTTATCAGGTATTCCAATTTCTTCTAACATCGCGATCACATCTTCATTGGCCCCTCCATGAAGGGGACCAGCTAATGTCCCAACCGCTGAAGCCACGACAGCATATGGATCAGTTAATGTGCTTGCAGTTACTCTTGCGCTAAAAGTACTCGCGTTAAGACTGTGTTCGGCGTGAAGGATTAAGCATCTGTCGAAAACTCTGGCTGCAAGAGGATTGGGTTCCTTCTCAGTAAGCATATAAAGGAAGTTGGATGAATAAGGTAAATCATCCTGGGGTTGAATTGGATCATCTCCTTTTCTTATTTGCTCGAAAGCAGCAACCATAGTTGGGATTTTTGCAATTAATCTCACTACTGCGTCATATATATATTTTGGATCATCAATTGCTCGTCGAGAATAAAATAGGCCTAGGGATGCGGCACTCGCTTGCAGCGCATCCATAGGATGCCCAGATTCTGGAAAACACTTCAGCATATCTCTAATTCGAAAGCTCACTCGCCTGTGCATTTGAACGTCTTCTTCAAATTTTTTGAGCTCACTTTCATTAGGAAGTTCACCCCAGATCAAGAGAAATGCAGTCTCTAGAAAACTACTTTTTTGGGCTAGTTCTGATATTGGATAGCCTCTATAACTAAGATTCCCTTCTGTCCCATTGATTTCGCATATACCTGAATTTGTGACTGGAACACCTTCCAAACCCGGCTTGAGAACCAATTTAGTTGTCTGTTGTTTGTTATCTATGGCTTTGGCTCCTGCAAAATAATTTTTCTTTCCAATTGGAAAAATAATTTTCTCTAAAAATTATTATATAGAATTAAGCAAGCTGTTGAAAATAGTACTTTAAACTTTTTATTAACTTGTTTTTAAGATGATTTTGAACTTGATGAAATCTGGATAATTAATTGTAGGGACTGCAACAGATATATCAATATTTTGAGGAGGGCTTAGTTTATTCCCTAGCATGGTTTTGAATAAGATATATGGATAAAAATTTTTTAGAATTGTCTTTGTTCTTTCTTTCCCTAAATGTATTTTAAGGATATTATCGAAATCATTAACTTCATTTACCCTTTCTTCATTATCTGAATAATTTTGAAAGTAATTTGCACTATCAAAATTTAAAATAGAAGAGAGGTTTTGACTCCAAATATAATTTGCTTGATCTTCTTCAATAATTGCTTCGATATTTTCTTTTATCTCATCTTGTTCATTTTCACCTGGACTTATTTTTGACCAAACCTCTAGATCTCTGTTTTTAAAATTTAGATTTGAATTCAAAAAATTCTCTTTTGTTAGGATTTCACTTATTTTATTTTTGCCCGTCTCAGATCTTCTAGTCACAACCAACCAGTCTTTATTATTTATCCAAATTACATTCCCTCTAGAGTTCTCAAGAATTATTTTGAATAGATTAGAATAATCTGGCGATGTTGATTCTTGGATAAGCGATGCTATAAAATTTTGATATGGATGGCTAGAATTGTTACTGAAATAATGCTTGGGATTATCAACTAATATAAAATCTTCATAAAGTTTAAAATCTTTATTAATAGTATTTTTAATATCTTTAACTGGCATTTTGGTTCTAATATCATAAGATAATACTCCTTCCATCTTTAGTTTATTTTTATCTAAATTTATTGAAGAAATTAAATCTTTTGTATCATTTAATTTAAATAAATTTTCTTCTTGGCCAATTGAATTTAAAATTTTTTTTGGAGAAATTTCTAATAATAAAAATCCATCTTTAAGATTGTCTTTTAATTGAATTTTTTTATATTTTTCTTTTGTATTTAATATATTATTATTTAATTGCTCTATTGAGGATTTTACGAGTTTTTGATTGGGTGATATTAAAAGATTATCTTTGTCATGTGCAAAATAGATTGATTTATTTGAATTAATTTTTTTTGAAATTATTCCTTTTATTGAGGTACTTGACTTATTACTCTGATCAATAATGCTTGGTTCTATAAAAGATTTTAACTCTTCTTCTAAACTTATATTGTCTTTTATTCCCAAGACCAAAATCCAATTATATTGCTTTTTTTCTTGGGAATCAAATATTGCAAAGCTCCCATAATCGCCAACCCATTTTGAGACATCTCTTTCAAAATCAAGGCTTATTAATTTAAAAAAAGAATCTCTAAAGAACTTTGATTGTTGATTTATACTTTTCTGATTGCTTTTATTTTGATAATTTCCGATGTAATTTGCGATTGTATTTGGATTTACTTTCCAGTGAAAAACGAGATCAGTATTTGTTGGTATATATTTTGAGGAAACAGGGGCATTGTATGGTTTATCGCTGAATTTTGGGATTTGATTGAGAAGGTTATTACGCCAGATAAAAAAACCTGCGAAACTTGATAAAATTAATACTCCTAATATGACAAAATAAGAAAGACGTGATTTCATGTTTTTAATGTTCTAGATTTTTATACTTGTTGATCTTTGATAAAAGAAAGCTTAATCTTTGCTTAGAGTGTCAAATATGAAACAGAATATTCCCTCAAATATCTCTCCAAAAGAGTTAAATAAACTTTTAGAAGATGATTCTTTTGAAAAACCATTAATTATTGACGTGAGAGAGGCTAATGAACTTTCTATTGCATCGTTTTCTTTTTCAGTATTACATCTTCCTTTGAGTCAGGCAGCAAACTGGTCCAGGAACATAGGAGAACTGTTACCAAAGAATCAGCCTATTGTCGTGGTCTGCCATGCTGGAGTAAGAAGTCTCAATTTTGGTGTTTGGCTATTAGAGCAAGGTATAACTAATCGAGTATGGAATCTCGTCGGGGGAATAGATGCTTGGAGTACAGACGTTGATCAATCGGTTCCAAGGTACTAAAAGGAATTTAATTTATATTTTTGACCCTAGTTTTTCAGCAACGGTATTTACATCTTTATCTCCTCTACCTGAGCAGTTTATGACAATTTCTGAATTGTTATTGAGAGTTGGGCAAAGTTTTTCAAGATAGGCAAACGCATGAGCAGTCTCTAGCGCAGGAATAATACCTTCTAATTTACTAACTAATTGCAGAGCTTCCAGAGCTTCAGCATCAGTAACGGCTGCGTATTCAGCACGTCCAATCTCTTTTAAGTAACTATGCTCTGGTCCAACACCTGGATAATCAAGACCTGCGCTAATGGAATGGGCCTCTTCAACTTGCCCATCTTTGTCTTGAAGTAAAAGACTCATTGCTCCATGAAGCACTCCGATTCTACCTTCGGTGATTGTTGCTGCATGTCGACCAGTTTCGACTCCGGCTCCAGCAGCTTCAACACCAATCATGCGGACATTTTTTTCTTCAACAAAAGGATGGAAAAGGCCCATTGCATTTGATCCCCCTCCAACACAAGCTAAAAGCACATCTGGAGATCTACCAAAAGCTTGATGACATTGTTCCTTTGCTTCTTCTCCAATAACTGCGTGGAAATCTCTAACCAACATGGGATATGGATGTGGACCAGCAACTGATCCGAGAATATAGTGGGTTGTCTCTACGTTGGTAACCCAATCTCGAATAGCTTCGCTGGTTGCATCTTTGAGTGTCGCAGTGCCATTAGTAACTGGCTTAACTGAGGCCCCAAGCAATTGCATGCGAAATACGTTTAAGGCTTGTCTTCGCATATCTTCTTTTCCCATATAAATAATGCATTCCAATCCAAAAAGAGCGCAAACTGTCGCTGTTGCAACTCCGTGCTGGCCAGCTCCAGTTTCAGCAATAATTCTTTTCTTTCCCATCCTTCTGGCAAGAAGAGCTTGGCCAAGTGCATTGTTTATTTTATGAGCACCTGTGTGATTTAAATCTTCTCTTTTAAGCCAAATTCTTGGGCCTTTAAATGTGTTTTTTCTATAATATTTTGTTAATCTTTTTGCTTCATATAGAGGAGTGGATCTTCCTACATAAGTTTTGAGTAAATGATTTAGTTCTGAAGTGAATGAAGAATCATTCCATGCTTCCTTCGCAGCTTGCTCTAATTCAATAAGGGCAGGTATTAAAGTTTCAGGAACATATTGCCCCCCGTATTTTCCAAAACGGCCAAGAGAATTTGGCCTTGTTAATGGAGATAAATCCGAATCTTTTAATTGTGTTTGGAGTGTATCTGTCACCTTAGATTGAGAAAATAGTTACCGGCCAAAAAAAAGAAAATGTCTAAAGGAGGCTGGAGTGAATTTAATGACCCTCTTAAAACAATAGGGAATGACACTCACAATAGTGTGACTCCTAAAGGAAAGCGACAAGTTCGTCTAGAAAGAACTCGATCTGGAAAGAAAGGAAAACTTGTTACAGTCATTAAAGGACTAGAATTAAGACCATTAGAGGCAAAAAAAATTCTTAAGAATCTAAAAATTGCTTGCGGGACAGGAGGGGCTTTGAAAGGCGATTGTTTAGAGTTGCAAGGAGATCAAATTTCAAAAGCTCTGGATTTCCTTTTAAAGGAGGGCTTTAGGCCAAAGCAGAGTGGAGGTTAAAAATAAACTGTGTCGATCAACATGGACAATAGTAAATAAAAAGTTTGAATTCATGGAACAAAAGTCTCAAATTCCTCTCCCAAAAGCCACCAATATAGTTTGGCATCAATCTTCAGTTGATCGAGAAGCAAGATCTCAGCAAAGAGGTCATCGCAGCGCAATACTTTGGTTTACAGGTTTATCTGGCTCTGGAAAAAGCACATTAGCCAATGCAGTGAATGTCGCTCTCCACAAAAATGGTTATTCAACCTACGTTTTAGATGGTGACAACATCAGACATGGTCTATGCAAAGACTTAGGATTTTCTGATCTTGATAGGGAAGAAAATATTAGAAGAATTGGTGAGGTCTCAAAACTTTTTCTTGACGCTGGCATCATTGTTTTAACTGCATTCGTTTCACCATTTAGAGCAGATCGTGATAACGCAAGATCATTGGTAGGCGAAAATGATTTTATAGAAATTTTTTGTTCAGCTGATTTACGGATTTGTGAAAAAAGAGATACAAAAGGACTTTATGCCAAAGCAAGAAAAGGAGATATAAAAGACTTTACTGGGATTTCAAGTCCTTATGAAGATCCTCAGTCTCCAGAATTGAAAATTGATACTGGAACTCTAGAGATTGATCAATGTGTAGATATAGTTACTGACTTGCTTGTGAAGAAAAAGATTATTTCAAAAACTTCTTAGTAAATTTAGTAATGAATTTCACTGTCATGACATTTGTTCTAGATAAGTTTTAGCTCCAATCTCTTTCAGTCTTTGATCTTTTTTTACGACAAGGTCGTGAAGTTCAGATCTGTAGGTTTTTAATTTATGTGTTAATTCAGTATTGTTAACTGCCAAAATTTGAGTGGCTAACAGGCCAGCATTTAGGCCTCCTTCAATGGCAACCGTTGCTACTGGGATGCCTGCGGGCATTTGCAATATTGAATACATAGAATCTATTCCTGAAAGCGCTCTGCTTTTGACTGGAACCCCTATCACTGGAATGGTCGTAAGCGATGCGATCATTCCAGGTAAATGAGCAGCCCCTCCAGCCCCCGCAATTATGACTCCAAAACCATTTGATTCTGCCATTTGAGCAAAATCCATCATTTCTTTTGGAGTTCTATGAGCAGATAAGATCCTTACTTTATTAGATATGCCAAATTGATCTAGAATTGCAACTGCAGGCTGAAGAGTTTTAAGATCTGAATCACTACCCATTACTACTGCCACTTTCTTAAATGTATTAGCTTCGGTTAAAGACAATTCTAAATTCTATAAATCTTATTTTTAATAATGCCAATTATTTATCAATCCTGCATTAATTATTTTTAGTTTTTAAGAAATGAGAAAAATTATAAACATTCAATTACCTCAACCAGATAAAAGCGAGGATGAAAATAATTTATTCTCACTTGTTTTAGATGAATATGGAATTATTAGTTCGATTGATAAAAGTTGTAATAGAAAATCAATTTATGACGAAGATTGGTGTGGTGATTGGCTAAGTCCAAGAGGGATTGATCTTCAAATAAATGGAGGTTTAGGGATCTCATTTACAGATTTAACCTTTAACAAAATACCTGAATTATTAATATTGCTTGATCGACTTTGGCTTGATGGAGTGGAAGGAATTTGTCCAACTTTTGTTAGTTGTTCTCGAGATCAATTCCAATTAGGAATGAAGGTCTTAAAGGAAGCTAAAAAACATACTTCGAAAAATAGATGTCAACTTCTTGGTGCTCATATGGAAGGACCTTTTTTATGCGAATCATATTCTGGAGCGCATGATATAGGAAGTATTTGTAAGCCAAGCATTTCTGCTTTAAATGAGAGAATAAAGGGATTTGAAAACGACATAGCATTAATGACATTGGCTCCAGAATTGAAAGGGTCTTTTGAGGTTATTGCTCGTCTAAGAGAATTAAATATTGTGGTCTCATTGGGACATTCTTCAGCTGATTTTGATTCGGCGATGAATGCTTTTAATCATGGAGTTTCCATGATTACACATACTTTTAATGCAATGAAAGGTTTACATCATCGAGCTATTGGACCTATTGGAGCGGCTTCAAGAAGGGATGATGTCTTCCTAGGATTGGTTGCTGATGGTGTTCATGTTCATGCAGATATGATTAGGCTTTTAAAGAAAATTGCACCAAAGCAAATTGTCTTAGTAAGTGATGCAATATCAGCTTATGGTTTAGGAGATGGAGCATTTAATTGGGACAAACGTTTGATAACGGTAGAAAATGGTTTATGCAGACTTCCAAATGAAACAATTGCAGGATCTACTTTGCCTTTACTGGATGCATGCAAAAAAATAGCTAAATGGATTAATGACCCTTCTGCTGCTATTTGGATGGGAACACTTGCTCCACGCATGGTATTAAGTCAGAACAAAATGACTTCAAAATCTTTTTTTATTGGAAAAAATATTCAGTCTTTACTTCGATGGAAAATGAATTCTTGTAATCAACAGTTGTCTTGGCATTTGGCTGCGTAAGATTGGTAATGAGGTAATTATCTGATTAAATGACAACGCAAATTGAGAACAACGAAAAGGCCGAAGTCACGGAATATTTTAATGGGACTGGGTTTGATAGATGGAATCGAATATATAGCGAAAGTGATGATGTAAATAAAGTGCAAAAAAATATAAGGATAGGTCACCAAAAGACAGTTGATGATGTAATTAGTTGGTTGAAAGAGTATGACAATATCAAGGACAAAAGTTTCTGTGATGCTGGTTGCGGTGTTGGTAGTTTAAGTATTCCATTGGCAAAACTGGGAGCCAAATCGATTCATTTAAGTGATATTTCTGAAGCGATGATAAATGAGACAAAAAACAGGGCTAAGGAAGCAGGTTTGGACTTCAATAAGTTGAATTTTCGAACATCTGATTTAGAGAATTTGAAAGGGTCATTTAATACAGTGATTTGCTTAGATGTTTTCATTCACTATCCTCAACAGGAGGCTGAGGCAATGGTCAAACATCTTTGTCAATTATCTGATGAGAGATTAATTGTTAGCTTTGCGCCTTATACTCCTTTACTAGCCATTTTGAAAGGTATTGGTCAACTATTCCCTGGACCCAGTAAAACTACTCGGGCCTATACATTAAGGGAGACTGGAATTATCGAAGCTGCAAAGCAATCTGGCTTTAAAGTGGTCAAAAGCAAGTTGAATCAAGCTCCTTTCTATTTCTCGAAATTAATAGAATTTGTGAAATACTAGAGAACTAAATTTTTAATTTTCAAAAATACATTTAGGTAACTAAATGATTTTCAAGTGCATATCTAACTAATTCTGTTCTACTAGATGTACCGGTTTTAATAAATAATCGACTCACATATTTCTCTACATTGCGGATAGAAGTCTCAAGTTGTCTGGCAATTTCTTTGTTCATCAAACCTTCAGCTACTAGTTGCAAAACGCTTGCCTCTCTTGGGGTGAAATTAGGAATCGAATCATCTTTCCGGGAGTTATTTTTATCCCCATGGCTAAGCATTGATTTGATTTCTGTAATCTGTTTTGCCATTTGGCCAACATCAGCATTCGCATATCTAGCTGCTTCAGTTAATAATCGCTGTTGTCGCTGAACTACATTCTTAACTCTTGCAACTAGCTCATCGGGATCAAATGGTTTTGGCATGTAGTCGTCTACACCTGCTTGATAACCTTGAGTTCTATCAGCAGTCATACCTTTAGCAGTAAGGAAAATGACAGGTGTCCCTCCAAGTCTTTCATCTCCTCTAATTTTTTTTAAAAGTCCATAACCATCACATCTAGGCATCATGACGTCACTGATAATTACATCAGGAATCATTTTTTGAGCTTTTCCCCATCCCTCTTCTCCATCTACAGCGGTAGTAACTTGAAATCCTTCATCTTCAAGATAAGCCTGAACAGCAGTTCTTAAACCAGGCTCGTCATCAACAAGTAATATCCTTGGAGTCTGAGAAACTTCTTGTGTTGATGGATTTGGGTCACTCATAACAATTGGACTTCTAGAGTTTTTAAAGAGGATATTAACCTTTATTCCTCTCCATTATTTAGATTAACGAATGAATCAATGGATAATAATCATCTGGTTTTTGATTTTCAGTCCTCAACACCATGTTGTACAAAAGTCGTTGAGGAGATGGCTCCTTATTGGAATGAGTTGTGGGGTAATCCCTCTAATACTAATAATCGATCGGGTATTTTTGCTTCAGCTGCCGTAGAATTATCTCGTGAGAAAATAGCTTCATATTTGAATATCGAGCCTAAAAGATTAATTTTCACGAGTGGGGCAACAGAAGCGAATAATTTGGGTTTAGTTGGACATGCAAGAGCTCAAGCACAACTCATTGGAAAACCCGGACACATAATTACCGTTTCAACTGAACATCATGCAGTTCTTGATCCGCTTAGGCAGCTTCAAAAAGAAGGGTTCCGTTTGTCAGAATTACAACCAAATAAAGATGGCTTAATCAATATTCAACAACTTTCTGAAGCTGTTGAAAAAGATACTTTTTTGGTTAGCGTCATGGCTGCAAATAATGAGATAGGGGTTTTACAACCTATTGCTGAAATCGGGTCTTTTTGTAAGGAAAAGGGAATCGCTTTTCACACTGATGCCGCTCAGGCTTTGGGATACTTAGATTTAGATCCCAATAAATTTCACATTGATTTGATGAGCTTGAGTGCTCACAAAATCTATGGCCCTAAAGGTATTGGGGCTTTGGTGATTAGGGATAGATTCCCGCTTGAACCATCTCAATATGGAGGAGGTCAGGAGTTTGGATTAAGATCTGGTACGCTCCCTGTCCCTTTAATTGTTGGCTTTGCAAAGGCAGTCGAAATAACAAAAAATGATCAGGATGAGAGGAATAAGAGACTTTTATTTTTTAGAAACTTATTGTTTAGCGGATTAAAAAAGAATATTTCTGGATTGATTGTTAATGGATCTATCGATCAAAGATTGCCTCATAATCTCAATATCACTTTCCCTGGCGTGAGTGGAAGTCAATTGCATAGTCAATTAAGAAGGTTTATTTTTTGTACTAGTGGTTCAGCTTGCAGTAATGGGGAAGCTTCTCATGTCCTAAAGGCGATAGGGCTTTGCAAAAAAGATGCTGAAGCATCAATAAGAATGAGTATTGGGAGAAATACTACTGAGAAAGATATCAAAGAGGCTATTGAGATTATTACAAATATAGTGATTAATCTTAGAAAATAAGTTAAGTCTATTTTAAGAATTTCTTTGCAGAAATTCTTAACTTTGCACTTTTACTTCTTGGATTTAATTCGATCTCTTGAGGGCTTGCTCTCAAGGGCTTTTTAGATAGTACTTTTAATCTATTGTCAGCTTTAAAGTTAGATTTGACTCTTCTATCTTCTAGTGAATGAAAACTTATTACTATAAATAGTCCATCTTTTAACAACCAGTTTGGAGCTTTTTCTAATAAGCTATCCAGCGATTTCAATTCATTATTAACAGCTATCCTTAAAGCCTGAAAAGTTCTAGTTGAAGGATGAATTCTACCATGTCTTTGCTTGGGTGGAAAACAACCAGCAATTGCATAAGAAAGAGCTTGAGTTCCACTGTATGCCCCATTTTTTACAAGATCATTTTTGATTTTTCTTGCAATACGTCTAGAACGTTTTTCTTCTCCTAAGTTGTATATTAAATCAGCTAAATCCTGTTCAGATAGAGTGTCAATCAGTTCGGCTGCACTTAGACCTTCCTCAGGATTCATTCTCATATCTATCGGACCATCTAAACGAAAGCTAAAACCTCGTGAAGGCTCATCAAGTTGATGACTGCTAACTCCAAGATCAGCTAAGACGCAAATGGCTTGTTCGTTAAGTGAAAAGTCTGCGAAGTTTGTAGAGATTATTTCTATTCTTGTTCCGAATTTTATTAACCTTTTTGATGCTGCTTCTCTGGCCATTGGATCTTGATCAAGCCCAATAATTTTGATTCCTGGGAAATTCTCTAGTATTTGAGCTGAATGTCCTCCTCCTCCAATGGTGGCATCAATAATTAATCCTTGTTTTGTTAATTCACTTGGTAATTCCTTTAGTGATTGAATTATTTCTTTTCCCATTATTGGGACATGATTAAAGTTAGAACTTGAACTAATTGGCCCTTCTTTCATAATTTTCACTAGTATTTAGACATTGCTTTGGTTGGGCCCAATGACGCAGCTTGAAACGCGTACGGAGCCAATGGTGGTCAACTTTGGGCCACATCATCCATCAATGCATGGGGTATTACGGTTGGTCGTAACCCTTGATGGAGAGGATGTTGTTGATTGTGAACCAGTTATTGGTTACTTGCACAGAGGTATGGAGAAAATTGCTGAGAATAGAACAAACGTCATGTTTGTTCCTTACGTGAGCCGCATGGATTATGCGGCTGGTATGTTTTATGAAGCCATTGTTGTTAATGCCCCTGAGCGTTTGGCAAATATAAAAGTACCTAAAAGAGCAAGTTATATCAGGGTGATAATGCTTGAGTTGAATAGGATAGCTAACCATTTGCTATGGTTAGGCCCATTTTTGGCAGATGTCGGGGCTCAAACTCCTTTCTTCTATATTTTCAGAGAAAGGGAGATGATTTACGATTTATGGGAGGCTGCAACTGGTCAAAGATTGATCAATAATAATTATTTTCGTATTGGTGGCGTTGCATGTGATTTACCTTGGGGTTGGCTAGAAAAATGCAAAGATTTTTGTAATTGGTTTGGTCCAAAAATTGATGAGTATGAAAAATTGATAACTAATAACCCTATCTTTCGTAGACGTATAGAAGGATTAGGAGTTATAGGAAAAGAGCAAGCGATCAACTGGAGTCTTTCTGGTCCTATGCTTAGGGCTGCAGGTGTTCCATGGGACTTGAGAAGGGTAGATCATTATGAATGTTATGACGATTTTGAATGGGATATTGCATGGGAGAAAGAGGGGGATTGTTATGCAAGATATAGAGTTCGTATTGAAGAAATGAGACAGTCATTAAAAATATTACGACAAGCTTGTGAGATGATTCCAGGGGGGGCAACAGAAAATCTTGAGGCAACAAGGACAGTTGAGGGAAAAAAAGGTAATATGTCAGGCTTTGATTATCAATATGTAGCTAAGAAGGTTGCACCTACTTTTAAGATTCCTAATGGTGAATTATATACTCGCCTTGAGTCTGGGAAAGGAGAGATAGGAGTATTTATTCAAGGCAATAATGATGTAACTCCTTGGCGGTTTAAAATTAGAGCGGCTGATTCTAATAATTTGCAGATACTTCCTCACATACTGAAGGGGGCTAAGGTCGCTGATATCATGGCTATATTAGGTTCCATAGATGTGATTATGGGCTCTGTTGATAGATAGGTTTTTTGGAAAAGCGTAATCCTAGAGAATGGTTATGTTTGAAACGAACAGTTCGTTTTGGTGAGACAGATGCTGCTGGAGTGGTGCATTTTCTTGAATTATTTAGATGGTGTCATGAAACTTGGGAAGCAAGTTTAGAAAAACATGGAGTAGTTTTACAGGAAATTTTTCCTACAAACCAATTGAATACAAGCCTACTGGATGTAGCTTTGCCAGTTGTTCATTGTGAAGCAAATTATTTTCAACCACTTTATGTTGGAGATACTATCAATATCGAACTTAATCCAGAGAAGATAAATGACTCTTCATTTGTACTTCGATTTAAATTTAAAAAAAATGGTGAGAAAATCGGTACGGCAACTATAAAACATGTATCGATAAATCCGATTTCAAGAGATATATGTGCATTATCTAAGCAAATAAATTTGTGGCTTCATGAATCTAGTTTGAATTTTTAGTTAATAGGTCTATTAAAGGCTATCCAGTCTTGCCATTTTTTTATTTCCCATTTTTTATTGATATTTCTTGAAAGTGTTGGACAATCGTACCATTTTAGTGGTTTTTTGGCTGGTTGCCAGCCTTCAATGAGATTAGTCAGAAGTGAGATAATTGGAGATCTGTTGATTCCTTTTTCTTTGAATTTAGTTAAGACAACTAAACGTTGTCCCCATTTCTTATCACTAACTCCAAGTGCAAAAATGTCTTTAATTGGGATTTGATTTTTCGAGATTATTTTCATTAATTCCATTTCGATATCTTCTGGGAATATCGTTTCACCACCAGAATTTATAGCTGAATCTCTTCTGCCCAGGATTTGTATCGCTTTTTTATTGTCGAGAGTGATGTATTTCGCTAAATCGCCTGCTTCCCACCATCCATTTGTGTCTGTAATTGATTCGAATTTATCATTCTTCCATTTTGAAGTTGCAATTCTACTAGTTTTAATCCTAAGGGAATTGCTTTTGTTGATTTCTATCTCAACATCTTCGAGAGGGAACCCAACACTATTACTTCCTTTTAAAAAATCGTTGGGACTCAGGCAAGTCACCATTGCAACAGTTTCGGTAGCCCCATAACAAGGAGCTAGATTAATAGAATTTCTTCGAGCTTTGTCAGCAAGATCTGTTGAGATCAAAGCCCCTCCAACCCAGATTATAGCTAGAGATTGAAGCCATTTTAAACCATCAGAATCATCAATCAAAGACGATAATTGAGTTGGAACTATGGATGTAATTAATGGACGTCTATATTTATTAGTTAATGCTTCACTAAACTGTTTAAGTTGAAGTGGTTTATGCATTAAAGAAGATGAAAGCCAGTGATAATCAGATCGCCACGTCTGATGTCTCCACCAAGGCATGAAACCACTTATATGGTGTAAAGGTAGTGAATTGAGAATGATGCATTTATCTGGCCTAAGGCCATGATTCTTTAACCACGTTCCAGTTGCTAAAGCCGAATTAGTTAGATTTTTAATTGATTGTAAACAAAGATTTGGTCCTCCAATGCTCCCCCCGCCTGAAATGATTATTCCTTCTCCTTCAGGTAAAGTTGACGACGTGGGAATTTTTGTTTGATCTTTTGGAGGTGCTAGATATACCCATTTATGTTTTTCAAAATTCTTTAAAATTTCTTTTGAGCAGTCGAGGTTTTTTTCAGGAATACATTTTATAACTGCAATTTTGGTCATACAGCTTCCCATACTAATTTTGGATTGTTATTAAAGAGTTGGCCTTTGGGGCACCATCCAGGTGCAAGTCCAGGTGCACAAGGATTTTTCCCTTTGACTTGCTTGGCTGCGAGGTGATTAATCCACCTTCTCCCAATACCAGTTTCAAAAGCTGTGCTTATGACTGTTTGACTATCTTCTTGTTCTATTTCTTTTAACAGTAATCTAGGATCACCATCTAATGCAGGGCGACGTATTTGCCAACTTTTCCATGTTTTTCGTAAATGTGGAAATTCAACCAAAGATTCATCTAGTGCAATTGGAATTTGATTGGCTAATAAAAATAAACCTTCAATATCTTTTGAGGGGAGTGGCTGTTCAATCCATTCCAAACGAGGTTCGTTTTTAAGTTCGTTAATCCATTCTTGCGCTTTTTGGCGGCTCCATCCTCCATTTGGATCAATTCTAAGTTTAAAGTTATTTGGTAAAATATCTAAGATTTTTTGTAATGTTTTCTCTTCCTTAAAGTTATTTTCTTGGTGAGATACCTTCCATTTTATTGTACAAGAACTTTTCTTGCCATTTGATCCATCTACATATTTAACTATTGACTCTAATGGATCAATATCTGTAGGCAAAAGATAAGCTGATTTTGCAATGTCAAAACCTTCAAAATTTAACTTGCTTTTAGTAAGATTTTCTAAATCGGCTAAGCAGGTTCCTAATCCGAAAGCAAGTGCTCCTGGTAGTTCACATAAATAATTTTCTATTGAATCTTTTGTAGTTTGTCTACCAATAAAATCGAGACTTTCTATACTTTTTTGTAATTCTTTTTTCTCAATAGGTGATACTTCACCCCATCCATAATTTCCATCTAAGTCTTTTATTCGCAATAATAAACCTACTTTGCTGCTAATACTTCTTTGCGAGTTTATTAATTTTCTTGTTAGTTGAAATGAAAATGGCTTAATATTAATTGTCAATTTCATAATTCAATAAAATCAAAAATTAATTATAAAAAAACGAGGATATAGCAAAACCCAGACTTAAGCATAAACCATTAATTGTCTGAAAGCGTAAAGCTAAAAACTTACTGTTTTTAATACGCTCAGGTTGGTTGTGATGTCTTTTTATTAATTTGATAAGATCTACACCTGAAGGAAGGCTAATTAAACATATAAGAGTCGTTATTGGCCATAATCCAATTAGTACTGGTAATAATTCTAATAAAAATATTAGACCAACGAACCACGGTAAGAATTCTGCTGCTCGATGTGTGCCTAAAATAACTAATGGTGATTTTTTACCGACTGAAGCATCTTGATTGATTTGATGAAAATGCGAACAGAATAGAACCAAAGTGGTCGCCATCGCCGGACCTGCCCCAATTATCAGTGCTGTTAGCCAAGGGATGGTATGAAAATTAGATCTTGGAGAGACAACAATTAGTGCTGCAGCTGTAGCAAGTGGGCCAAAGGCAATCCAGCAGAGGGGTTCTCCTAACCCTTTATACCCCAGTCTAAATGGTGGCCCTTGGTATAAATATCCAAGGAAACAACAAATTAAGACCAAAAAAAGTACTGTTATTTTACTTTTTAGAGCAAGTATAAATATGATAAATAAACCTAATAAAAGAGAAATATATGCAACTCGACTTACAGTGGTTTTATTACCCGTTAAAGCAACTACGGAGTGGGATTTGTATTTGTCAACTCCAGTTTCATCGTCAAAAAGATCATTGGTAAGATTTTCCCAAAGCAAAATCAAGATAGAGGCAATTAGAAAACCGATGAATTGTCCTAGACGAATATTGCCGCTATTCCCCAGCTCCCATGCTGCAGATAAAATGACAGGCATTATTGCGACTGAATATAATGGCCACTTAATTGCAGCTTGCCAAAGATGTTTCTTTTCAGTTGTAGAAGACTTCACTGATAAAATAACCTGTTCTGTTTGTTGCTTGGTTTCTTCCTTAAGACTAGGCAGCAGTTCATGTATTGGTTTATTTATGTCTAAAGGCTCTAATTGGTTATGAATTTAGAACCTGTCTTTAGTGAGCTTTTAGTTAGTTCTCTTCGGGAATGGAGTGAACGAAAAGTTGATGAATGTATCTTGAGCATCTCTGTTCCTGTAAATCAAGCAGACCCTTTAACGACATTACCTTTAATTGCTGAAAAACATCAGTTTAGATTTCTTTGGGATCTATCTCCCGGATTGTGCATTTCTGCTGGAGGACATTGTCAATCTTTGGATTTATCTGGACCAAAGAGGTTTGAAAATGCACAAAGGTTTAGTGATGAGATTTTTACTCGATTGATAGATACTTCTCCAAGTCCAGCATTTTCAGCATCAAGGATTCTATTTTCATTTTCTTTTTTTGATCAAATTAAGAGTAATGAAAAATCAATAGATGATAAGTTTTCGCTGCAGGCTGTTTTGCCTAAGTGGCAATTAGCTGCAAAAGATGGATTGACATGGTTACGTTTAAATTCAGTTGCCCTAAATCCTTCAGATGTTCGTGAATCAGTAGAAAGATTATGGTCAATTAGAGAAAAGATAAATAGATCATCAGTCCGCATTTTTGATGATGTAAAAGAAAATTTCTTAGTCGATAATTTTTCTAATGATTGGAAATCTCAATATCGAGAATCTTTAGCTAAAGGGATTGAATTAATAAATGCAGGTGATTTGGATAAACTGGTATTGGCTACCAGACAACTTCTTTTTCTAAGAAAACCATTAGACCCACTGAACTTATTGGCTCGCTTAAGAGTTCAGCAAACTAATAGTTGTCGATTCCTTTGGCAAAAGAATAATGAGGAGTCATTCTTTGGTGCCTCACCAGAGAGGTTGATTAGTCTTAATCAAAATAATTTGTTGATCGATGCTTTGGCTGGTACTGCCAAGAAAGATGATGATGGACAAGAATTGCTGGCTTCTACTAAAGACTTAAGAGAACACAATTTTGTAGTTAAATCGATTGTTAAACAACTTTTAAGCAATGGTATTAAAGCAAGGCATAGATCTCAACCAAGATTAATGACTCAAGGCCATTTAATTCATTTACATACCCTTATTACGGCTGATGTTCAAAATAAATCACCTCTTAGTTTAGTTGAATCTCTCCATCCAACTCCTGCTGTTGCTGGATTACCCCTTGATCAATCTTTGAGTTGGCTAAGAGCTTTAGAATCATTTGATCGTCAAACATATGCTTCTCCAATTGGTTGGATAGATAGACATCAAAATTCTGAATTTAGAGTGGCGATACGTTACGGACATGTAAGAGGGAATGAACTTAAATTATTTGCTGGTGCAGGTCTCGTAAAAGGCTCAACTGTTGAAGAAGAGATGAAAGAAGTAGCTTTGAAATTTGAGGTCTTAAGAAATCAATTAAACTTAGATAAGGTTAATTGTTCAAATGATCTATAAGACAATCAATTACTTGATCGGCTAATGGAACATTCATTAGGTTCTCTACTTCTTTAATACCAGTTGGACTTGTTACATTTATCTCACTTAGCATACCTCCAATAACATCTATACCAACAAAGAATAGACCTTCTTTCTTCAAAGACGGTTTTAATTGAGCACATATTTCTATTTCTTTTGGAGTTAATTTTGTTATTTCAGCTTTTCCTCCTAAAGCTAGGTTACTTCTGAAGTCTCCTTCTTTTGGACGTCTATTAATTGCACCTAAGGGCTCTCCGTTAACCAAAAGGATTCGTTTGTCTCCATGCATTACTGCTGGTAGAAATTGTTGCATCATCACTGGCAAATGTTCTTGTGCCGTAATTAGTTCCAATAATGCTTCTAAGCCTGGAGCATTTTTTGCAATTCGTATGACTCCTTGGCCACCTTTCCCTCCAAGTGGCTTAAGAACAACTTCACCAAATTCTTTCGCAAATATGATTAATTGTTCCACCCTACTCGCAACCAGAGTGGGAGCCATGAGATCACTAAATCTTAAAGCTCCTAATTTTTCGTTCCATGCTCTAAGTGATGCAGGCTTATTAATGACACTGACTCCGTCTCTTTCTGCAACTTCTAATAAATGAGTTGCATATAAAAATGCTTCATCAACAGGAGGATCTTTGCGCATCCAAATGCAAGAGAAATCTCTTAAAGGAAGACTTTGTGGTGATTGGACATTAATCCAAGGCTCACAATTCACTTTGTTAGAAACAACCCATGCATCATTTCCGCGAGCTTGCAGATCAGAGGGAGTGCAAATCCATACATCTATATTGGCTCTAGATGCGGCTTGCATCAGTGCGGCTGATGAATCCTTATTTGGATTAATATTTTCAATTGGATCTAGAACAAAAAGTTGCTTCATGAATCAATTTGTTTTTCCAATAAGTTCATTTAATTTGTTATCCCTTTCAAGTTCGTATAGGTCATCGCAACCCCCAATACTTTTTTCATTGATAAAAATTTGTGGGACAGTTCTAAGACCACCTGCTCTTTCAGCCATCTTTGTTCTTGCATCATTGTCTCCATCAATCAAATATTCTATGAATTTTACTCCCTTTTCATTTAGCAGGGCTTTTGCACGAATGCAAAATGGGCAAAATTTCCAAGTGTATATTTCCACTTTGGTAATGCCTGAATCGTGACTTGATCTATTCATGTATAGTTTTTGGGTTGATATGCTGATAGCTTTTAATGTATTAATTCTATTACCTCTTTTGCAAGACCTTACGGATTTTAAAAGGGATCTTTCTTTATTGACTGCTCGCCTGAGTATTGCTCAGGATTGTCTTTGACGAACCTGCATTGTTGGCTAAAAAAAAGGATTTAGAGCAAGTTGCATCGCAACCTGAGTTTTGGAACGATCCTAAAGATGCTCAAAAGCAGATGCGTCAACTTGATGAAGTAAAAGCAGAGTTGGAAAAGTTAATTGCATGGAGGGGGGTTATTGAGGAGGCAAATCTCTCGTTAGAGCTTTATGAGATAGATCCTGATGAAGAAATGCTTTTGGAGGCCCAAAATGGCATTGAGAAATTAAAGCATGAACTTGAGCGTTGGCAGATGGAGCGTCTTCTAAGTGGTACCTACGCTAAGGAGGGTGCACTGCTCTCAATTAATGCTGGTGCTGGTGGCACCGATGCCCAAGATTGGGCCCAAATGCTTCTTAGGATGTATACACGTTGGGCTGAAAATAATG
This sequence comes from Prochlorococcus sp. AG-409-J03, assembly GCA_003215695.1. Taxonomy (GTDB): domain Bacteria; phylum Cyanobacteriota; class Cyanobacteriia; order PCC-6307; family Cyanobiaceae; genus Prochlorococcus_B. Next base: position 62,238 of record QCJZ01000001.1, on the reverse strand, counting down.
GTATGAAAGTAATTATTAATGAACTTTCTGAGGGAGAGGAAGCTGGAATAAAAAGTGTCACCATCGAAATAGATGGTTTATACGCATATGGGTTTTTACAAAATGAAAAAGGAACTCACCGCTTAGTCAGAATTTCCCCTTTTAATGCTAACGGAAAGCGACAAACCAGTTTTGCTGGAGTTGAAGTAATGCCTAAACTTGATGAAGATGTTGAACTTGAGATTCCTGAAAAAGATTTGGAAATCACGACAAGTCGTTCAGGTGGAGCAGGTGGCCAAAATGTAAATAAAGTTGAAACTGCTGTTCGGATTCTTCATGTGCCCACTGGGATTGCAGTTCGATGTACACAAGAACGATCGCAACTTCAAAATAAAGAAAAAGCAATGGCACTATTAAAATCAAAACTTATGGTGATAGCAGAAGAACAAAGGGCTGCAGAGATTGCTGATATTCGGGGAGATATTGTTGAAGCTGCATGGGGCAATCAAATTAGAAATTATGTTTTTCACCCGTATCAAATGGTAAAAGATTTACGTACTGAACAAGAGACAACAGATGTAGATTCAGTCATGAATGGGGAAATAGATATTTTTATTCAGTCTCTTTTAAGGCAAAATATCGAAGAATCATAAATTTAGATGATATGAATAATAAAATTACTTCTGGCGATGTCGCCAAAAAAACAACGCCATCTCCAAGCTTTGTCAAACTTGCCATGAAAAATATGGTTCGCAAAGGGGGGCAAAGCCTTTCTCATTTTGGTTTAACGGCTTTGGGCTTTCTTGGATTTATTCTTTTAGTTGCTGTTCTGGGAAAACCTCATATCCCGCAATAATTTTACGGAGAATTCTTTGACTAGATCATATAAATTAGACTTAGATCTTTCTTTTACACCCTTCTCGGTTCAAGATTTAGATGTATTTGTGAATAGTGAGACTTTAGAGTTGATAAAAAATCCAAGTAATTGGATTAATGAGATAGGTGGCTGGATTGAATTCATACAAGTAAATGAAGCATTGAAGTGTCCGGCAATAGTACGCAATGCTTCTAATTTTAGCTTGGGTTTGGAATTAACGAATGATAAGAAAATTCTTGATTTGAATCATGCTTGGCTGGGGCAGGCAAAAAGTACAGATGTGCTTTCGTTTCCCATCATTGATGAGTCATTTTCAGGTCTAACTAATGAATGTATTGAATTGGGTGACATAGTTATCTCAGTCCCTACAGCAATAAGACAAGCGAAAGCTAATGATGTTGATTTATTTAGAGAACTGAGATGGCTTGCGACTCATGGCTTTTTACACCTTTTGGGTTGGGACCATAGTGACGAGGAGAGTCTTAATAAAATGCTTTTGATTCAAGAGCAACTTCTTGATATAAGAGGTACTCTTTAAATAAAGAATGAAGATTTCAAAATATGGCTACTGAGATATCAAATGACTCTGATAGAGAAGTAAGGGACAGCCCTAATACTTTTCACAGATCAAATAAAAGGTCATCGTGGAAGATAGCTAAAGATCTACCAACTAGCTTTTTGTATGCAGCAAAAGGCTTAGGATATGCTTTCGTTACGCAGAGAAATTTTCGGATTCATGTTTGTTTTGCATTGGGTGCGTTTGGTTTAGGCTTTCTTTTAGGTCTTAATAAAACTGATTTAGCAATAATGGCCCTTACAGCCACTAGTGTGCTAGTAGTTGAATTGCTTAATACAGCGATTGAATCAGTTGTTGATTTGGCCATTGGGAAGCGATTTCACCCTCTCGCGCAAATCGCTAAAGATTGTTCAGCTGGGGCAGTTTTAGTAGCTTCAATCAGTTCGGTGCTGATTGCTGTTTTATTATTATTTCCTCCATTACTTAAACAGTTAGGAATTTAATGGCTTAAAAATTATGTTTTTGGTGATCGACAATTATGACAGCTTCACTTATAACCTCGTTCAATATTTGGGCGAATTAGCTTCTCAGTATCCTATTGCATCAGAAGTCAGAGTCGAACGTAATGATGCTCTGACGATTAGTGAAATTAAAGATTTAAATCCTGATGCGATTTTGTTATCCCCTGGTCCAGGAGATCCTAATCAATCTGGAGTTTGTCTAGACATTTTATCTGATTTATCAATTAAAATACCAACCCTTGGAGTCTGTCTTGGCCATCAAGCTATTACTCAAGCTTTCGGTGGAAAAATAATCAAAGCCAAAGAATTAATGCATGGTAAAACATCTAATGTTTTGCATACAGGTACTGGTATATTTAGAGATTTGCCTAACCCCCTCGTCGCAACTAGGTACCACAGCTTAATTGCAGAAAGAGAAAGCTTCCCAGAGTGCCTAGAGGTTATAGCCTGGCTAGAGGATGAAACTATTATGGGAATAACCCATAAGGATTTTCCACACATTTATGGAGTTCAGTTCCATCCTGAGAGTGTATTGACTGAAGCTGGTCATAAGTTACTTTCTAATTTCTTGGACTTAGCAGCAAATACCTAGATTGTCTCAAGCTATAGAGACGTAATAAACAATCTACACTTCATCGACAATCTTAAAAGTTGACCAGAATCTTTTCATCTGCTCAATTGTTCCAATACTCACTCTGATAGAACCTTTTAAATTTGTTTTCTTATCCATATTCCTAATTAGAATTCCAGACGACTTGAGCTTTTGCTCAACTTGTTGTGGGTTTGATTTTGGCCAAAGTAGAAAATAGTTTCCTCCATCAATATGATGCTTAACGTTATATTTTTTAAATGTATTTTTTATCCAATTGCGAGCCTCAAGTACTTCATTCACATAAGAATCAATATAAGATTGATCTTTAAGCGCCTCAAAAGCTGCAATTACAGCAAAGCTATTAACATCATAAGGGCCAGTGACTCTGTTAACTATATTAATTACTTTAGAATTTCCAATAGCAAAACCAATTCTTAAACTTGCTAAACCAGCTGTTTTGGAAAGTGATCTTAATACAATAAGATTGGGTATTTTTTGAAAATTGACAAATGGCAGAACACTATCACCTGTAAACGCCTCGTATAGTTCATCGACAACAACTAGTGTTTTAGATGAAAGTTGGGTGATCTCTATAATTCTTTCTGGACTTAATCTTGTACCAGTTGGATTATTAGGGTTGCATATGAGTAAAATTTTAGGATGATTTTGAGAGATCAATTCGCAAATATTATCAAATGGGTATTTAAAATCTTTACCCTCATAAGGTATTGAGTTGATTCTCATTCCTCGCATTTTTGCACAAGGGGTATAATATCCAAAAGTAGGCGATGTAGTTAACATTAGATCATTAAAGTCGCCATAGGCGTGAAAAATAGCATTTATTGCTGCATCTACTCCATTAAAAATACCAACTTCAGATGAATTTATATTTACCTTTGAGTTTTGTTTGATGAGAGTTTCTACTACTTTTTCTTTTAAACCAGAGTATTCAGGATAAATAGAGATTTCTTCTCTGCTGATCTCCCTGAGAGACTTAATCACTAGTGGGCTTGGTCCAATAGTGTTTTCATTAAAGTCGAGTCTTAGTAACTTTCTACGTCCTTCCAGTGGTGCTGAATATGGTGTTAAATCCGCGACATCTTTCCTTGGGCTCGGTAGATCTATGAATGAATTTTCTTTTTTTTTCATTACATTCTTTCCAGAGTGGGGATACCTAATAAGTTCATCCCCAGTTTAAGTGTACCCGCAGTGATAGAACATAAGGCCAGTCTACTCGTTTTTGCAGGTTCACCTGCCTTTAAAATTGGAACTTGATCATAGAATCTATTAAAGATCTGACTTAGTTCAAATAGATATGCGCAGAGACGACTGGGAAGAAGTTCTCTTTCGACTTCAGAAATGACAGAATCAAGTTGTAATAGTTTGCGAATTAAGGCCCATTCTTGATCTTCATTGAACTGAATTTTCTTACTTGAGACATTTAAATCTCCACCTTTGCGAGATATGCCCGCTATTCGAACTAATGCATAGAGTAAATATGGAGCTGTATTCCCTTGTAAAGAGAGCATCTTATCAAAACTAAATTGGTAATTAGAAATTCTATTTTGACTCAGATCCGCATACTTGATGGCTGCAATCCCAACAGTTGTAGAAACTGTATCTATAAAACTATCTTTCTCGAATCTATTTTCAGTGTTGAGACGAGCTTTAAGATCTACTTTTGCTCTTTGAATTGCTTCATCCAGAAGGTCTACTAATCTAATAGTTTCGCCTGAACGAGTTTTTAATTTCTTACCATCTTCTCCTTGAACAAGACCAAAGGGGACATGCTCGATTTGACAATTTGTAGGAATCCAATCTGCAAGCTTTGCAATTTGAAAAACTGCAGAAAAATGTGATGCTTGCCCAGCATCTGTGACATAAATCAACCGGAATGCTCCATCTCCATGAGGTGGATTAGTCAATCTATATTTAATGGCTGCCAAGTCAGTTGTTGTGTAATTAAAACCTCCGTCACTTTTTTGAATAATGATGGGTTGAGGTTTGCCGTCTTTTCCGACTAAGCCATCAAGGAAAATACATTGAGCTCCTTGATCATTTATGAGTAAATTTTTATTTTTTAAATCATTAATAACATCTACTAAAAATTTGTTATAAAAAGATTCACCTCTTTCTGTGAGCTTAATATCAAGTCTATCATAGATTTTTTGAAACTCTTTTCTAGATTGATTACATAGCAATTGCCAAGCAAGTAAACTTTCTTGATTACCTGCTTGTAAATTAACGACCTCACTCCTAGATTTATTTTGAAAGATTTGATCTTCATCAAATCTTTTTTTTGCTTGACGATAGAAATTCACAAGGTCACTTATTTCCACTGCATCTTTTGTATGTAGTGCCTCTGGTACCACCTCTTTTAGATGAGTGATGAGCATGCCAAATTGTGTACCCCAATCTCCCACATGATTGATTCGTAAGACTTCATAACCGCAGAATTCAAGAACCCGTGCAAGACAGTCCCCAATAATTGTTGATCGTAAATGCCCAACATGCATTTCTTTAGCAATATTCGGACTGGAAAAATCGATAATTACACGATTATGGTTTCTTTTCTCTTCTATTTTCTTATTACTGAATTCTTTTAAAGGCACTCCCAATCTTTTATCATTTAGACGAATATGTATTTCAGATATAAGCGTTGTTGAATTTATAGATAGGTTGATGAAACCTGGACCTGCAATACTTGGTGGATTGCATATTTTCAAGAAATCATCGTCGTTTTTTAGTTGATCAACTATTTGTTGTGCAATATCACGTGGAGATTGCTTTATCTCTTTCGCTAGTGCTAAAGCACAATTGATTTGAAAATCTCCAAATTCTGGCTTTGATGCAGGGACTAAACTAGAACTTGTAAGTATTGAGGAAGTTTTTGAACTTCGATTATCTGTTGGGAAGACCTTAAGGAAAGCTCTATGAAGGGCTTCTTCTAATTTGGCCGATATTTCAAGCATGATGTTTATGATTAGGTAGGTACTTTGTAGATTTTTAGGTTTATTGAATGTGGCTAAGAAACTTGTGATACATTGTTTTAGTCAAAGCGCATACTAAAATCTTTCCATTTACTTTTAGTGATCGGTGCACTAGTTGAGATTAGATCAATATCTGTGAAAATATAGTCTGACAAATTATTTGGATTGATTCCAGAAACTTCAATAACGATATTTTGTGAGACGTACTTGGAATTACTGTTTCTTGAAAGTTGACGTAATTCTGGAACTAATTTTGAAATGGCTTGTATAGGCATTTCATCAAGTAAAACTCCATCAGCACCTGCCTCTACGGCTTCTTTCGCTTGGGTGGGAGTCTCTGCCTCGACTATTATTTTTTTTGTCCATGGAATAGTTGTTCTTAAGATTTTAATACTCTCGCTAATCCCCTGAGACCATTCAATATGATTCTCCTTCAACATGGCAGCATCATCTAATCCAAGCCTATGATTAATACCGCCGCCACAATGAAAAGCATATTTTTCGAATATCCTCATCCCGGGAGTCGTCTTGCGCGTGTCTGCTAACTTCACATTGGATCCTGATAGTTGAGATACTAGTACAGCTGTAGATGAGGCAATACCAGAAAGATGCATGGCTAAATTAAGTGTTATGCGCTCTCCAGCCACTAAGGAGGCGGATGCCCCTTTTAATTCTAGGAGTCTTTGATTCTTTTCAAACTTATGACCATCCTCTATTAAAAGTTGCAGATTTACTCGGGGATCAATTTTTTTAAATATTAATTTGACAAGATCTCCACCACAAAAAACCCCATCTTCTTTTGCAACCCAATGAGCTGATGCGATTCTGTCGTTGAGGACAAATCTTGTTAGATCTCCATCACCGAGATCTTCCTCAATCCAGGTATCTAATATTTTATGTAGCTTTGGTGAGCGAAGATCCACAACACAACTAATACATTAGTTACTATACCAATGTCAAAACCATTTATAAAATATCTTTTCCTGTTTATTAAATTTTATCTTCTAGTCTGTATCTAAACTATTTTTACCCTAATAGAAATTTTCTAATATCTTTTTTTGTGATATGTAAACAATATGCTTTAATTAAGTTGTTCTAGACTATTTAGATAAAGTGGAAGTTGTTCATAGTGTAAATATAATGGTTGCTATATTGATTGGAGGAGTATGCTATTATTTATATTATATTTTTACTATTGATAATAAATACTAGATAAAAATTGCTTTATTACTTACCAATACAGAATTTAGAAAATATATTATCAAGTAAACTTTCTGTTAAATCATCTCCTGTGAGCTCGCTTAAAAAATTAATAGCTTGTCTTAAGTCGATTGTCCAGAAATCCCATGGTAGTTTTTCCTCAAATACATGATCAATATTTTCCAATGATTTCATTGTTGACTTTGCTAGGTCAAGTTGCCTTTCATTGAGCGCGATATCTAAACCATGATTCTTAGTTGAACCACATATCTTTAATAAGTAATTAATTAGATCGTTTTCTCCTATTCCAGTTTTTGCGCTTATTATAACTAGTTTTTCTTTTTCTAAGATATATTTTGGAACTTTTTCTAAAGAATCATTATTTATTAAATCGGATTTATTTCCAACAATTAAAAGTGGAATATTTGTGGGTAATTGTTTTAGTATTGATTCATCCTCGCTACTCCATCCGTTGGAATAGTCAAAGATTAACATTATTAGGTCAGCTTGAATTAAAGTTTTTCTAGTTCTAGAAATACCAATTTTTTCGATAATATTTTTCGTTTCTCGTAGACCCGCTGTATCAATGAAAGTTACGGGTATTCCCTCTACAACAATCTCACTTTCTAAAAGATCTCTTGTGGTACCAGGTAGGTCAGTCACAATGGCTTTTTCTTGTTTGGAAAGTCTGTTCATTAAGGAGCTTTTCCCTACATTAGGCTTCCCGGTTAGTGCAACTTTTAAGCCAGAACGAACCCAAGAGCCTCTTTTGGCATTATCAATTAGTTCGTTTAGATCATGTTTGATGGAGAGAATTTCTCTTTGTACTTGTTTTTCATCTAAAATCGGGAGATCTTCTTCAAAATCAATTCTTGCTTCAATTTCCGTTAGTTGATCTACTAATCTCTTCCTGATTAATTCAATTTCAGTTTGAATATTCCCTTTAATTCCATTAATCGCAAGCTCTGCTGCTTTTCTGCTTCTAGCCGATATTAGCTCACTAATTGATTCTGCTTGAGTAAGGCTGATACGACCATTAAGCACTGCTCTTTGACTAAACTCACCGGGTTCTGCTCTTCGAACGCTTGGGATATCTAATATTCTTTCAAGGATCTTCTGGACGGCAATAATTCCACCATGGCAATGAATTTCTACGACATCTTCACCTGTAAAGCTCCTCGGCCCTTTCATTATTAGTATTAATACTTCATCGATATATATTCTTTGATCTTTTTCGGTTACATGTCCGTACAGCACTTTGTGAGTGCTCCAATCTTGTTTTCCAGGGATATGAACGATACTTTTAGTTATCTCAATTGCCAAGGAGCCAGAGATCCTAATGACAGCGATACTCCCTTCGCCTGGAGAAACAGCAGTCGCAATTGCAGCAATAGTATCTTCAGTAGGGGAAAACGAATTCATTACTCAATAAACATACGATCTTCACTAAAATCAAATCTAGCTTTCTTTTTTGGATTAAGATTTTTTAAATTATGAAAAAAATCTTCCTAAATCTAATACAAAGAATTCGTAAATTTATCTCTTGGCTATGGAATCAGGAAGGTTCTCCCGCTCAGAGAGCATTAGGATTGGGCGTGGGTATATTTAGTGGATGCTTTCCATTCTTTGGTTTACAAACCTTGATGGGTGTACTTTTAGCAAAAATCTTCCAGGGGAATAGTATTTTGGCGGCTGTTGGAACCTGGATTAGCAACCCATTTACTTATGTTCCTCTTTATTATTTTAATTATAGACTAGGCTCATTAATAATCAATAAGGATAAAAATATAGTAGACTTTCGCCATATAACTACTAATGAGTTGTGGTCTCAAGGTTGGTACTTGAGTTTTAGACTGATAATTGGCTCTATATGTATGGGCCTTTTGACTGGATTACTTGGTGGAATTGGTTTATATTTTTTACTCAAAAAATTTTCTAATAAAAATTAAGTTTATATCTATTTATTTGTTATCAACTATATTTAGGAGTATAGATAATGTTATTTAATGCCAGTTCTAGCGATATCTAAGACGTCAACCATTGATCGTATTTGATTGATGGTAAGTTCTAATTGATTAATACTTTCCAGTTCAACTTTTAGATCAATACATGCAGGTTTGCCATGAGATGTCTTAACTCTTGCATCGATTACATTAATACCTCTATCTGAAAGTCTCATTAATATGTCTTTAAGTACACCGACCCTATCAATCACTTCAATTCTTAATTGAATAGGAAATTTCTCTTCTTTGATTTGATTATGGCTATTCCATTGAACTGATATCCTTCTATTGTTTGGTATTGATTGTATGTTGACACAACTAGTTCGATGTATAGTTATTCCGTGATTGCCAAGTGAGACTGTTCCAAGTATTGATTCCCCTGGTAAAGGGCTACAACATCCCCCTATTCGATAATCAAGCCCTTCTAAGCCAATTATTGGAGAATATTTTGTTTGAGATTTTTTTGATTTATTTGAAGCTAGATTTGTGTTTGATCCAACTTGGTTTGCTAGCTCGATATCGCTTAATTCAAGCTCAGGTAACTGGTTTTGTATTTTTATCTCTTCTCTAAATCTATTAATCACTTGATGTAAGGTTAATGCTCCAAATCCAAGTGCTGCTAATAGGTCCTCTGTAGACTTTAGATTACATCTCTCAGCAACTTTGGTTATTACTTCGCCTTTCAGCAAATTATCAATTCCTTTACGACCAAATTCTTGTTCTAGTAGTTCCTTCCCTCGTGATATTGTTTCTTGACGATGACTTTTTTTATACCATTGCCTAATGCGATTTTTGGCGGTGGGTGTGGCTACATAGTTTAGCCAGTCTAAGCTTGGATGAGAGTTCTTGTGAGTGAGAATTTCAACGAAATCTCCATTTTCAAGAGGTGTTGATAGAACACAAAGACGATCATTAATTCTAGCACCATTGCAATGATTCCCTATCTCAGAGTGAATACGATATGCAAAATCGATTGCTGTAGAACCATTCCTTAATCCTAAAACATCTCCTTTTGGAGTGAATACAAAAACTTCTTCATCAAATAAATCCTCTTTTATTGATGCAAGGTAGTCATTGTGATCATTAACCCCATCTTCTTGTTGCCACTCAACTAATTGGCGTAACCAATTAAACTTTTCTGAATCAGGATTAGCAGGAGATCCTCCTTCTTTATACTTCCAGTGAGCTGCAATTCCAAATTCTGAAACTCTATGCATTTCTGGAGTCCTGATTTGGACTTCAATAGGTCTGTGCCTGCCGATTACAGCTGTATGTAGCGATTGGTAGCCATTTGGTTTTGGGAGGCCTATATAGTCTTTAAACCGACCAGGTATTGGTCTAAACGTGTCATGGACAACAGCAAGAGCTCGATAACATGTCTCGACATCGGAAACAAGAATTCTAAGAGCAGCAACATCAAAAATTTCATGAAATTCTTTTTGTTGTCTTTGCATTTTGCTCCATATTCCATATAAATGCTTTGGCCTTCCACTAACTTCGCATTGGCTAAGTCCTGCTGAGGTCAAGCGATCTTTTAGTAATTGAACAGTTGTATTTAATCTATCTTCTCTTTCACTACGTTTACTAGCTATTTGTTGTTGAATTTCTCGGAAGGGGTCTGGCTCTAAAAGTTTAAATGCTAAATCCTCTAGTTCCCATTTGAAACGTCCTATTCCTAAACGGTTTGCGAGTGGAGCATAAATTTCTCTCGTTTCTTTAGCTATTCGAGTTTGCTTCTCTTCGTCTAAGTAAGAAATAGTTCTCATATTGTGAAGCCTATCTGCAAGCTTGACAAGTACAACTCGAATATCGCTAGCCATAGCTAGAAACATTTTACGTAAGTTTTCTGCTTGAGCTTCTGTTCGATTGTTAAAATGGATTCCGCCTAATTTAGTCACACCCTCCACTAGATATCTAACTTCACTCCCAAAATACCCCTCCAGTTGCTCTGGTGTTATGTCTGTATCTTCGACGACGTCATGTAAAAAACCCGCTGCAATTACACTTGCGCTTGCACCTATTTCTCTTAGTAAGTCAGCCACTGCAACTGGATGGATTATATAAGGCTGACCACTTTTTCTGTATTGCCCTTTATGCAATTGAAATGCAAGATCAAAAGCGGAAACTAAGAGTGCTTCAGAATCTCGTGGGCAACTTGCTCCAATTCCAGGCGGAACATTTTCAATGCAATTTTTTAACCACTCTGGCAAAATAATTGCATAATCATCAACATGTTCGATTTGATGAGTTCTAAGTTGCGGCTGGCCATCAAAAAATTCATCGCAGACTATATGAGTCTGGTTTGAATTGTGTGCAGAGGTGACTTTAGGCATCAGCACCGAAGCTAGTTTTATTTTATTCAAACTCAACATTTCCTGCTACCTTTTCATGAATAATTCATCAAAAGAAGTTTTAAAAATAAATAAACTACAAGCTATTTATCCAAATACTAATACTTATGTGTTTAGTGAATTAAATCTGAATATGAATCGTGGCGATAGGCTTGCCTTAGTTGGTAGTTCAGGATGTGGTAAAAGTACTGTTGCTAAGGCTATAATGCAGCTTCTTCCTAATGGATGTGTTTGTGATGGTGAGATTATTTTAAATGGAAAAAATGTATTGGATCTAGATAAGGTTTCTCTGCAAGCTATGCGAGGTAAAGAGGTTGGATTGATTTTTCAGAATCCAATGTCTCGTTTAAATCCTTTGATGACTGTTGGTGATCATCTAGTTGATACTTTTAAAGCTCATGATAATTCTGAATCAACTTACAACTTAGTTGAAAAAGCTAAAAACTTATTAGAAAAAGTTGGAATAGATCCTTTAAGATTCAATTCTTTTCCACATGAATTTAGTGGTGGAATGCGGCAACGTGCAGCAATTGCTTTGGCAATTTGTTTAAAACCTTCTTTAATAATTGCTGATGAACCTACAACTAGTTTGGATACACTAGTTGCTGATCAAGTTATGAGTGAACTTAGTTTACTTTGTGACGAGATTGGGAGCGCTTTGCTATTAATTAGTCATGATTTATCTATGGCCTATAAATGGTGTAATAAAATTGCAATACTTGATTCTGGGAGAATAGTAGAATCTGGAAATATTAAAGAGATAGTTGCTAATCCAAAAACTGATACTGCTAAAAGATTAGTTAATTCAGGAAGAATATTAGATGGTTTTGAGAGACAAAGAATGAATAATGACAATGCATTATTGAGAGTTAATAGATTACGTTGTTGGCATAATTTAGGCTTTTGGCCATTCAATTCTTTTTGGTTGAAAGCCGTTAATGAAGTTACCTTGACTTTGTATGAAGGTGAAACTCTTGGTATAGTAGGCCCATCAGGATGTGGTAAGAGCACTTTATGTAGAGCGTTGACTGGATTATTGCCTGCTAGAGGTGGAAGTGTTTTTTTTCTTGGAAAGAATATTTCAACTATTAATAAAAAATCTTTAAAACAATTACGTAAATATATTCAAATTATTTTTCAAGATCCTTCTGCTTCTTTGAATCCTAAGATGTCAGTAATTGATGCAATTATAGATCCAATTCTTATCCATAAATTGTCAGGTAAATCTCAGGCAAAAGAAACAGCTCGTAATCTTTTAGAACTAGTTGGTTTAACACCTGCAATCATGTATGAACGACGGTTGCCTTCTCAACTTTCAGGTGGTCAACAACAAAGAGTAGTTATCGCTAGAGCATTAGCACTAAGTCCCAAAATACTCATCTGTGATGAGAGTGTCAGTATGTTAGATGCAGAAATTCAAGCAGAAATTTTGGAGTTGCTTCGCTCTTTGCAGGAGAAATTAAAGCTATCTATGTTCTTCATAACTCATGACTTATCACTTGCAGCAGGCTTTTGTCACAGAGTATTAGTGTTTGATAAAGGGAAAATTATCGAAGAGAATTCTGGTAAAAATCTTTTAAATCATCCTCAAAAATACTTAACACAAAAATTGGTCAAGGCATGTCCTAGACTTCCTAAATAATATTATTTTTAGGGTGCAAAACTTTCAAAAGTCTCTCAAAATCTTTAGGCAATGGAGCTGTGAATTTCATTTTCTTTAATGTTATTGGGTGGATTAAACCTAATTCAATTGCATGTAATGCTTGGCCACCAAGCTTAATAGGCAATTTTTTACACCTACTGTAAGTTTGATCTCCAACAATAGGATGACCTATGTGTGCACTATGAACACGAATTTGATGGGTTCTACCTGTATCAAGTTTGAATTTAAGAAGAGAGAAATTTCCCAGATTTTCAATTAATGTCCAATGTGTGCAAGCATATCTACCAGATTCCTCATCAACAACAGCGTATTTCTTTCTATCTTTTGGATGTCGGCCAATACATCCGACAATAATTCCTTCATTGCCTTTAATAGCTCCATGTACAACAGCAATATAATTTCTTGAGGCTACTCTTTTTTGTATTTGAATTTGTAATTTAACTAAGGCCTCTTGAGTTTTTGCTACGACAATGCATCCGGTTGTGTCTTTATCTAAGCGATGAACTATTCCAGGCCTTAATTTACCTCCGATGCCTGGTAAGTCTGGACAATGATTGATTAATCCATTTACTAAAGTTCCTGATTTATTCCCGGGTGCAGGATGAACTGCTATTCCTGCTGTTTTATTAATGACTATTAAATGATCATCTTCGTATAAAATATCTAAATCAATTTCTTCAGGTTTTAAGTAAGGAAGAGGCTCTGGTGGTGGAACCCAAAGTTGAATTATGTCACCTGGTCTGACAGGAGTTTTTGCTTTTCCAGTTTTACCGTTCACTTTTGCGAACCCCGCTTCAATGAATTTCTGAATATGAGCTCTACTTTGCTCCGTTCGTTGACTTACCAGCCATCTGTCAAGCCGCATAGGCAAAGGTTTCTTATATTCACCCTCAAATAATTCACCTGGGCCCTGCCCAAATTCATGCTTTATTTCTTTATCCATTAAGGTAGTTCAAGAGAGATATTGCCTAATAAATTTCTACGAAAATCATCAAGCAATCTTTGAGACATTCTTCGAGTGTCTCCAGAAGTGTGACGTTTTGCCGCTGAAAGTAGCCATAAAGATTTGTCTGTAATGGCTTTATTCATAAATATTCCATATCTATTTTGCAGACACATTGGCTTAATTCCCGCTTCCTGGATGTTTTCTAATCTCTCAAGAAGTTTCATGAAGTTGATGGCAACCTGTTCAGTATCGTATGCGGCTTGGCCGATATCATCACAAATAGCAAGCTTTAACGCGGCATTTTGATCTTCAAATCTAGGCGGCAGAACTCCAGGAGCATCCAATAAATCTAGATCTTGTCCCAATCTTATCCATCTCAAACTTCTTGTGACCCCAGGTTTCCTTGAGCTAGATACAACCTTTTTTTTTACTAGTCTGTTAATTAGAGCAGATTTCCCAACATTTGGGAACCCAAGAGTTAGAACTCTAATTGCACGATTTTTCATCCCTCGGTCAAGACGTCTTTGATTTAATTCTTGCCCAGCACGAATAGCGGCTTGTTTTATTTGGAATACTCCTGTTCCAGCTTTTGCATCACACCACCATGGGACTTTTCCTTCCGACCTTAATTTCTTATCCCAAGCTTGATGGGCCGCATCATTTATCATGTCTTTTCTATTAATAACTAATATTTGCTTCTTACCTGTTAACCATTTTTGAAGATATGGATGAGAAGTGGCTAGGGGTATTCTTGCGTCCCGCACTTCAAAAATTAGATCAACTTTATTTAGATGCTCCTTTAATTGTTTTTCTGCTTTAGCAATATGTCCTGGATACCATTGTATAAGCTGCTTGTTCACGGATTCTTAAAAGATGTTGGTTTAAATTGATTAATCTAAAAATTGTAAAAGTTGATTTTCGTTTTATCTTGGGTGAATTGTTATGAAATTCTAAGTTCAACTTATCATCTTAAAAGATTAAATAAGTTGATAATAATAATTGAATTGTTCTGAATATCCTGATTGGAGTCAAGTTTTATTGATCAAAATAGATTGATAGAATTACAATATTTAATAACCTCTCTGTGAAATATAGTACTCATATCGTAGGTTCAAGAAAATTTCGATTTATGGTATGACATTGCAAGGGGTTTTTTTTGTAGTTACTGCAGGCGTTTGAGGATTAATTAATTATTTAAAAGATAGACTTTTAATTTTTTAAAAGCTGTTTTTAGCTGCTCAAAGGTTTAGGTAGATTTTTTCTGTGTCTTAGTAATTACCCAATTGGTGCCTTTCAAGAGCTATGGTCACTCAGTTTCCTTTCTGAATCCTATAGATTATGTCTAAGCGTTCCCTGTCAAGCCTCGGCGCTGAAGACTTATGCGGTAAACGTGTTTTAGTGAGAGTAGATTTTAATGTCCCATTAGGAGATGAGGGACAAATAACTGATGACACAAGAATTCGTGCTGCTTTACCAACTATCAATGACCTGCTTGAGAAGAGTGCAAGAGTGATTCTGTCTGCTCATTTTGGTAGGCCAAAAGGGGAGGTTAATGAAACAATGCGATTGACTGCGGTTGCTCAAAGACTCAGTGAATTGCTTGGTAAAACAGTTGTAAAAACTGAGAGTTGTATTGGAGGTGAAGCCAAGTCAAAAGTAGATGCAATGTCCAATGGTGATGTTGTCCTTTTGGAAAATGTTCGATTTATTGCTGGTGAAGAGAAAAACGATACACAATTTGCAAAGGAATTAGCTTCTTTAGCAGAAGTCTATGTTAATGATGCTTTTGGCGCTGCCCACCGTGCGCATGCTTCAACTGAGGGAGTTACCAAGTTCTTAAGTCCTTGTGTAGCTGGCTATTTGATGGAAAAAGAACTTAAGTACCTTCAAGGAGCTATAGATCTACCTCAAAGACCATTAGCTGCAATAGTTGGCGGTTCAAAAGTAAGTAGTAAAATCGGTGTTTTGGAATCTTTGATTGATAAATGCGACAAGATAATTGTTGGTGGAGGGATGATATTTACTTTTTACAAAGCTAGAGGTTTATCAGTTGGGAATAGTCTTGTCGAGGAAGATAAGCTTGAATTAGCAAATGCTTTGGAGAAGAAAGCGAAAGATAAAGGAGTTGAGTTTCTTTTGCCAAGTGATGTTGTGTTGGCTGATAATTTTTCTCCAAATGCAAATAGTAAAGTTTCAAAAGTAGATTCTATTAGCGAAGGTTGGATGGGATTGGATATTGGTTCAGAATCAGTTGAGCTTTTTCAAAATGCTCTGAAAGATTGTAAAACTGTTATTTGGAATGGACCAATGGGTGTATTTGAATTTGAGAAATTTGCAAATGGTACAAATGCAATAGCAAACACTTTGGCTGAATTAAGTGCTCAAGGATGCTGCACGATTATTGGAGGTGGAGATTCAGTGGCAGCAGTTGAGAAAGCCGGTTTAGCAAAAAATATGTCTCATATCTCAACGGGAGGTGGTGCTAGCCTTGAACTTTTGGAAGGGAAAGTTCTTCCTGGAGTTGCTGCTCTAGATGATGTTTAATATTTCAAATTTATGATTTTTAAAAGTAGGTTTTTATAAACCTACTTTTATTTTTTTTGTTATTGAATAAATCCCTTCAGGATGAGTAATTATTGCTGAAATAGTTTGAAAACCAGGGTTTAATGGTGCTTGAATATATTTGAATAAACCACCTGATTGATTTGGCTTAAGCCCAAAGATATCATTTGATATGTTTATATTATCTTCATTTTTAAGTACGATCATTCCACTAGCAGTTAATGAGTTATCTAAAGGGTTTTCGATAATTAAATTCACTTCATATTTTTCACCAGTAAGAACTTTTTTTGGAGATATAATTTTTACAATTAGAGGTGAATTTTTTGTATTGAGAATTGATTCTTCCTCAATAACTTTATAACCTTTGATTTTGTTTTTGTAAGTCTCTAATTTGACAGTCTGTTTGGTATATAAAGTGTAAGCTTGACTATTAATTTCTCTTGTAGATATGATTTTTATATTTAGTAATAATATATTTTGATCATTTTCTACTGGTTGAATTGACCATTTTGCATCTTTGTATTTTTCTCTAAAAGCTTTATAGCTTTTATTAAATTGACTGAATGATTTTTGTAGAAATAGATCTTTCAGCAAATGATCCTTTCTTAGGTTGAGAATTTCCTCCAATTTAGTACTTAATAAGTGCTCATCAATATTTTTACTTAAGGCAGAATTGATGATTAGGGGATTTAGTAATAAAAAAAATATTGATTTAGCTATTAGTGAATTTCGCACGACTACCTTTTTTGCTCAATATAACTTAGGCTTTAAGTATAAGGTTATTTATTTATTTATGCCTCGCCTTTTAATTGCTGCAAGCGGAACAGGTGGGCATATTTATCCTGCAATGTCTTTTGCGGATTCGCTTTCAAATTCTTGGGAAATTGAGTGGCTAGGTGTGCCAAATAGGCTAGAGATTGAATTGGTTCCCAAAAAATACAATTTAACAAAGTTAAAAGTTGGTGGATTACAAGGAAATATTTTTAGAAAATTGTTTGATATATGTAATTTACTTTTTTCTTCAATTCGAGTATCTATTCTATTACGTCAAAAAAAAATTAACGTTGTTTTTACTACTGGTGGGTATATATCTGCACCAAGTATTCTAGGTGCAAAAATGTCTGGAATCCCTATTTTGTTGCATGAATCTAATGCTATCCCTGGAAAAGTAACTAGGTTATTAGGTAGATTTTGTGACCATATAGCATTAGGAATCCCTTCAGCAGCTGATTATTTGCCAGGATGTAGAACAAGTTTTACAGGAACACCAATAAGGTCAGGATTTCTTTTAGATGAGTCTCTTCCCCCTTGGGCACCGCATGGAGATGGTCTATTGATTGTGGTTATGGGAGGAAGTCAAGGAGCAATCAAAATCAATGAGATGGTTAGGAATATCTTGCCTTGGTTGCTTGAGAAGGGTTGCAGAGTTATTCATCTGACAGGCGAAAATGATTGTTTCTATAAAAATTTCAACAAAGTGAATACCCACCCTCAATTGGCTGTAAGAAAATTTAGTGATGAAATATCAGCCTTGCTACGAAATGCTGATCTTGTAATAAGTCGAGCAGGTTCTGGTGCGATTTCTGAATTAATGGTAACTAAGACTCCTTCAATTTTAATTCCTCTTCCAACTTCTGCCGATCAACATCAAGAGCTGAATGCTGCGCATATGGCTAGATATGGAGGGGCCATAATAGTTAATCAACATGATCCAGAAAAAGATATTTTAAAAAACACTATATCTAATTTGATTGATTCTAATTATCTTAAGGAAATGAAATCAAATATGAACAATTACGATTGCCAAAATCCTGAGAATAAGATATTTGAGATTATAAATTCGATTAGTTAATATAATCTTTTAATGTGTTTATTATTTGAATATTTTGTTTTCTTTTTTGGAGACTTATTCTGATCCAGTTTTTACCTAGATTTGAAAATGATCTACAGTCTCTAAGTAAAATTCCTCTTCTTTTTAAATTCTCAATAAGATTTAATATAGAACTATCACTTTTAATTAATTGAAAGTTTGTAACTGATGGTAGAGGCTTGACAGTAGAAAAATCTAATAAATTTTGATGTAACCAGTTTCCTTCTTCTACTACCCATTTGTGGATTTTCTTTAATCTTTTTTTATGCATTTTAGAGTCTTTCATGATTAAATTAGTTGCATTTATTGCTAGTGTATTGACTGGCCATGGATCTCTTATCTTTTTCCATTTTAATAATCTATCTGCGCTTGAAACTGCGTATCCAATCCTTAATCCAGCAATGCCAATAAACTTAGTTAAACTTCTTATTACAACTAGATTTTTATAACTTTTAGTTAGATCTATTATTGATTGATTTTCACCTCCTGGTGTAATAGAAATAAATGCTTCGTCGCAAATTACAAGTTTATAATTAGCTAATAAATCTTTTATTGAAGAACGACTCCATAATTGTCCAGTTGGATTGTGTGGATTTGTTATCCATAAGACATTAGTTTTTGGTTCAATTGGAAATGGTTGAGGATTGCTATTAGTCCAAGTCAATGGTAAAGGACTATGTATATAAGCTGCATTCCAGCAGCTTAAAGCTCTTTGATAGTCTCCAAAACCAGGCGAAGGTAAAGAACTAATACCATTCAAGCTTGCATCTCTTGCTGCCCAAGTAAATAATTCAGAGGCCCCATTGCCAGGCAATATCATTGAAGGATCAATATTATGCCATTTTGAAATAGAATTTCTGAGTTCAAAATAACTTCTATCTGGATAAAATCTGATTGATCCATTGTTTATGCTATTAACAAGATATTTATTTAACTTTTTAGGTAATTTGAAAGGGACTATTGATGCACTTGCATCGATTATACTTTCTTGATCTAAACCTAACTCTCTAGCTTCTTTTTCAATATTGCCTCCATGACTTTCAAAGTCTGATTTAAGCATGTTTAGGAAAATATTATGTTTATTTTAAGAGATAATTATAATTATTTATTGAATAATTTTACTTGTATTTCCATGGCTCTTCGGAACCGATTACCTCTTTAATATTTTGGAATCCGTGCTTTTCCATTTGCAAATTTAATCCATCTAAAATATCAGGAACTAAATTTGGTCCCTCATATATCCAACCAGTATAAACTTGAACTAAGGATGCCCCAGCGGCAATTCTCTCCCAAGCTGTTTTGGCTGAACTGATTCCACCTACTCCAATCAGAGGTAAATTATTATTAGTACTAATTCTTAGTCTTCGAATTACTTCTAGTCCTCTTTGTTGCAAAGGAAGTCCACTTAAGCCTCCATTCTCTTGTTCAAGAGTATTTCCAGTTTTGATTTTTAGGTTTTTTAAATTAAATCGATTTAAGCTTGTATTGATCGCAATGATTCCATCAATACCATTATCAATCGCAACTCTTCCAATTTCATCTATTTCTTCATTTGATAGATCTGGAGCAATTTTTACAAGTAGGGGAGGACAATTGGATAAATCTTTAAGCGTCCTAATTAATTTTTCTATTTGTTTAGTGCCTTGTAATGAACGAAGACCTGGGGTATTAGGCGAACTAACATTGATAACTGCATAGTCTGATAAAGGAGCTAATAGTCTTAGCGATGAGAAATAGTCTTTATGGGCTTCATTAAGAGGGGTGATTTTAGACTTTCCTAAATTTATACCTAGAACACAAGGTCTTTTACCTGGTTCAGGGATTTGTTGTTTTTCTATGGTTCTTAAAAATTTTTCTGCTCCTTGGTTATTGAATCCCATTCGATTCAATGCAGCTTTTTCTTTTGCAATTCTGAAGAGTCTGGGTTTTGGATTGCCTTTTTGGGCATGCCAAGTAATAGTTCCTAATTCGGCGAAACCAAATCCAAAATAATTCCAAAGACCTGCACCTACTCCGTTTTTATCAAAGCCAGCGGCAAGGCCTATAGGGTTTTTAAAGTGAGAGCCAAAAACAATTTGATTTAGTCTTGAATTATTTCTTTGCAAACCACTTGATGCTTTTAAAAGAATATTAGAAATTATTGGAAAATTTCTATTTATTGATGCGAATTTAATTGCATTAAGAGCGGAATTAGTAAGTATTTCTTCATCAATACCCTCGTCTTGAGAGAGAAGCTGGCCAAGAAGAATATTGTATAAGTTGTTTTTTTTATTTTTTGACAACATCTTTTAGTTGTATTTTTCTACCTTTTGAAAAAGCTACCGCAATGGCATCGACTCTATCATTATCTTTCTCTCCGCTATGACCTTTGACATATTGAAGTTTGATTTTTGGTAGATCAGGGTGGTCAAGAGCTTTCCATAAATCTTGATTTAGAACTGGTTTGCCAGAAGCGGTTTTCCAGCCTTTCTTTTTCCAATTTGACATCCATTTTTCCATTCCATCAATTAAGTATTTGCTATCAGTTTTAATGGTTATTGAAGGATCAAATTTTAATTTTTTTAATTTTTCCAGAACAAATAAGGCTGCCTGTAATTCCATGCGATTGTTTGTTGTCTCAGGGCTAAATCCCCCGAATTCCAACTCGCTTCCATCTTGGAATCTAATTAATGCTCCCCAGCCACCTGGACCAGGATTACCACTACATGCACCATCAGTCGCTGCAGTAATGGCAAATTTTTCTTCTTGAGACATAAAAAAACCGGTCTGAATAGACCGGTTTTATATAAGCAGAAAAAGGGTGTTTTTCCAGTAACGATATTTATTTTAAAGTTACTTTTCCTCCAACAGCCTCGATTGCTTTCTTTAAAGCATCCGCATCTTCTTTTGATGCGCCCTCTTTTATTGTTTTAGGAGCAGCTTCAACTAGTGCTTTTGCTTCGCCAAGGCCTAAACCTGTGGCATTTCGAACTTCTTTAAGGACTTTGATTTTAGCTGAAGCTTCAAAGCTCTCTAAAACTACCTCAAATTCGGTTTTTTCTTCGGCAGCATCAGCAGCATCGCCACCAGCAGCAGCTCCTGGAGCTGCCATGACAACTCCAGCAGATGCGGCAGCAGATACACCAAAAGCTTCTTCTATTTGCTTAACAAGCTCTGAAGCTTCAAGCAAAGAGAGGCTTTTTAATGAATCTAAGATTTCATCGGTTTTTGCAGACATGGTTTAAATCAGCAACTAAGTAAGTAGAAAACAAATTGTTAAATAAGGAGTATCAGCTCTCGCTACTCTCAGAATGTTGTTTAAGAGACCTTGCAAGTCCAGAGGGGACCTCATTTATGCCAATAGCGATTTTGCTTGTTATGGAATTCATAGCACCAGCAATTTGTCCCATAAGTGCTTCCTTGCTAGGAAGTTTTGCAATCGCTTTGATTTCATCTTGTGATAAAAGTTTGCCTTCGAAAAGACCACCTTTCGTCTCAGATTTTTGAGTTTCCTTTTGAAATGCTTGTACAGCTTTAACAGCACTCCCAACATCTCCTTTGATTAAAACAAAGGCGTTAGTTCCAGTAAGCAATGAATTCAAACCAGTCCAGGAATCTTTTCCCTTTATGGCTTGACGCATTAAGGTGTTTTTAGTGACCTTGCAGACGCCATCGCTTTTTTGCAATCTTGAGCGCAAGTCAGACATCTCTTTTGTGGATAAGCCCTTGTAATCAAGAACTAAAGCCATCTCAGAGTTATCTAGGAGATCCTCTATTGTTTTGACGATCTGTTTTTTGCTTTCCAGCGTGCGGCCCATAATAATTGGATCGAATCGGGGGAAGAACTGGACATGCGGCCATATTCCCCTTTGGGAATCGAGGCCGCTAATGATTCAATCCAAAAAGATAAAACCCTGCATATGCCTCGGCGGGGTTTATAGATTTAATTAAACGATAGGTTTAATTAATCAGACCTGCTGTCTTTGGCTGGGCGCATGCCCTTGTGGCTAGGCCACAAATCTAATTTACAACAAAAAGGGTCACTTTTCCTTTTGTAAGTCTTGTAATTCGTTGATATCTACTTCTACTGATGGTCCCATGGTGGATGTAATAAAAAAGCTTCTCCAGAACTTACCTTTTGCTCCACTTGGTTTATTCTTTTCTATTGTTAATTGCAATGTCTTTAAATTTTCAAGGAGTGCCTCCTCCGAAAAACTTGCCTTACCAAATCGAACATGAACAATTCCTGCTTTGTCTGCCCTGAATTCAAGTTTTCCCGCTTTAAATTCTTTAATAGCGCCTGCTAGATCGGTCGTAACTGTTCCTGCTTTTGGATTAGGCATAAGCCCTCTAGGCCCAAGCACTCTTCCGAGTTTGGCTACTTTGGGCATCATATCTGGAGTTGAAATTAGAAGATCAAAGTCCATTTCTCCTTTGTTGATTGAATCAACTAAATCCTCCTCTCCAGCCAAATCAGCGCCTGCTTTAGTCGCCTCAGCAACTTTTTCACCACGAGTTACTACTGCTATTCGTACTTGCTGACCTGTCCCACTGGGTAAGGCAACGGTCGTCCTAAGTTGTTGATCAGTATATTTCGGATCAATACCAAGTCTTATATGAGCTTCAATAGTTTCATCGAATTTAGCATTGGCATTTTCCTTTACAAGCTTTATAGCTTCAATTGGAGAATATGAACGTTGTTCCACTTTGGAAAGCAACGTTGTCATTCTTTTAGAAAAATTTTTCATAATAAATTGGGGTTCTTGCGACTATTAAGTCTCCCCCTTGTAAGAGAACATTTAATAATTTTACGATCGATTAGTCCTTTATGGAAACTCCCATATTTTTGGCAGTACCTTCTATAACTTTCATTGCTGATTCGATGCTACTGCAATTGAGATCTGGAAGTTTTGTTTTAGCAATTTCCTCAAGTTGACTCTTGCTAATGGAACCAGCAGTTCCTTTCGCTGACTCTCCTGATCCTTTCGGAATGCCAGCTGCCTTAGTTATCAAAACCGAAGCAGGAGGGGTTTTTGTTATGAAAGTAAAACTTCTATCTTCGAAAACTGATATTTCTACAGGGATTACAAAGCCAGCTTTGTCTTGCGTGCGCGAATTGTACTCCTTGCAAAAAGCCATGATATTTACCCCGTGTTGACCGAGCGCAGGTCCAACGGGAGGAGCTGGGTTGGCTTTACCAGCCTGTAAGGCCAACTTGATCAGGGCTACTACTTTCTTTGCCATCGGCGGAAAATTGAACTAATGCGGAAAATCTGAAACTAATCAGACAAATTATCTAATAAACTTAACTCCTAGACTGACCAGACAGCAAAAGGAAATTAAAAATCAATTTTGTTTAGTTATTTGAGAAAATTCCAGCTCAACAGGAGTTTCTCTTCCAAAAATTGATAAAAGAGCTTTGAGTTTGTTTCTTTCTCCTGAAACTTCGATTACTTCTCCTTGGAAATCTTTAAAAGGACCTGAGGTGACAACAATCTGATCGCCTTCTTCTACATCCAACTTGACAACAGTTTTCTTTTCCGCTGCTCGTTTAAAGATTCTATTAACCTCTTGTCTGCTCAGAGGGCGGGGTTTGATATGCCCGCGTGATTTACCAGTAGCCCTGCGGTCCTCTGCACCAACAAAATTAATTACATTTGGAGTGCTCCTAACTGCCATCATTGTGTCTTCATCTAAGACCATACGAACCAGCACATAACCAGGAAAAACTTTTTCTTCTGTGGTCTGCCTGCTGCCATCTTTTTTTAGCTTCACTGCTGGAGTTTGAGGAATTTCTATCTCAATAATTCTGTCACTAACTCCAAGAGTGATTGCTCTTTGTTCTAGTGTCGCTTTTACCTTTTTCTCGCAACTTGAGGCAACTTGTATAGCGTACCAACGTGCAATATTAGTTTTTACTGTTTGAGGTGCAAAATGTGATTGATCATTCTCAACTAATTCTGATCTATCAATTATTTTTGAATCCTCAGTAGGGGTGGTTTCAATATCTGACACTGGAAAAAATTGTGAGTGGTTTAAAAATTTAGGTTAATCAACTCAGCGGAAAATCTGAGTGGCAGCCCATCCATAAAAACGGCTTACAGCGGCGATTGATACGGCTGATAAAGTGACCATTAAAATCACAGAAACAGATTCGCTGAAAAGTTGTTGGCGTGTGGGCCATACAACGAGTTTCATTTCATCGATTGTAGAGGATAAAAAACTTTTTTTTAAGGCAGTCTTTTCCTTTTTTGTAGGAATTACCTTGTCTTGATCCTCTTGAGAGGTTGGACTTGTCACTGTGGGAAGTCTAAAAGGAAGTTACTTTTGAAAGAATGGCTATAAACCTACACTAACTGATGTTTGAAAAATTAGTTATCAATTAAAAAAAGAAGTTTTTTAGACTCGTCATCTTTAGTCTCAACCCTAATTGATTTTGCATCTTCAAAAGCCTCTTCTAGAATTTGTGTCGCTAATGGGTTTTCTAATCTTCTTCTAATCACTCTTCTTAGCGGCCTGGCCCCGTATTCAGGTTCGTAGCCTTCCTCAGCAAGTGTTTTAATTGTGTTTTCGTCAATATAAAGATCTAATCCTTGGTTCTTGAGAAGCTTCTTTAATTCATCAAGTTGAAGTTTTACTATTTCTTCCAAACTTTCGGGTTTTAGTGGATTAAATCTTATTACTTCATCAATGCGGTTCAAAAACTCTGGTCGAAAATATTTCGTTAGGGCCTCGTTGATTTTTTGATCTAATTCTTGTGCAAGAATTTTTTTATTTGAATTTTCGCTTTGGACTTTAAGTGAATTATTTAAGATTGCTTTGCTAGCCAGATTACTGGTCATAACAATAACTGTATTTCTAAAATCTACTGTTCTACCTTGAGAATCGGTAAGTCTTCCATCATCTAAAACCTGTAAAAGGATATTGAAAACTTCTTGATGAGCTTTTTCAATCTCATCAAGTAGCAAAACTGAATAAGGTCTTTTTCT
The DNA here is from genome assembly GCA_003215695.1 of Prochlorococcus sp. AG-409-J03. Lineage (GTDB taxonomy): Bacteria > Cyanobacteriota > Cyanobacteriia > PCC-6307 > Cyanobiaceae > Prochlorococcus_B. Next base: position 37,199 of record QCJZ01000001.1, on the reverse strand, counting down.
AATTGCCTCCGTTAATTGCCCACCTTCTTCGTATCCCACGTATCCAGGAGGTGCACCCAACAGTCTTGAAACGGCATTCCTCTCCATATATTCACTCATGTCAAGTCTCAATAAAGCATCCTCCTCATCAAATAAAGAATTTGCAAGCGATTTGGCGAGCTCTGTTTTTCCAACACCTGTAGGGCCAAGGAAAAGAAATGATCCTATGGGCCTTCTTATATCTTGCATCCCAGCCCTCGCTCTGCGAATTGCTGCTGCAACAGCTTGTACAGCATTTAATTGACCAATAACTTTTTTTTCTAAGTCTTTCTCTAAATTTAAAAGTTTTTGTCTTTCACCCGACAATACTTTTCTCACAGGAATTCCTGTCCATCTTGAGACAACATCAGCTATGTCTTCTGGGTCAACTTGGTCTGTTAGTAAGTAATTTCCATAGGTATTGTCCTCTTGAATAGAAAACTCGATTTCATTGATTCTTTCTTTAATTTGATATAGCTCCTCATATCTAAGCCTCTCCACTTCTTCAAAATCACCTGAGATATCGGCTTCTCTTATTAAATTGTTTAATTCTTCAACTTTTTTCTTTAGTTTTCGTAATACAGCTGATCTTTCAATTTGACTTTGCCATTGTTGTTTTATTTGAACAAGCTCATCAAGGAGCAAATCTCTTTTCTCTTCAAGATTGTTAATAGTCTCTAATGTTGTCTCTTTGTTTGCATTCATGATTGATGAATCTAAATGATTAATTTGAGATTCTTTTTTTTCTATGATCTTTGGTTTTGATGAAGATTCGATTTTTACTTGAGCAGAAGCCTCGTCTATCAAGTCGATAGCTTTATCAGGTAGGCATTTATCACTAATATATCTATGGGCTAAGCGATTTGCTGTGATTAGTGCTTCATTAGTAATAGTTACACCATGATGGATCTCATAATTTTCTTTAACTCCTTTTAAAATTTCCAAACTTAAATTTAAACTTGGCTCTTTGATTAACACTTGCTGAAATCGTCTATTAAGTGCAAGATCTTTTTCAACCGTACGTCTATAATTTTCAGGTGTTGTTGCACCAATACAACGTAAATCTCCACTGGCTAATAATGGTTTTAATAGGCTACCAGCATCAGGATTTGATCTGTCTTTACTTATAATTGTGTGTAACTCGTCAATAAATAAAATTACTCCTTTTTCACTATTGCTAATTTCACTTAATAATGATCTAAAGCGTTCCTCAAATTGCCCTCGAAATTTAGCTCCCGCTATTAATGCACCGATATCAAGTGAAATTAGTCGTGAACCTTGAAGAGAAGCAGGAAGTTCGTTATATACGATTTTTTGAGCTAATAGTTCTGCAATTGCTGTTTTTCCAACACCTGGAGCTCCAATTAGTACGGGATTATTTTTACCTCTTCGAGATAAAACTTTTGTAATTGCTTTTATTTCAGATTCTCTCCCAATCACAGGGTCTAATTTCCCATTCTCAGCTTCAGCTGTAAGATCTTTGCCATATAACTCTAATGCACTTGGCGTTTCATTAAGATTTAAAGGTTCCTGTTTTGATCTGACTTTTTCTTCAGAGGGAGGATTAATTCGCTCGCGGTTAGGATGCTTTGAGACGTTTTCTGTAGAGAAAGAAGACTTTAAATCTTTTTGTGATAGTTCTTCTTTTCGTGATAGCTCCTCTTTTTGTTGAATTGTTGTATTTCGTTTTGCTTTTTTAAAAGACTTCGGTGCTGGCAAGCGACTTAACTCCGCTTCAAGGATTTCACTGGGGAGTCCTGCTTGATAAAAAAGATCTTCCCCTAAGCGACTGTCTCTGCCAATTGCCATAAGGATATGAGATATCTCTATTTGATTAGATCCCCATCTAGTGCGAAAACCCTCAGCTGTTTCAAGAAGAATCTCTAAATCTTCTCCAATAAACAAGTCTGATTGATTCTTAACTGGAAGTTCAGCGATAAAGTTTTCTAAAATTTCATTGATTTCGTCATGATTTACAGGTAATGACTTTGTATATTTTTGAAATTTTTTATTTCTAAAAAGTACTTCAATTATATGTTCAACGTCTAAATTCTCATGTCGCCACCTTCTGGCTGATTGTTCAGCTATCAATAACAAATTCCAAGCTTCATCGCTGAAAGAATCTGGTTCTGAAGTTAGACTTCCATTCATTTTTGATCGATTTTGATTCAAAGTGGTCATTTCCCTGCTTGATTTTGGTTGAGCCTCTAGTGATGTATATGTGTATTTTTTGTTAAGACAAATTTGATAGATTAGGTCTTGGAAAGCAAGCCAGATTAGCAATTCAGGAACATATAGGAATAATGTAGTTCATAAGATCTAAAAATCATCTTAAATTCGTGGCTGACTCTCTAGACCTGGTAATTGATACCATAATGGCCCGAGAAGTATTGGATTCTCGTGGTAATCCAACTGTAGAGGCTGAAGTGCTTTTAGAAGGCGGTGCCATTGGACGATCGATTGTTCCAAGTGGAGCCAGCACTGGAGCGCATGAGGCTCATGAATTAAGAGATGGTGGGCAACGTTATCTTGGTAAGGGTGTTATGAAGGCTGTTGGTCATATAGAAGAAACTCTGGCTCCAGCTCTATGTGGCCTTTCTTCTCTAGATCAGGCCACAGTTGATTCGGTCATGAAACAACTTGATGATACTGAGAATAAATCAAATCTTGGTGCAAATTCAATTCTTGCTGTCAGCATGGCGACAGCAAGAGCTGCAGCGAATGGATTGGGATTGCCTTTGTATAGGTATTTGGGGGGACCAATGTCATCTCTATTACCTGTGCCGTTGATGAATGTCATTAATGGAGGTGCACATGCAGCAAATAATCTAGATTTTCAAGAATTTATGTTGGTTCCACATGGAGCTGAAAGCTTCAGAGAAGCGTTAAGAATGGGAGCTGAGGTCTTTCACACTCTTAAAGATTTGTTGAGTCAAAAAGGTTTGTCAACTGCTGTTGGTGACGAAGGAGGTTTTGCTCCAAACCTTGAGAGTAATAAAGCAGCGGGTGACCTTTTAATACAAGCAATAGAGCAAGCCGGATTTCGACCAGGTGAGCAAATCTCTTTGGCCTTGGATGTTGCGAGTACGGAGTTTTATAAGGAGGGTCAATACTCTTATGGTGGTGATTCGTTTTCTAGCGAGCAAATGGTTGATGAATTGGCTGGATTAGTTAATTCATATCCCATAGTTTCTATTGAGGATGGATTAGCCGAGGATGATTGGGATGGTTGGAGTTTGCTTACTAAAAAGCTTGGCAAAAGTGTCCAATTGGTTGGTGATGATTTATTTGTTACAAATTCACTTCGTTTGCAGAGAGGGATTGATGAGAATATTGCAAATTCAATATTAATTAAAGTAAACCAAATAGGTTCTTTGACTGAAACACTCGAAGCAATAGATCTTGCCTCAAGATCAAGTTATACAACTGTGATTAGTCATAGAAGTGGAGAAACTGAAGATACAACAATTGCAGATTTATCAGTAGCAACTAAATCTGGTCAGATCAAAACAGGCTCATTGAGTCGAAGTGAAAGGGTCGCGAAATACAATCAACTGCTTCGTATTGAGGATGAGTTAGGGAGCCAAGCGACATATGCTGGTCTTATAGGGTTAGGACCAAGAGGAAGTTTATAAGTTTAAAAATTACTAATCATAGAATTTTTTCCCTTGAAACTTATCTAAACGACTTTCGCTTCTCATCTTAAACTTTAATTTAATCCAGCTTAGGGCTATTGGGATTCCTAAAGTTATTGGTATAACAAATAAAAAAGGTCTATTCGTTGAGACTAATAGGGCTGATGATATTGCAAGTGATCCGAGTAGAACAGAATTACCTAATGTTTGTTGAGCATTAATCATTCTTCTCAATTGTCTATCAGATTCACCCATTCGAACCTGTAGTTGTAAATCACCTTGTTCCAATCGCTCTAGATTTTCATCAAGTCTTTTTGGTAAGCCAACGGCTTTACTTCCTATTTCACTAACCTGGCGACCTAATTCATTAAACAAGTCATTAGGATCTGAACTTTTTGAGGTCATGAGTGGGAGGAGAAACGGTTTTGCTATTGCGATTAAATTAAATTCGGGATCTAAATATCTTCCAACTCCTTCAAAGGTTGATAATGCTCTGAATATAAAAATCAACTCTATTGGTATTCTAAAGGGCTTTCCGTAAGCTAGTTCGGACAAGTCACCAGAAAGTTTTTCTATAATGCGAGAATCAAAGGGAGGAGTGAGGGCCTCATTTAACATTATTCTTATTAATCTTCTAACTGGACCTATTTCAATATTTGCCTCTATTAATCCTGCAATTTGAAGCTCTTTGACTAGTCCATTGACATCTCCAAGTGCTGCGGCTTTGATCATTGAATTGAGCCTGCCCCTAATTCGCTCAGAGACAAAACCCATCATCCCAAAATCATAGTAAATAAGAGATCCACCCTTTGATACGGCTAGGTTCCCAGGATGAGGATCAGCATGGAAAAAACCGTAATTAACTAGTTGCTTTAAATAACTTGTAGCTCCAATCTTTGCAATTAAAGATGTATCAATATTATTACTTTTTAGAGATTTAATATCATTTATCTTGATTCCTGGTAAATACTCCAAGCATAAGACTTTACTGGTACTTAAATCCCAAAATACACTTGGGATTAACACATCTGAGTCATCTATAAATTGTTGTCTAAATCTTGCAGCATATTGAGCTTCAATGCGGAAATCTAGTTCTCTGATTAATACTCTCTTAGATTCTTTTGCAATACCTACCCAGTCATTACCTCGACTTAAAAACTTTATCCTTTGTACTACTTTTGCAACTTGATTCATCACATCTAAGTCAAGCTTGAAAAATTTTTCAATGTCTGGTCTTTGTACTTTTAAAATAACGTTTTTGTCATTAATTAATCTGGCTTTGTGAACTTGAGCAAGGGATGCTGATCCAATTGGAATTTCGTTAATACTTATGATTTTTTTATATGAATTTCCGAGTTGCTTTATTAATATTTCTTGGACTTTGTTAAATGAAAAAGGGGGAACTCGATCTTGTAAAGTGGTAAGTTCATTAACCCATGCAGAAGGAATAACATCAGCTCTTGCAGATAAGAGTTGGCCTAATTTTATAAATGCAGAACCTAGTTTAATTAATTCTTTTGTAAGCCATTTCGCTCTTAAAGTATTTCTCTTTTCTCTTCTTTCAGAGGTATATCCTTTTAAATATGTACATTTTTTAGAATCAAACCATAAATAAAAAAGTAATCCTAATAATATTAACCAAATTTTAAAGGCTCTACCAAATCTCTGAAGTTGACTAGCTAGAAAGATCAATTTTTCCCCTCAATATCTTTATTTATGTCGATAACCTTCGATCTGAGATGATCGATTTGAATTTGAATTAAATCTTCTTTACTTAATTGTTCATTAGAACTTTGTTCTTCTGAAGTATTAGTCTGTTTTGCTAGACGTTCAGCTTCTTCCATAACTTCTTCTTTAAAGCTAGACCATTCATTTTGGAGCTTTTGCGGTAATTCTTCAGCAATCTCAGTGAATTCTTGAGCAGAATTAATCACTTTCTCTATTATCCGAGCTGCTATTCGATTGACAGCTGCTTTTAGCAGTATTTCTGAGTCGCTCAATGATCTCATTAATCAGCTTTTACTTTAGAAGATCTAGGGTTTTTTGTGTCTTCAGATTGGAACTGGATATATGTAGATTTGCTCTTAATCAATTAAATCTATTTAGAAGATGTTTTGTTATGACTCAACCTAGAATATTTTCATTAGAGTTGAAGAACACAAACATTTGATTTGATTTGGGGTAAAAGTCTAATCTATTAACCCAAGTGATATCAAACACCCTTTTCTCTTTTGAAAGAGGGCAAAAACTACTAAGAGCTTTTCCATTGGAAACCATTGAAACTGATGTTGTAATAGTTGGTGGTGGGCCTGCTGGTTGCAGTTGTGCGCTTTACACTTCCCGAGCAGACTTAAAAACTGTAATTCTTGATAAGAATCCTGATGTAGGTGCGCTAGCCATAACACATCAAATTGCTAATTACCCAGGTGTCTCGAGTGAAATGAGTGGGGAGGCCCTGTTGAAACTAATGAGAGACCAAGCGATTCAATATGGGGCTGATTATCACAGAGCTCAAGTTTTTGGCATTGATGCTAGTGGTGACTTGAAAACTGTATATACTCCTGAGGGAACTTTTAAAGCAAAAGCATTGGTCGTTGCAAGTGGTGCAATGGGAAGGCCAGCATCATTCAAAGGTGAGGCTGAATTCTTAGGTAGGGGAGTCAGCTATTGCGCAACGTGTGATGGAGCTTTTTATAGAGACCGAGAAGTCGCCGTTGTAGGGATTAATAAAGAGGCTATTGAAGAAGCAAATGTTCTTACAAAATTTGCTTCTAAAGTTCATTGGATAACATCCAATGATCCGAAACCAGATGATCATCATGCGCAAGACCTTTTATCCAAACCAAATGTGAACCATTGGAGTAAAACGAGGTTAATGCAAATTGAAGGTAATGATTCTGGGGTGACAGGTATTAAAGTGAAGAATCGTTCAATTGATACCCATCAAGATATTGCACTTGAAGGAGTTTTTGTTTATATGAGTGGATCAAAGCCTATTACCGACTTTCTTGGCGATCAGGTTGCTTTTAAGGAGGATGGTGGAGTTTTGGTGGATGACTTTATGTCTACCACAGTTGAAGGGATTTGGGCGATTGGCGACATAAGAAATACCCCTTTCAAGCAAGCAGTTGTCGCAGCTTCTGATGGATGTATAGCTGCTATGGCAATAGATAGATATTTAAATAGTCGGAAATCAATTCGAGTCGATTGGGTTCATGCTTAATCTAAATTAATTGGTAAGAATGTTTAAAGAGGAGTTGCTTCAGAAACATATGCCACGCCTCCGTAGTAACTAAGAACAGTTTTGATATTGTCTCTTATCTTGTCGATTATCTCTTGCTCACAAAAAAGTATTACGTGTGCATTTGAACCAAATCCAGTGAATTCCATGTCTTCAGTCACAATTCTTTCTGGCCCTCTCCCTGTGGCATGTTTCATAACCGTATAGCCAGGAACTTCAGCTTTTTCTAATACTGAAAGAACATCATTTAATTCTCTTTCACTAAAAATCAAGTCAAGTCTTTTCATGATTTTGAGTTACCCAATAGATGGAATCATTGTGTTTACTAGACCCATATATACAGGTATTCCTATGATTATATTGAAAGGAAACGTTAATCCAAGAGTAGTTGAAATGTAATAACCAGGTCGAGCTTCAGGAACAGTCATCCTCATGGCTGTGGGTACCGCTAAATAAGAAGCACTAGCGCACAGAACTACAAATAAAAGAGCATTTCCTGGTTCTAAGTTTAGAAATCTAGCCACTACTGATCCAAGTACTGCATTAACTATTGGCATAAATATTGCAAACATAATGAGAAAAGTACCAGTCTTATGTAGTCGAGCGAGGCGTTGAGCAGCAACAATTCCCATATCAAGAAGGAAGAAACACTCTGCGCCATAGAACAATTCACCAGTGAATGGTTCCATCTTTTTAATGTCAGAGGGATCAATAGCTGAAGTTAAAAAACCTATGAGAAGGCTTCCAAGTAGTAAATATACAGAACCATTTAACATCGATTCATGAAGAATTGATCCCCATTTCATTTTTCTTTTAATCGGCCTATCTTTGGGTGCTCCAAATTTGACTAATAAAAGACCAATTATTATTGCTGGAGACTCCATTAATGCTAAAGCTGCAACCATAAAACCATCAAAGGGTATATTTTGACTTTCTAAAAAGCTTTCAGCTGTTATAAATGTCACTGCACTTATTGATCCATATGCTGCTGATATTGCCGCTGCATTAAAAACATCGAATTTTAATCTCAGTAATAAAAAGCAAATAAGTGGGATTAATAGCGACATTAAAATTGCTGCTATCACAGTTGGAAGAACCGGATAACCAAACCCACTTTTTTGAAGCTCAATGCCGCCTTTGAAGCCTATAGCAAGTAAAAGATATAAAGAAAATAATTTGGGTAAAGGAGCTGGGATTTCAAAATCAGACTTTAGAGCGTATGCAATTGCACCCAAAAAGAAGAAAAGTATTGGTGGACTTAAAGCATTTTGGATGAAAAGGTTATGTCCCATTTCTTGTTAGTTGTTAATTCAAGTATTCAAATCAAATTATTGTTCAAACATTTATGCTGTCAATTGCGGCCGTCAGGGCTTCTTTTCTTGTCCCTATTACATCAACTCCAAATTTAGCAAGTCTGTCTTTTACCCTCCCAGTGGCACCAGCAACATATGCTTTTCTTGAGTTATTTAGTGCTTCTTGCACCATATCTTCTATGGCAAGAGTTGCGGTAACACCAAGTCTAGGTACATCAGTTATATCAAGGATTAAAACCTTGTAGTTTCTTACTAGCATCATTCTTTCGGTTATTCCTTTTGCAGCTCCAAAACTAAGTGGACCTTTTAATCTAAATAACATTACTTCACCTGCGCAGCGATCTAAAAGTGCTTTTTCATCTGATGGAAGTTGTGCGATTGCAGCATTATTGCTTGCTTCTGAATCTATTGGGTTATCCGCTTCCATTCCTTCCAATTGTGTTTCAGTAATTGAATCGATTGTGAGCATATTTGCTATGAACACCCCAACAAGTACAGCCCATATTAAATCCCAGAAAACTGTCATAAGAAGGACTCCATACATCACACTTGCTGTCTTTAGAGAAAGACGATGAGCTCTCAATAGAAATCCCCAATCAATAATGTCTAAACCAACTTTGATTAAAATTCCTGCAAGTAGAGCTGTAGGTATCTGTGCAGCCAGTGGACCTGCTCCAACAAGAACAAGTAGTAATACCACTGAATGAACCATTCCTGAAATTGGTGTGGAACCTCCAGATTTGACGTTTATAACCGTTCTCATCGTGGCCCCAGCTCCAGGTAGACCTGTGAAAATGCCAGCAACCGCATTTCCTATACCTTGTCCTATAAGTTCTCGGTCAGAATTATGTCTTGTTTGAGAAATATTATCTGCAACGAGTGAAGTCAGAAGTGAATCAATAGCACCAAGAACAGCTAGAACTAGACCAGCTTTAAGAATAATGGGGAAGAAATTATCAAAGCTAGGGTCTGGCAGACTAAGAGTAAGGCCCCCTTCAGGTATTGCACCTATTCGATCAATAGAGCTCTCCCCAAAAAGAAGAATTGATAAAGGAGTAACTATTAATAATGCCAAAAGTGGTGAAGGGACCCATTGACTGATTTTGCGCGGAGTAAGAAAAACTATTGCAAGGGTCATTACGGCTACTGCTATTGCCGCACCATTTGGGTCAAAACTGGTAACTAAAGTTGAAAGGGACTCTATTACACCTCCACGAGTTGATATTCCAAGTAAAGGACCTATTTGAAGCGTGATTATGATTACACCAATTCCAGACATAAACCCTGAAACAACTGAATATGGAACAAGTGTGATGTATTTTCCAAGCTTAAGTAGGCCAAATAAAATCTGAAATAATCCTCCAATAACTACTGCGGCCATTACCAAAGGAAGAATTTCTCCAGCCGATAAATCTCTAGGGACCCCAACTGCTGCCAAACTTGCAACTACTCCAGCTACCGTTACGCTCATAGGACCAGTTGGTCCACTAACTTGAGCGGGAGTTCCTCCGAATAAAGCCGCAAGGAATCCAACGACTACTGCTCCGTAAAGACCATATATAGCGCCTCCAGGACCAAGCGCAGCGTTACCAAACGCTAGTGCTAGTGGCAGGGCTACCACCGCTGCGGTCAATCCGCCTAATACATCACCTCTAATATTTTTTAGGTGAAAGCCATTAATTAATGTCAATCGACTCTCCTTAATCATTTGACTTGAATAAGCCTATCTCTTTGAGGTTCCATTACGATCTGCAATCTCTACTTTTAAATACTTATATTGAAGAAAAATCATTGAAAAGATTGATTTTTAGTACTTAAGAAGCTTGATTTCTATGGCATCTGATGGTTTTAAGGATTATTTCAAAATCCTTGGTATTAGTAGAAATGCCACCGATCAAGACATCAAAAGTGCTTTTAGAAAGCTCGCGAGAAAATTTCATCCAGATTTAAATCCATACAATGAGAGAGCAGAGTCGGAATTTAAAGAAATTAATGAAGCTTATGAAATCCTCTCTGATGAGGATAAAAAAAAGTCTTATGAAGAATATCTAAGTTATTGGTTCAGAAATAGAGATGGAAAATCTAGAGATTTTTATAGAAAGAAAAATGACAATCGCTTTGAGGAATATTTACACTTTGATGATTTCTTGAGTGATTTAATTGCAAGATTTAGTGGGGTTGGCCAAGAAATTTACTCAAACATATCTTCAGATAAGAATACTCAATCACTAAATCTAGATGCTGAATTTAATTTAAAGATTAGTTTTTCAGATGCTTTAAATGGAACAAAAAAGAATCTTTTAGTTAATGATGAACGTATCGAGGTGGAAATCCCAAAAGGAATTAAAACAGGATCTAAAATACTTTTTAAAAATAAGGGGAATATACAGCCTGGGAAAGGGAAAAGAGGAGATTTATTGATTGAAGTCACTATTAAGTCTCATCCTATTTGGAAAGTGAAAGGTTTAGATGTTTATGCAGATTTACCTATTTCTTTAGATGAATTAGCTCTTGGAGCAAATATTTCGGTTCCCTCTCCACAAGGAGATATATATTTATCAATACCCTTTGGAAGCTTGCCTGACCAAAAGTTGAAATTGGAAGGTCAAGGATTAGATAACTTAGATGCCAGAGGAGATTTGTTCTTTACTTTAAAATTGAAGTTTCCTGAAAAGTGGTCAGACGATGAGTTGAGACTTATTGAAAAGCTTAGATCTGTTCGAATAGATGAACCTCGTTTCAGTTGGGTCGATCAGGCTAGGACTTATGTTAGTAAAATGTAGTTATCTCTTAAACAGTCATCTCTATTGATTAATATGGATCTTACTTATCGTCCCCGCCGTCTTCGTAGAACAAATTCTTTAAGAGATATGGTTAGAGAGCATAGTGTTTCTGCCTCTGATTTTATTTATCCTCTTTTTGTTCATGAAGGCTCAGATATTCAAGAAATAGCAGCGATGCCTGGTTCCTTCCGTTGGCCAATGGATGGATTAGTTGATGAAGTTAAGCGTGCTTGGAATCTAGGTATTAGATGTGTCGTTCTTTTCCCAAAAGTTCCAGACGAGCAAAAAACAGAAGATGGAGCTGAGTGTTTTAATGAAAATGGTTTAATCCCAAGATCTATTAAAAGGTTGAAAGAAGAGATACCTGATATGTGTGTGATGACTGATGTCGCTTTAGATCCTTATTCTTGTGATGGTCATGATGGAATAGTTAGTAATCAAGGAATAATTTTAAATGATGAAACCATTGATTATTTGTGTAAACAAGCTATTGTTCAAGCACAATCTGGAGCAGATTTAATTGGTCCAAGTGACATGATGGATGGAAGAGTAGGAGCCATAAGAGAAGCCTTAGATGATGAAGGGTTTGAGCATGTAGGCATAATCAGTTATACAGCAAAATATTCATCTGCTTATTACGGACCTTTTAGAGAAGCTTTGGATTCTGCTCCTAGATCATTATCAAATAAGCCTATCCCGAAAAATAAAAACACTTATCAGATGGATCCAGCGAATGCTAGAGAAGCCATAACAGAAGCTCAACTTGACGAACAAGAGGGGTCTGACATCCTAATGGTTAAACCAGGCTTGGCTTACTTGGATATTATTTATCGTTTAAGAGAAGAATCAGAATTACCAATTGCTGCTTATAACGTGAGTGGAGAGTATTCAATGGTCAAAGCCGCTGCGGAAAAAGGCTGGATAGATGAAAAGGCAATTGTGCTAGAAACTTTATTGAGTTTTAAAAGAGCTGGGGCAAATCTGATCCTTACATATCATGCGTGTGATGCCGCAGGATGGTTAAAAGAACAATAGAGTTAATTCGGGATATTATTTAAAATTTCAATTAAAAGTCATGCTAGAAAAACAGTCTGATTTAAATATTGAAAGAGTTCATCGCCTCGGCCATGTAGCTATACGAGTGGATGATGTTGATAGGGCTAAAAGTTTTTATATAAGATTGGGAATGAAACTTGTTTGGGATGATCCTGATTGGTGTTATTTAGAGACAGAAGAGAATAAAGATGGTCTAGCTTTGCTCGGTCCGAGCTATAAAGCGGCTGGTCCACATTTTGCATTTCACTTCACTAATAAGAATGAAATAAAAAGAATTCATTCTTCTCTAAAAAATCAAGGTGTACAGGTTGGCGCTTTGCATGATCATCGAGATGGAACTTCTTCTTTTTACTTGAAAGATACAGAAGGTAATTGGTTGGAAATGCTTTATCACCCATCAACAGGAATTCCAACAAATCAATAGAATTCAGGTAGACAAATGGGATTTACAATAAATCATGATGATTTTGAAAAAACACAAATAATTTTAGAGTCTTTGGAGTTACTTGAATGGCCAACTGTTTGTAATCATTTGTCTACATTCGCGGTTACCCAACAAGGTCGTGATAAATGTAAAAGCTTTGATTTGCCATTAGATATATCTCTTAGCCATGAGCTATTGTCCCAAACGTTAGAAATTGGATCATTAGATATTTCTCTTGATGGAGGAATATCTTTTGAAGGTGTTCATGATTTGGAAAATATTCTTTTGATATGCTCCAAAGGTGGTGTCGCAATAGGTGAGGATTTATTAAAAGTTGCTGATACTTTAAGAGCTGCTAGAAAATTACGAAAACTAATATTTGATCAATTAATACGTCCACGACTCTCTGAATTACTAAAAGACGTTGCAACTTTGCCTGATTTGCAAAAACTACTTGAATTTGGCCTGGATGAAGGTGGGCGAATAGCGGATCGTGCTAGTCCAAAACTTTCTGAATTACGACGCCATAGGAATTCGGTACGTCTTCAAAGAAAAGATATTCTTCAAGATATGATCCGAAAATATGGTGGATTACTTCAAGATAATATTATTTCAGAGAGGTATGGAAGACCTGTTTTAGCATTTAAAGCTGGGACTTCCGATCAGATTAAGGGAATGGTTCATGATAGTTCCGCTTCCGGAAATACGATCTATGTCGAGCCACAAGTTGTCATATCAATAGGGAATCGTTTGGCTAAAATAGATTCTGAAATCTCAGATGAAGAGAGGAGACTTTTAGCTAATTGGAGTAAAGAGGTTGGTTTTAATGCCGATGTAATAGCTCATTTAGGAGAGATTCTTTTACAGATTGAGTTTGCATTGTCACGAGCACGTTACTCTAAATGGCTTAACGGGGTGCCAGCAATTCTTGATGACAAGGAAAATACACTATTTGAGATTAAAGATTTTCGTCATCCTTTATTAGTATGGACTGATTTCCATGAGAAAAAAAATACAGTAGTTCCAACTAGTTTTGATGTTCCGTCTGATTTAAAAGTTGTTGCAATTACAGGTCCTAATACTGGCGGCAAAACAGTTGCGTTGAAAAGTATAGGTCTAGCAGTTTTAATGGCAAAAGCAGGAATACTTTTACCATGTACTGGCTCACCAAGATTACCCTGGTGTAAAAATGTTTTAGCTGATATTGGTGATGAGCAGTCATTACAGCAAAATTTATCTACATTTAGTGGACATATTCTTCGTATAAGTCGAATACTTGATGCTATAGCTTCTTCTCGTGGTACGACTCTCGTTCTTTTAGATGAAGTTGGAGCAGGAACTGATCCCTCTGAAGGTACAGCTTTGGCTATGGCTCTGTTAAAGATAATGGCGGATAGAGCACGACTAACTATTGCTACTACTCATTTTGGAGAATTAAAAGCAATGAAATATAGTGATTCAAGATTTGAAAATGCTTCAGTTTCTTTTGATAGTGAAACAATAAAACCAACCTTTCATTTGCAATGGGGTATTCCTGGTAGGAGTAATGCAATTGAGATTTCAAAAAGACTTGGTCTTGATTCGGAAGTGATAAAACGTGCTCAAGAGTTTATTAATCCCGCAAGTGCTAATAATGTCAATCAAGTCATTAAAGGCTTAGAAAAACAACGTGAGCGGCAACAATCAGCAGCTGAAGATGCCGCGGCTTTATTGGCAAAAACTGAATTATTACATGAAGAATTACTTGATAGTTGGCAGAAACAACGTCAACAAACGGAGAAATTTAATGAACAAGGAAGGTTCAAACTAGAGTCATCAATTCGAGAAGGTCAAAAAGAAGTTAGACATTTGATTAAACGTTTGCGCGATCAAAATGCTAGTGGTGAAACAGCAAGAATTGCTGGCAAACGATTTCGGCAAATGGAGAAGGGATATCGAAGCGATAGGCGGGTTCAGCATGTGCCTGGCTGGGTTCCCAAAATTGGAGACAAAGTTAGATTGTCTTCTATAGGTAAAGCAGGTGAAATAATTTCTTTCTCAGATGATGGAATGCGATTAACAGTATTGTGTGGGGTATTTCGAAGCAAAGTCAGTTTAACTGAAGTAGAAAGTCTTGATGGTCAAAAGGCCGAAATCAATCCAAGTGTGCAAGTAAAAACTTCGCAGGTAAGAAAGAATTTATCTTTAGTACGTACTAAAAAAAATACTTTAGATGTAAGAGGGTTACGCGTGCATGAAGCCGAGGGGGTGATTGAAGAAAAATTGAGACATTGTTCCGGAGCTTTATGGGTTATTCATGGAATTGGTTCTGGAAAACTGAAAAAAGGTTTGAGGAAATGGTTCAATTCACTTTCATATATTGAAAAAGTAGCCGATGCTGAACCTCATGATGGCGGCCCTGGATGTAGTGTTGTGTGGATTGTTGATTGAAATTGAGGTGAAAGTTATAAACAGTGTTTTTAGTTCTTTAATTTAGCAAGTATGAATGTAAGAATTATTATTTAATTAATTGATTAAAGATATTTCTAAATGCAATTTATTGATCAGGCTATTATTGATGTCAAAGCAGGTTCAGGTGGAGATGGCATTTCTGCTTTTAGAAGAGAAAAATATGTTCCAGCAGGTGGTCCTGCGGGAGGAGATGGAGGACAAGGAGGAAATGTTGTTTTAGAAGCTGATGATAATTTACAAACTCTTTTGGATTTCAAATTTCAGAAATTAATTTCTGCCGAGAATGGCCAACGAGGTGGTCCCAATAAATGCACTGGCGCATCAGGAAAAGACACTGTACTTAAAGTTCCATGCGGAACAGAGGTAAGACATCTCCCTACAAATATTATTCTTGGAGATTTAATTTATAAAGGCCAACAACTTATTGTCGCGTTTGGCGGGAAAGGAGGTTTCGGGAACGCTCGCTATTTATCAAATAGCAATAGAGCTCCAGAAAAATTTACTGAAGGGAAAGTAGGTGAAGAATGGTCATTGCAATTGGAATTAAAACTTCTAGCAGAAGTAGGAATTATTGGTTTGCCCAATGCAGGCAAAAGTACTTTGATTTCTGTACTTTCCTCTGCAAGACCAAAGATTGCTGATTATCCATTTACAACGTTAATTCCTAATCTCGGAGTAGTAAGAAGACCCTCAGGAGATGGAACAGTTTTTGCAGATATTCCTGGTTTGATTTCTGGAGCCTCAAAAGGGATTGGATTAGGGCATGATTTTCTTCGGCATATTGAGCGAACAAAGGTTTTGCTTCATTTAATTGACTCAGCATCAACCGACCCGATAAATGATTTCAAAACCATTAATGAGGAATTAACTTCTTACGGTCATGGTTTGATTTCTAGGCCTAGAATTTTTGTTCTAAATAAAAAAGAACTATTAAATGAGAATGAAATTAAAAAACTCCGAAATAAAATTGAAAAACTAACTATGAAAAAGGTACATATAATTTCTGCAGTAACGAAATTTGGTCTGAATGATTTGTTGAGTTCTATTTGGAAGGAACTTGATATTAATTAATTGTTATGAGTGAATGATACCTACTTGTCTTACAGATAATTTTTGGTCATAACTAAAGAGATTTATTAAAATTATGGATTTTTACAGTTGTTTTGATGGACAAGGGGAAATTATTGCTCGCTGCCAGACTGATCAAGATATTAATGTTTTAAAGAAAATGGGTAGACCAATCGCTGAAGTACGTCAAATGAAAAATGAGGAGGCAGTTATCTGCTCTTTAACTGGAAGTCCTTCGGATTTTAATATGGATTATTAATAGGATCTAATAGAACAAAAAATAAAGGGAGGTTATAACCTCCCTTTTTCTATTCTATTGATTGTTTTTAACTTTTAATCATCGTATACCAAGCACTCTGGTTCATCAGGGTTGGCGTCGCAGAAAAGTTCTAGGGCATTTGGGTCATGCTTGTCTTCAGGATGATGCTCTTTGTATTCTTTGAGCGAATTAAGTTCATCTTCTAGATGATGGAGCTTGGATTCATTCCCCTGAGCCTTTGCTTCTTGGATCTCAGATTCATCCTTTTTAATATGCTCGTCAATAGTTTTCATGGAGTCTTTTAAAGAGCAGGATCATTTGAATAACACAATAATTATGACAGACGAATATTGCACGTGGTTTGTAAATTTGGTTGGATTTCCTCACCATTTCCTGACTTAAGACCTAGAAAAAAGATCTATGTGTCCGTTTTCTCTTTTGAATTGATAATTGGTTGATTTATTCAAGCATCAGATGCTTTTAGCTTTCTTTGGCTTTCTAAATACTCAAAAACGCTTTTATCTCCTATATCAGCTTCTGCTGGTAGGTTGAATTTCCTTATTCCCATGGATAGCAATAGCAAGGACGACACAACTAGAGTTGCAAAAGTAAAACTTTCATTAGCTAATTCAGTTAAATATCCAATTAAAGAAATTGGAATAAAAATCGTTATCCCTATTGCCTCAATTCTTCTGAAACAAAAAAACTCTTTGAAACCTATCCCAGTTAAAGAAGCAAAAAGTGGACCGATAAGTAATATCGATTTTGGATTTTCTCTCAGACCATACATTAGATTTTTCACTCCAAAATGATATAAAAGTATCAATAATCCTATACAACCGAGTACCCAGAAAATTGTTAGTGCTTGATGTAAAGGTCTTAAATAAATATGTATCCATTTAAGACTTAAACCTATACTTATTGTCATGCATAATAGCCAAATCCATATTTGATGAGATCCATTGAAAAACCATTGAACTATTCCTATTGAAAAAAATAATCCACAGAAAAGTATTGATAATCGGTAAAATAGAACTTCTTTTTTATCATTAGAAGTAACTATGAAATCACCATAGACTCCTTTAATAGGATTTGAGGATGTAAAATAAGAATTTTTTTCTTTCATAGTTGATAATTAATTGTTGATAGTTGATGTAATATCTTCTCCTTGAGGAATAATACCACTTGGATTTAAAGGAAATAAAGCCCCAAAATAATCTTTTCTCCAAGTATCAACGTCACATGTTTTTTTTATATTGTACATATTAAAAATCTTTTTTCTCCATTTAATTATATGTGGAAAAGATTTAATTGGTTTGTTACTACATTTAAATAGTGGGTAATAAATTGCTTCCCATCTAATAAGGGTAGGGAAAAGTCTTATATCAGCAATTGAAAGATTTTTTCCACAAAGCCAAGGACCATTTGATTGAAGATGTTTTTCTATAATATTTAGAGTTGAGAACAAATTTTTAGAAGCTTTTTCATAAGCTTTTTGGTTTCTAGCAAATCCACATTTATAAACTCCATTATTAATATTTTCCTGAATTAGATTCTGCCAGTTAATTATTTGTTTTTGATATTTGCTTGGGTTAAGATCTATTTCCTGATTGTATATAGGCCAGTTATTTAATATTTCGACAAGCTCAGCGCTTTCATTGTTTATAATTCTTAGTTTTGATTCCCGCTCTTTACCTGGATCGAAAAGCATTGGTACTGTTGCTCTTCTTGATTGATAATTTCCGCATTTCAGATAAAGCTCTTGAAGGGTTTTACATCCTTTTATTGGTGGATCTAATCTCCATCTTCCTCCCTCACTGTCTGCGTGTGCAATGTGAAGATTGATAGATTTCTTTAATCCTTTGATCTCGTGAATTATCCATGCTCTATGTGCCCAAGGACAACTTTTTCCAATAATCAAACCTGGCATTTGATTTGACGTTCTATTCTTTAAATCTTCTTTGGTCGGGATTTGAATTTGTTGTTGAATATTTATTGGTCTCTTGTAGTTTCCATTTGAATCTGATGGTGCAAGACCATTCATTAATATTTTCCATTCAAAACCCCATATATCTTGCGCTGCTTTTACAAATATTGGTGGTATGGCCATGAATTTCTTTTAAGATTATTGTTATCTATGTGTTTATTGATTAATGAAGCAGCTACAAGTACTTCTGGTGGCTGGTACGCATGGTAATGAAATAAATGGTATTTGGCTTTTTGATGAATGGGAAAAATCATCGTTTTTAATAAATAATCACGGTCTGAAAACCTTTAAGGTAATTGGAAATCCTGAGGCTCAAAAGGCCGGGAAAAGATACATTCATCATGATTTGAATCGTAGTTTCAAAGAAGAATCATTTTTATTTACGAACTCTTCAAGTTTTGAAGAAAGACGAGCAAGTGAGTTAGTTAATCTTTATGGAGACAAAGGAGAAAACCCCTGTCAAATAGCATTAGATTTTCATACTACTACCGCCTCTATGGGTAGTTGTTTGGTTGTTTATGGGAGAAGAGATGCAGATTTAGCTTTGGCTTCTTTAATTCAAAATCAATTAGGTTTACCCATATATCTTCACGAATCTGATCAAGAACAAACAGGTTTTTTAGTTGAATCTTGGCCTTGTGGCCTTGTTGTGGAGATTGGACCGATTGGTCAGGGTCTTTTGAATTCGAGAATCATTTTACAAACAAAATTGATTCTTGAGACTTTGATGGAACAAATTCATCAAGTTAAGAACTTAAAGTTTTTTTTTCCTGATAAGTTGATAATTCACAGGCATATTAAAAGCATAGATTTCCCTCGAGATGAAGAAGGAAATATTGATGGATATGTGCATCCTCTAAGGCAATCAAAAGATTGGCAGGAATTAAAGAAAAACGATGAATTGTTTTGTAAGTTGAATGGTGAAATAATTAGGTTTGAAGAAGATGAACTTTATATTCCTGTTTTTATAAATGAAGCAGCGTATGCGGAAAAAAATATCGCTATGAGCTTTACAAAAAGAGAATTATGGGATTTTCAAAAAGAATGGAAAAAATCATTGATTGATTTAGTCCATCAGAAGTAAGTTCTCTCGCTCCAATAAACCACTGCTCCTTGCGCTTCCAATTCATATTTTCTGTGACGTGCATCACACAAAGGAACTCTCTCTTCAAGTCTGCGCCCATTAATTAGCCACTTGATTAAAACCAATTCGCGACCTCAAAGGCTAAATCTTAAAATAATCTTAAGACCGCTTAGGTCGGCTTTGAAATCTACTTATAGATTTTCTTCATAAATTGTCCTACATATTGCCCACGAAAGGGATCATTCTCTATTAATATCTCAACTGGCAGTCTAATTAGCTGCTCTTATTTACTCGTCCCATAAGGGACATTTACATTCGTCCTCATGACCACCATTCAGCAGCAGCGTTCTTCGTTGCTCAAAGGTTGGCCACAATTCTGCGAGTGGGTTACTTCTACCAACAACCGTATCTATGTCGGTTGGTTCGGTGTATTGATGATCCCTTGCCTTCTTGCGGCAACAACTTGTTTTATCGTTGCATTTATCGCTGCTCCTCCAGTTGATATCGACGGTATCCGTGAGCCAGTAGCTGGTTCATTCATGTATGGAAACAACATCATTTCTGGTGCTGTTGTTCCTTCAAGTAACGCTATTGGCCTTCACTTCTACCCAATCTGGGAAGCAGCAACTCTTGATGAGTGGCTATATAACGGTGGCCCTTACCAGCTTGTAATCTTCCACTTCCTCATTGGTATCTCTGCATACATGGGACGTCAGTGGGAGCTTTCATACCGTTTAGGTATGCGCCCATGGATCTGTGTTGCTTACTCAGCTCCTGTATCAGCAGCTTTCGCTGTATTCCTTGTTTACCCATTCGGTCAGGGTTCATTCTCTGATGGTATGCCTCTAGGAATCTCTGGAACATTCAACTTCATGTTCGTTTTCCAGGCTGAGCACAACATCTTGATGCACCCATTCCATATGGCTGGTGTAGCAGGTATGTTTGGTGGCGCTTTGTTCTCTGCAATGCACGGTTCTTTGGTTACTTCATCACTTATCCGTGAGACCACAGGCCTTGATTCACAGAACTATGGTTACAAGTTTGGACAAGAAGAAGAGACATACAACATCGTTGCAGCTCATGGCTACTTCGGTCGTTTGATCTTCCAATATGCAAGCTTCAACAACAGCCGCAGCCTTCACTTCTTCTTGGCTTCATGGCCAGTGATTTGTGTTTGGTTGACATCTATGGGCATCTGCACCATGGCTTTCAACTTGAACGGCTTCAACTTCAACCAGTCTGTAGTTGATACTTCAGGCAAGGTTGTACCAACCTGGGGTGACGTACTTAACCGTGCAAACCTTGGTATGGAAGTAATGCACGAGCGTAATGCTCACAACTTCCCACTTGACCTAGCAGCTGCTGAGTCTACTTCTGTAGCTCTTGTTGCACCTGCAATCGGTTAAGTCTTTAACTTGATTTTTTGAAAGCCCTCTAAAAGAGGGCTTTTTTTTTGCTTGTTTAGTTTTATATATTGATTAATTGGTTTGTTTTGTAGCATGTATTCATTAATATTTTGTATATAGGTTTATTTATGGGAAGTAGTTTCGGGAAACTTTTTAGTATCAGCACCTTTGGTGAATCTCACGGTGGTGGTGTTGGTGTAATTATTGATGGATGTCCACCAAGGTTGGAGCTTAATATCCATGAAATACAAAATGATCTCAATCGCAGGAGGCCAGGACAAAGCAAAATTACTACTCCTAGAAACGAAAGTGATGAAGTTGAAATTCTTAGTGGTCTTTTAGGGAACAAAACCTTAGGAACGCCGATTGCCATGGTTGTAAGAAATAAAGATCATCGACCTCAAGATTATTCTGAAATTAAAAAAACGTTTAGACCATCTCATGCTGATGCAACCTATCAAAAAAAATATGGAATTCAGGCTTTAAGTGGAGGTGGGCGGGCATCAGCCAGAGAGACGATAGGTAGAGTCGCTGCTGGTTCTGTTGCAAAGCAACTCCTCAATCAGTTTTCTAATACGGAAGTACTTGCTTGGGTAAAGAGAATTCACGATATCGAAGCCGAGATCTATCCTAATCAAGTTACTTTTGATGAGATTGAGCAAAATATTGTTCGATGTCCAAATCAATCAGCTGCAGATTTAATGATTCAGAGAGTTGAAGCTTTTGGTAAAGAGGGAGATTCATGTGGCGGAGTAATAGAATGTGTTGTTCGCAATCCGCCAGTAGGACTTGGCATGCCTGTTTTTGATAAATTAGAGGCTGATTTGGCAAAGGCACTAATGTCTTTGCCCGCTACTAAAGGTTTTGAGGTTGGATCTGGTTTTGGAGGTACTTATTTGAAAGGAAGTGAGCATAATGATGCTTTTTTACCATCGGATACTGATCAATTGAAAACTGCCACAAATAATTCAGGAGGAATTCAAGGTGGAATAAGTAATGGTGAGGATATAGTTCTGAGAGTTGGCTTTAAACCAACAGCAACTATTAGGAAAAGTCAAAAGACTATTGATGAAGATGGCAATGCAACAACTCTAAAGGCAACAGGAAGGCATGATCCTTGTGTTTTGCCAAGAGCAGTTCCAATGGTTGAGGCAATGGTTGCGCTAGTTTTAGCTGATCATTTGCTTAGGCAAAAAGGCCAATGTGGGAACTATTATTCAGATCATTAATTGTTTAAGTTAATTCGCCCAGTAAAGAATTCAATATTGGTTTTTGGAATCTATACTAATTGTCTATTAGCCACATCTTTAAATATTTATCAGGTATTTGATTTCTTAATTCTCTCCCAATGATCAACGCGTCATAGCTATTTGTTAGTAATTCTTTGATGTTTTTACTTTTAATTCCCCCCGCACCAATAAAAAAAATATCTTTCTTTGTTAATTCTCTTAAATTATCAACAAAGTTAATTCCTAATTTTGATGCAGGAAAGACTTTTATTATTTTATATCCTAGATTGATAGCCTCTTTGAAATTTTCAAAATTGGATATTCCTGGAATAACTAATTGATTATATTTAATCGCTTCGAGATGAATATCTTTATTAAAAACTGAGCTCATAGAATAATTTAGATCTAATGAAAGAATTGAGTCTAAAGATTGTTTTGATGTAATTGATGCAACACCAATATTAATTGACTTAAATTTATTTTTTATTTCTAATATTAGATTTATCCATTCCGGATTTGAATCCCATCCTATTTCAATATTTTTTATACCATAATTAGAGAGTTTTTCAATTTTTAAAAGTAAGTTTTCTCGTTTCTGCGAGACGTTGAAAAATTGATGTTCGAGCCTAATTACAACTATAAGGGGTTGTATCTTAAGACGTTTTATTAAATTATTTTGCTTAACTTCCAAAAACTAAATTATATTTTTAGGTTAAGCATACTCAGCAACTTTAACTTCATGGCGAATTAATAAATCCTGGAATTCTAGAGAATCAACGGTTTCAGTTTCCATGAGCATTGCTGTTAACTCTTCAAGGACTTCTCGGTTATCATTTAAAGCCTTTTTTGCTCTTTCGTATGCAATTTCAACAAGAATTGAGACTTCTGAGTCAATAGTTGCAGCTGTATCTTCAGAAAAATCTCTTTCTGAAGAGATGTCTCTGCCGAGGAACATTCCACCTTGTGAGCGTCCCAGAGCTACAGGTCCTAACTTGTCACTCATTCCAAATTTAGTAATCATTTGCCTTGCTACTGATGCAACTTGCTTTAAATCATTTGATGCTCCAGTAGTTACTTCATCTTCACCGTAAATTATTTCCTCTGCAACTCTGCCTCCTAGTGCAACAGCCATTTGATTTTGGAGGTAAGACCTTGAATAAAGACCAGATTCCATTCTTTCTTCACTAGGAGTGAAAAAGGTTAATCCACCAGCCTGACCTCTTGGAATGATCGAGATCTTTTGTACTGGGTCATAATCTGGCATTACAGCTCCAACTACGGCATGGCCAGCCTCATGATATGCAACTAGCCTTTTACGCTTTTCACTAATGACCGTGTCTTTCTTCTCAGGACCAACCATAATTCTTTCAATTGCATCACCTATTTCTTCATTGCTGACTTCTGTCAACTCTCTTCTGGCAGCTAATATCGCAGCTTCATTCAATAGATTTGCTAAATCTGCTCCAGTAAAACCAGGAGTTCTTCTTGCTACTTGATCAAGGTCAACTCCCTTTGAAAGAGTTTTACTTCTTGCATGCACTTTAAGTATTTGCAATCTCCCTGTGTAATCAGGTCTATCAACAGTAACTTGCCTGTCGAATCTTCCTGGTCGCATTAGTGCTGAGTCGAGCACATCAGGTCGGTTAGTTGCAGCAACAATAATTATTCCTGAGTTCCCCTCAAAACCATCCATTTCTGTTAGGAGCTGGTTGAGTGTTTGTTCTCTTTCATCATTACCTCCACCAAGGCCAGCTCCACGCTGACGACCTACAGCATCTATTTCATCAATAAAAACTATGCAGGGGGCGTTCTTTTTGGCTTGCTCAAAAAGATCTCTTACTCGGCTTGCACCAACTCCAACAAACATTTCCACAAACTCAGATCCAGATATAGAAAAGAAAGGGACTGACGCTTCACCTGCTACTGCTTTCGCAAGCAAAGTTTTACCTGTACCAGGAGGACCAACTAATAAAACACCTTTAGGAATTTTTGCACCAACAGCTGTAAAGCGATCAGGGTTTTTAAGGAAATCAACCACTTCAGTAAGTTCAAGCTTTGCTCCTTCAATTCCTGCAACATCGCCAAAAGTTATCTTAGTTTCAGGCTCCATTTGAAGCCTTGCTTTACTCTTTCCAAAACTCATTGCTGGATTTCCACCACCGCCAGAGCCAGCTCTTCTGAAAAGAAAAAATAGACCTCCCAATAAAAGTATCGGGAAAATCAGGCTACTTGCAGCTTGCTGAAGAGGGTTTGCTTGAGTAGTTGGTTGTACAGCAATATCAACTTCATTATCTGTTAATAGTTTAAGTAATTCTTGATCAGGGGCCAAATTAACTAGAGCTCTGTTTCCGTCACTTTCAACAATTTGAGCCGTACCTTTATCTGGAGATATGAGTACTCTGCTGACTTGTTTTTCTTGTACAGCTTCTATGAAGTCACTATATCTAAGTGACCTAGTGGCTTTTGTTGGACTTGGCTTATCGAAAAAAGCACTTCCAACAAAAATCACAACTACAACAATTAGGACATAAAGACCAATGTTTCTCCAACGTTTGTTCAATGTTCTTTTAAATCTTTTTAGAGTTTAATAGGATTTGGTCCAACTATGCGGCTCTTAGTACATCAACGACGCTTTTAAATGCAAACCATTCTGGAATTTCTTCTCCACTTCTAAGCATTTTTCTGAATTGAGTGCCGCTTAATTTTTTTATGTGTAATCCTTTTTCTTTTGCATAATCGGCAGTTACATAACCTTCCTCTTCTGTAAATACAAGATTCAAAGACGGAACTGTTTGCATCTCTAATTCTTTGCAGCACTCGTTAGCAAAATTCTGAGCATCATATGGACCATAAAAGTCTTCTCCACTGATAGAGGACTTACATCCGGCCATATCTCTTCCAATAATGAAATGAGTACATCCGTAATTTCTTCTGATAATCATATGTTGAAGAGCCTCTCTTGGGCCGGCCATATGCATCGAATAAGGGAGATATGACCACCTGATTTTTGGGTTGTTAACTTCAGAGGCAAGTTTTTCATAAGTTTGAAATCTTACTGATCCAGGGATGTCATCTTCTTGTGTTGGCCCACAAGTTGGGTGAACAAGAACAACACTATTTTTGC
Organism: Prochlorococcus sp. AG-409-J03; assembly: GCA_003215695.1. Taxonomy (GTDB): domain Bacteria; phylum Cyanobacteriota; class Cyanobacteriia; order PCC-6307; family Cyanobiaceae; genus Prochlorococcus_B. Next base: position 12,121 of record QCJZ01000001.1, on the reverse strand, counting down.
TTACATTTTTGGCTTCTAATGCTCTTGTGAAAAGCTCATAATGTGCTCTGTGAATTGGATTCCTGCACTGAAATGCAACTACATCTTTTCCAGAGGGAAGGTTCTCTCTTACTTGAGATGGAGTTTGGCAAGTGAAAACTCTCTTAGGTAATTCTAGACCTTTTATGGGACCTCCCAAATAATATTTTTTCCTCTCCATAGAGATCATTCGTACCGCAGGGTGCTCCAAAGAAGTTGTTCCATAGCAATATTTGGCCTCAATCACCTTGTCCGGTATCCATTTTTCTTGTACTTCCAAGATTGCTAGTTCTTGATTTTTGTAATTGAGTAAAACTGAATCTCCAGGTTTTATATCTTCTCTATCTGTATCCATCACAATTGGTAAACCAAAAAGCAAACCTGATTCGATTCGATTTTGTTTAACAACCGAGTCGTAATTTTTCTCACTCATAAACCCATTCAAAGGAGAAAAAGCACCTATTAAAAGAAGTTCAACATCACAAGCATTCCTATCCGAACAATTTATAGTTTTAAAAGAATTTTTTTTTAACTCTTTTGCTTCTTGATCAGATGCCATAAGGTTTATAAGTTTTCCACCATACGGTTTGATTAAACCTTCGAGATTTCTATCAGAATTTTGCTTGCTAGTCATTTTCCCTTGAAGTAACCCGGGAAATTCTCCCAGATAAAGGGCCCATATTGGAAAATTGTTTTTATTAAATTCAGCAAAAAAAAAAGAGGGTTTTACCCCTCTTTTTTTATTTGATTAAGATGATTATTTTTTAGGATTTGCGACCATAGAAGATACCTTTGATTTTGATATCAACAGGATCTTTTGATCCAAGGTCATTATCTGAAGGTTGGATGGCAACAAATTGGCCTCCAAATTCTTCAGTGTCAGCATCAACACTATCGACAGTAAGTGTTATTTCACCTTTACCGCCAAGATCATCTTTAACATTTTCTCTCGCAAGATCTTCATCATCACCACCACGAGCAATGAGAGCTTGAGCATATTCAACACCAGTTGATTTGGCTCGACTCTTTGGATCAAGAAAGTCCGCAGATCTATAACTTGGAGTAGTAGTTGGACCTGAGAATTCAGCTCCTGGTTCAATTGATTTTCCTTTTTTGGATTCAGCAACCATCTCTTTAACTGAGAAAGCAAAAGGAAATTCTTCTCCATTTGGAGCGAGAACTGTAATTAGAGAGAAGTCAATACCACCTTTTTCAGTGAATTTACCTCCTGAAAGATCTCCGTAAACTTCATCAAGACTTGTATTGAAGCGAGGACTGATAATTTTTGCTATTGCAAAATCAGATTTATTTCGCTTGTTACCTGGAAGTTTTACTGAAACTTCAGTTGGCTGAAGGCACAAGCTCTTAAATTGACCATCAGCATTAATAGAACCCGTTGAACCAGCTGGTAAAACAGTGCAAGCATCAGCTTGGCCAGTATTAACAACGTTGCCAAAACGAGCATTGCCTTGCTCGCGCCCTTTTAAAGCTGCAGATGCGCTTGATGGGAGAGTTGTAAAGGTGAGACAAAAAGCCAGCATCAAAGCCAGCAGAGGACGAAATCGCATGAGAGGGCTAGATGACTGCGGTCGAAACCGCCCAATTAATTCAGTTGGGATAATACAGGCGTCAAATACTTCTTTTCACAAGCATTTGCTAGCTCTATACAAGCCGTAGCTTTTGGTTAGTTGGATTTATTACTCCCATTTCCTTTGAAACCCTTTCTCCGCAGTCTTTCTCGGTGTGTATGCTCTAATTTTTGAGAAAAAACAAATATGCAAAATATTTATAAATTTACGATTTGAGATTTCGAATTTCATCTAAAAGTTGATGGGATATTGAAAGTTTTGTTGAGAAAGATAAGTTTTTGACCATTTTTTTGGGACCTAGCAAAAAGCCACTGTTGAAATTTTTATCAAATCCTTGCCCAGGTCTATCTATAGGATTGGCCATGAGCAGGTCACAACCTTTTAGGACCCTTTTTTTCTCTGCCTTTTTAATGATTTCATTATCACTTCCTGTTTCAGCAGCAAAACCTAGAAAAATTTGATTTTCTAATTTCTTTTGCGTTTGGTTTTTAAGGAGGTCCGTGGTCATTTCTAAACCATCAAAAATGGATTTTACAAAAAATTCTTTAGAGATTTTTTTTTCGCTTGGACTATTTTTCTTGAAATCTGATACTGCTGCAGCCATAACAATAACTTGAGCAGATGGTTGCAAATCATCAATTTTTGATCCCATTTCATCCGAGCTCCTGACTGGATAAGTATTAAGTCCCTCAAGAAGATCTTCTTCAAAACTGATTGGACCATGCACTAAATCGACATCTGCACCTCTTAACTTTGCCGCTTGAGCTATCAAAACTCCCATTCTTCCACTGCTTCGATTTGTTAATTGTCTTGCTGCATCTAGATCTTCGACGGTGGGACCAGCTGATACGAGAAATCTTAAGCCTTTTAAATCTTTGGTAAGAAATTTATTTTCTTCATTAAAAATAAATGCACTCTCAGAGGCTAATTCAATAATGTCTAGGTTGACCATTTTCCCATCACCAACTCTATCGCAAGCTAAAAGTCCTTCACTCGGTTCAAGACTAATAATTTGGTCAAGACTCTTTACGTAATTCCAATTCTTTTTTACTGATTGATTTTCCCACATTGATGTGTTCATTGCAGCAGCAACAACTATTTGAGATTGACTAGCTAAGAGAATGCTCGCTAAAAGTCCATCAGCATTGCCACTACTGAATTTGGATAAAGATGTGGCACTCATGGGGGCAACAATAATTAGCTCTGCCCATTCAGCTAAAGCAATATGCAAAGGCTTGGTTTGAGATTCATCCCATTGATCTTTATCTTGATAACATTTATTTCTGCTTAAAGTTGATAGTGATAAGGGACTAACTAATCTTGAAGCACTTTGCGTTACGACGCACTTTACCTCTGCCCCAGCTTTAATTAGGCGGCTAACTAAAAGAGGAGTCTTAATAGCTGCAATACTTCCTGTGACAGCAACTAATATTTTTTTTCTAGATAAAGAAGTCAGATTATTCATGATGCTTTTATTTTATATCAAATAGATCTATTAAAGATATTTTAAAATTTTAGATTATTTTGATATTGCATCTTATAAGGCAAAATTATTTTTATATCTTGGATAAAAATAAATTATTTTTTTTGCTTTATTTGGGCTTTCATTTATTATATTTATGTAAGGGAGCTAACTAATACAGAAACTCTGAGTTAATTCTTTATCTTTTCTCCTATGGTTCCAAGAATGCAGAAAACATTTTTATATAAGTCCTCTACAAAGATTGTTGACAGGTTAGCAAATTGGGCAGTAAACCCTTGGAGGAGATATTCATTGTTAGCAATAATTTTTTTAATAGGTTTTTCGATAGGCAGTTCCCTAGGCATGATAAATGGTGTACTGGCTTTGATGGATCCTGTCGGAGCATTTATTACATTAATATTTTTGGAGATACTAATTAGAGCTAGATTTATTTTTTTAAAGTCTAAAAAACCTATAATACTAGTAAGGGTTTTTGATATGTTTAGAATAGGATTAGTTTATGGACTTTTTTCAGAGGGGTTGAAACTATTATAAATGCAATTAATTATTTTTATTTAAGCCTAGTAAATACAACAAAGCCATTCTTGTTGGGATCCCATTTTCTACTTGTTTACTTATAAGATTGATTGAATTATCTTCCACTAATTGACTGCTTATTTCTATTCCTCTATTGACTGGTCCAGGATGTAAAACAGGAATTTTCTTTTCACACCATTTTAAACTTTCATGTGTTATTCCATATTGTGCATAGTAACTATCAAGATCTGTAAGCATATTTTGCGTCATTCTCTCTTTCTGTAATCGAAGTGTAATAACGGCATCACTATTTTTTAATGCATTTTTAAGTGATCTTTCGATGAAAACAGAACCTCTCTTCTTAACAGGATCCAATTTTTGCCCTGGCGGAGGGTTTTGAACAAAATCCAGGAATTCCTGAGGAAGCAGACTAGGAGGTCCGCAAAGTGTTACCTCTGCTCCACATGCAGTTAGGGCCCAAAGGTTCGATCTGGCAACTCTAGAATGAAGAATATCTCCAACAATTGTGATCTTTTTATTCAAAAGACTTTTAGTAGATGGTTCTTTTGAATTAAAGAAAGTAGCCAGTGTAAATAAATCTAAAAGACCTTGACTTGGATGGCTGTGAAATCCATCACCTGCATTGAGTATGGATGTATTGATGTTGTTTATGTCTATGTAATGAGATAACTCCGCAGGAACATTTGTTGACTCATGCCTAATTACTAAAATATCAGCCCCCATGGAGATGTATGTGAGAATAGTGTCTAAGGGAGTCTCTCCTTTGCTGAGAGAACTTGTTGATACAGAAAAATTCTGAACATCCGCAGATAGTTTTTTTGCTGCAAGTTCAAAGCTAGTTCTAGTTCTTGTACTTGGCTCGAAAAATAAGTTGGCTATTAATCTGCCTTGAAGCGCTGGAAGTTTTCTAGAACTAGACTTATGAACATCTTTAAATCTTTTTGTTAGTTCTAAAACTGTTTTGTAATCCTCTAAAGAAAACGTAGAAAGGTCAATAATGTGCTTATGTTTCCAACTATTCATAATCTCTCAAATGCCGATGGTTCCCAACACTTGTTTTTTGGAGGAATTCGATCTCCTTTAACCCTTTTGCTAACACTTCTACTACTTTTAAGGTACCAACGCCAAGGTATATCTTTAGCTTGAGATATGCCAATTCTTGTAGTCTGAACAATAGTTCCCATTTTTTTTAAACTCTCCCCTTCTGTTAACCAAAAATCATTTGCAGGGGATAAGGATAAATTGTCAAAATTCTGATTTAATTCAAACCTTTTTGCCAATAACCCTGGCCCAGAAGCAATTTTCTCGTTTTCTCCTTTTATTGCTATGGAGCGAAGAAGTACACCATTTGCCCAATTTTTTTTTCCAGTAACAATATTTACGCAATTATGAATACCATAAGAACGGTATATATAAAAACTACCAGGTTCACCAAAAAGGGTTTTATTTCTTTGAGTTCTTCCTGAGAAACCATGGCATGATGCTTCTTCTTGAGAATATGCTTCGGTTTCTATAATTGCTCCTGCAAGAGAGCTATTTCTTGATATGCGCTTAATTAAAAAACAGCCGATTAATTCAGGTGCGACCACATGAGATGGCCTTGAGAAAAATTCTTTTGTAAGAATTGAGATTGGCTTAGTATATACTTTCCACTCATCTTACTTACTAAATTATAGATTTCTCTATCTTGAGGATGAATTTATAACACGTAGGATTTCGTATATTGCATTCAAATGGCAAAATGGTAAAGAACTTATTTTTCAATCTAAAGCACTAAGATCCTTTACTAATAAGTCTGACTTCTCATTATCAAAAGACCTTTAAAATTTTCTAACATAACAATGACCAAAATTTCTTCATCTGATGTTCGTAAAGTTGCCCAATTAGCTCGCTTAGAACTTCCAGAAGATCAAATAGAAACTTACACAAAGCAACTCGAAGAAATACTTTCGTATGTAGATCAACTTCAAGAAATAGATACTGAAAATATCCCTCCAACTACTAGAGCTGTAGAGGTGGTTAATGCAATGAGAGAAGATTTAGTTGAAGTTAATTGCTCAAGAGAAGATATTCTCAATCAATCACCCCATAGGGAAGGTGATTTTTTTAGAGTTCCCAAAATATTGTAAAGATTAGAATTATCTTTGACTTTCTGTTCTGATTCTTGTTTTATAAATTAATTTTATATACTGTCTTCTCCAATTGTTTTTAGGTAGTATTCTTGCTAATGGCCTCATATTACTTCTTCTTTCTTTGTGACTTCTAATACCAATCAAAACATCATAAAGAAAATTTAGACTATCTTTTTTAGATTCAAAAATACCCATTCTTTGAGGTGAACCTTTTTGATCTAAAAGTGGTTTTGTAGCTTCGTAAGCTGGTTTGTATTCAAACCAAGGAATAGAGGGCCATAAATGATGAACTAAATGATAATTTTGTCCCATTATTAGCAAGTTCATTAATTTACTAGGATAAACTCTTGCATTCTTCCATCTATTTCGAGATTGAAAAGGTCTATGAGGTAGATAATCAAAAAATATTCCTAAAGTTACTCCTACCATTAATGCTGGTCCGAACCATAAATTATAAATAACATTCATAAAATTATATTTAATTCCTGCAATTATTATGCAAATAAATATTCCTCTTTCAATTCCCCATTGCATTAGTTCAAACTTTCTCCAGAGTTTTCGTTCAAAGAAAAAATATTCATGATAAAAAAATCTTGGAGCAATTAACCAAATAGGACCAAAGGTGCTAACTATGTGATCTGGGTCGTTTTTGGGGTCATTAACGTATTTGTGATGCTCTAGATGAACTCTTGTGAAAACTGGGAAACTAAAACCTAATAATATCGCCGACCCATGCCCCATGAATTGATTAATCCATTTATTTGGATGGGCAGCATTGTGACAGGCATCATGGATAACGGTGCCTTCCATATGAAGAGCTAAAAAAGCTAATGCAACTAAAATTGGTAACGGCCAGTTCCCTTGATACCACTGCCAAACAGTAACTATTGCAAGAAAATATCCACCAAAAAAAAGACCCAAAGTTACGTTTAAAGGCTTGGGAGGATCAAGATATTCTTGGATCTCATTTTGCCAGTCGCGTAATGACTTCAGTTTTTTCGTTGCCTTGTTTTTGTCAGACCTCGATAAGCACTGGGTCATTGCTTGATGTGATTGAAATTAATTGAGCTTGTACAGCTTAATTAAAAATGCCCACCGGGAGACTTGAACTCCCACGACATAAAGCCACTGGTACCTAAAACCAGCGCGTCTACCAATTCCGCCAGGTGGGCCAAAGGTTTTGACCAATTGTCAAAAGATTCTAGCAGCTCATTGATGGCTATTTAAAGACTATTTTTCATTCGTGAACGTAAAAAGATTAATGTGATTTGCATATTTATATGTCTGGCAATTGAAATTCTATTTTTTAAGGATGATTTTTAGTTTTCAATCAGCCTCTCTCACTACAAAATAAACTCATATTGAGAAAAATATGGTTGTTTCTATTTTTGGATACTTATTTCTTTTTGTTGGTTTTTTGATAGTGGCTTTACCGTTAATGCTTACCGAATTAAGCAGGCCGAGAGATTGGCTGATGGGCGGACTTTTTTTGTTTTTAGGATTATTTCTTCTAGTGGAAAATGATCTTTTAAGAGGTTCGATAAACCTACTAGTTATTGCCATGGTAATTTTGTATGGACAAATGATGTTAGAGATCTTTCAAATTAGGTGGTATCAATTAAGCTCGGAAGAAAAAAAGCGGATTGCATCTTTTCAGAGATGTATGGAATCTTTTAAACAGCTCGGTCAAAGTTTTGCTTTATTATTCAATGGCGTTTTAAATTTTTTATCAAGCTTTACAAACTTTACAAATAAATCTGAAAAACCATTTAAAGAAAAAAAATGGGTTCATCCAGAATTGAAAGAGGAAATAAATAAGAAAGTAGTTGATCAATCTGGTTCAGCTGATTCAAATAAGGTCAGAAATCAAGAATTAACTGAAAAATGAAGAGACTTCTTGATAAGGTTAAAGGGCTTCATGCAACCATGTTGATTATTGAATATTTTTTCAAGTGAATAATGTCAATAAAAGGTCTCAAAAGGATCGTCCCTCTTACAAAGAAACTCTCAACCTTTTACAGACTAAATTTGGGATGAGGGCAAATGCTACTCTCAGAGAACCAGAGTTGCAAGCTTTTTGGGCTGAAAACGAGATAGATTTCAAATTAGGTTTAAACAATTCTGGAGAAACTTTTACTTTGCATGATGGTCCCCCATATGCAAATGGGACGCTTCATATGGGGCACGCACTTAACAAAGTATTGAAGGACATAATAAATAAATTTCAAATAATGCAAGGGAGAAAAGTTTGTTATGTCCCTGGATGGGATTGCCATGGATTGCCTATTGAATTAAAAGTCCTGCAAGCTTTAGATAAAACTCAACGAGCTGAATTAAACCCTATCAAATTGAGAAAAAAGGCAGCTGCTTATGCAAGAAAGCAAGTTTCTCAACAAATGGATGGTTTTAAAAGATGGGGAGTATGGGGTGATTGGGACCAACCATATTTAACTTTAGATAAAAAGTTTGAAGCCTCTCAAATCAAGTTGTTTGGTGAAATGGTCTTAAAAGGATACATTTATCGAGGCTTAAAACCAGTTCATTGGAGTCCAAGTTCTCAAACTGCACTTGCCGAAGCGGAATTAGAATACCCCGCTGGTCATGTAAGCAAAAGTATTTATGTGGGATGTAAAGTTGATCAAATACCAAAAAAACTAATTCAAGAAATTTCTAATCAAGCTTCAGATCTAATTGATTCTGAAGGGACAGTAAAAGAAGTTAAACTTGTCATTTGGACTACTACACCATGGACAATTCCAGCAAATGAAGCGATATCTGTTAACCAAAAATTAGATTATGTAATTGCACAAAGTCCCGATAAATCATTGATAATTATTGCTGATGATCTTGTAGAAGATGTGTCTCAAAAGCTAGGAATTAATTATGAAAAAAGAGTATTAATCAAGGGATCAAAATTAGAGGGAATTGTATATAAACATCCTTTATTTGATAAAAGAAGTCCTGTCGTTTTAGGTGGCGACTATATAACAACAGATTCAGGAACTGGATTAGTACATACTGCTCCAGGACATGGTGTTGATGATTTCAATACTGGTAAAAAATATAAGTTGCCAATTTCTTGCCCAGTTGATTCAAAAGGCTTTCTGACTAAAGATGCTGGAAAATTTGAAGGACTAAATGTATTAAAAGATGCTAATAATTTCATAATAAATGATCTAAATAATACTGGTTCTTTACTGAAAGAAATTCCATATGAGCACAGATATCCTTATGATTGGAGAACTAAGCAACCAACTATCTTCAGAGCGACAGAGCAATGGTTCGCTTCTGTAGAAGGATTTAGGGATAAAGCACTCTCTGCAATAGAAGATGTTACTTGGCTTCCTGAATCTGGGAAAAATAGAATTGATTCTATGGTCAAGGAAAGAGGTGATTGGTGTATTTCTCGACAACGGACTTGGGGAGTGCCAATACCAGTATTTTATGAAAAAAATGGAAAAGAAATATTGCTAAATAAAGAAACTATTTCTCATATAGCTGATTTGTTTTCTATTCACGGAGCAGATATTTGGTGGGAATATGATATATCACAATTATTACCTCCATCTTATATAAACGAGGCAGATCGATGGCAAATAGGTACTGATACTATGGATGTTTGGTTTGACTCTGGCTCAAGTTGGTCCTCAGTCATATGTAAGAAAGACAATTTAAAGTATCCAGCGGATTTATATTTGGAAGGATCTGATCAACATCGGGGCTGGTTTCAGTCCTCATTATTAACCTCGGTAGCTGTCAATGAACATGCACCTTTTAAAAAGGTCCTTACACATGGTTTTGCATTAGATGAGAATGGCAGGAAAATGAGTAAATCATTAGGCAATATTATTGATCCTTCAGTAATAATTAATGGTGGTTCAAACAAGAAATTAGATCCTGCGTATGGAGCTGATGTCTTAAGACTTTGGGTTAGTTCTGTTGATTACTCAGCAGATGTTCCTATTGGATCGAATATACTTAAGCAAATTTCTGATGTTTACCGTAAGGTTAGAAATACGTCTAGATATCTATTAGGAAATATCTATGATTTTGATTATAAAAATGATTCAATTGATATTTCTAGCTTACCATTGTTAGATAAATGGATGTTAAATAGAACAGCTGAAGTGATTGATGAAATAACAGATGCATACTCTAATTTTGAATTCTCGAAGTTTTTTCAAACGATTCAGAATTTTTGTGTGGTTGATCTATCTAATTTTTACTTAGATATCGCAAAAGATAGGTTGTATGTGAGCTCTAAATCTGACTTTAGAAGAAGAAGTTGTCAGACAGTTTTGTCCTTAATTATTGAGAAAATATCTGGCTTAATTGCTCCAGTCTTATGTCATATGGCAGAGGACATTTGGCAGAATATTCCTTATAGTTTAGAAGAAGTTTCAGTATTTCAAAGAGGATGGCCTACTGTCCCTAAAACATGGCGAAATAGTAGTTTTAATTGTCATGTTATTGAACTTAGAAAACTCAGATCTGTTATTAATCGTATGTTGGAAAGCTGTAGAAATAATCAAAAGTTAGGTTCTTCATTAGAAGCATCGGTACGAGTTGATATTTCTGACGAAAAAGTTCAAGGTGCTATTGAATGGTTGGCTCAAGGTGAATCTAATAATGTTGATGTATTAAGAGATTGGTTCTTAGTTTCATCTTTGCAAATTGGTGGTGAGCCTTGGGCTGAAGTTTTAGTGAGTGAGCATAATGATATTGCTTCAGTTGAGATTGCAAAAGCAAGAGGTTTTAAATGTGAAAGATGTTGGCATTATGAAACTCAAATGAGCAAGAATCAGAAGCATCATAATATTTGTAAAAGATGCGAAAAAGTAGTTTTAGGTATATAAATAAAAATTAGAATTTATTATTAAAGTTATTACATTATTAAAATTTGCCGGCGAAACGACCATTCTTTGGCAATTGTATAATCAACCATTGTAGTAAACCTATTAAATATAAGATTAGTGCTAAATATGCAAAAAATGTAGCAAAACCTAAGCTCCAATTACCGTCTAAAACAAACTTTATTATCTTTTTCGTTGTCATAAATGAATTAAATGGAATTTCTCTCCAGCTATCACAATAACTCTTATTAATAGAATTTAAACATCTCCAACTAAAAAGATGAAGTCCAGTATTTAGTAAGAACCAAAAAGATAACGTCCATCGCCAAATTCTTGTAGTGAAAGCAATTGGTTTATAAATATGCATTTCATCAATTTCTTCATTTAGATCACTCCAAAACCAAATAGAACCAACCATAAGTATAGGTGCAATGAATGAAATTAATTGGCCAAGTTGGCTCTCAACACTAAGAAATAAAAGACTGATAACATAAAGGCTAGAAACTTTCCAGTAAATTGATAAAAGTCGCTCAATAGAACTTACATTAGATTTTTTGGCCCACATCAATAGAAATAATGGGAGTCCAAATGCGAATGTAGCCGCAATTCGATATGAGAGCCAAACTAGTATTTGGAATTGAGGTTCAGTCAAAAAAAATTTCATTTATATCTATTATTAACCTTAACGTATCCTTATTGATTAAACTATTTTCTATATTTGAAGAAATCCTTAGGATCGTAACCCAATACCTTCATTGGCTTATTAATTATTATCTGTCTATAAAACAAGATAATTTAGAATCTAATTAAAAACTTGTTTTGTTTATACTATCCCCTGAAAAATCTAATTGACTTGCTAATATAAAACTATTATTTATTAATAATAGTTGGTATTCTGTGAGACAGCATGTAAATCCTCTAAGCCGTTTTTTTCAGTTACCATTATCACTTCCAAGTAAAAATGTTCTTTTTAAAAAATCTCATTATCCAATTCATATAGATATTGGATCGGCAAAAGGTGAATTTCTTATTGAATTAGCAACAAAATATCCTGATTGGAATTTTGTTGGGCTTGAGATAAGAGAACCTCTTGTGAGCTTAGCTGAAAAAAAAAGAATGGAATTAGGCTTGAATAATTTGAAGTTTCTATTTTGTAATGTTAATATTAGTTTAGATGAATGGTTATCAAATTTAGATTGTGGCCAATTGAAAAGAGTTTCAATTCAATTCCCAGATCCTTGGTTTAAAAGAAAACACGTCAAAAGGAGAGTTTTAAATATGAATCTACTAAATTCAATTGCAAAATATATGAGTAAAGATGGAGAGATATTTATTCAAAGCGATATATTGAAGCTTATTGAATATATGACTCAAATGGTTGATAAGAGTTTATATTTTAATAGGAAAGATATAGGAGGTTTGAAATTTTTTGAGGAAAATCCGTATGCTGTCAAGACAGATAGAGAATTATTTTCTATGAAGAACAATTTACCAATTTATCGATCAATA